>CADECO010000435.1:0-4857 GCA_902825905.1 uncultured beta proteobacterium
GACGGATACGGATAGAAGCTGAGCGTGCGCGCGCCCTTGATCCAGCAACGTTGGATCGCGGTGTTGTCGATGCCCGAATCGGGATCGACCGTGGTGGCATGCGCCGCGGTGAGATATGGTCCCGGATCGCCCAAGTGCTGGGTCAGCGCGGGCAGCGCGCGCAGATCGATGGCGTCGCCCGCCTGCACCACCGCCTGCACCGGCGCGTCGACGCGGTTGACGATGCTTGGCGCAATCGGCCGGGTTACGCGCGCCGAGAGCGCCTGCGCGGCGTGGCGATGATCGTCGAGCCCGAACGCCCGCGCCGTCACGACACGGCTGGCGGTGAGATTGCACACCAGCGGCATCGTGCTCACGCGCCCGTCGGCCAGTCGCGGTTGCGCGACGTGCACGATCGGCCGCCGGCCGGCGCGCTCGAGCGCATGTTGAAGCGCGGTGATCTCGTGCACGACCGACAACGCCTGTGCCGGGCGGTAGACGTAGTCGCCGACCGAGGCGAGGAACGCGCGCAGATCAAGCACCGGTGCCGAACTCAGAAGCCGTACAGCCGCGCCGGGTTCTCGACCAGGATCCTCCGCTGGAGCGCGGCGTCCGGCATGAGCAGCGGGATCAGATCGACCAGCGCGCCGTCGTTGGGCATGTGCTTGCCGACGTTGGGATGCGGCCAGTCGGTGCCCCACAGGATGCGATCGGGCGCCGCTTCGATCAGCTTGTGCGCGAACGGGGCGGCGTCGGTGAATGGCGGCCCGCTCGAGGACACGCGCTCCGAGCCGCAGATCTTCACCCACGCTTTCTCGTCCTTCATGAAATCGAGCAGCACCTTGAACGGCGCCTGCTCCAGACCGTCGGCGGCGCGCACCCGGCCCATGTGATCGATCACGAAAGGCAACGGCAGCCGCGCGAACATGTCCTTGAATTCCACGATGTCCTGCGCGTCAAGATGCAGGATGAGATGCCAGCCGAGCGGCGCGATGCGCGCCACCGTGCGCTGGAACAACGCCATGTCGGGCCGCCCACCCAGGTGCTGCACGAAATTGAACCGCACCGCGCGGATGCCGCCCTGGTGCATGCGCTCGAAATCAGCGTCGGTGTACGACTCGTCGATGATCGAGGTGCCGCGAAACCGCTGCGGAAAGCGCGCGATCGCATCAAGCGTGGCGCGCATGTCCGCGCCGTGGCAGCTCGCATGCACGATCACCGCGCGCTCGATGCCGAGAAAATCGTGCAGCTTGATCAGTGCCTCCACCGAGGCGTCGGGCGGGGTGTAGGCGCGATCGGGTGCGTACGGAAATTTCGCCGCCGGGCCGAACACGTGGCAATGGGCGTCGCACGCCTTGGGTGGGGGCACGAAGCGCGGCTTGATCGGCTGCGGATCGGGGCCGGGGATGGGTTTGGTCATGGCCTGGACTGGGGCGAGCGCGCGCGCTCGACTGCATGCACCGCAAGGAATGGATCGCGAGTCTACCCGCCGTGCCGACCGCTGCGCGAGCGGCGTGCGGCCGGTGCGCCAGATGCAGACGGTGTGACGCTATGATTGGCTGATGCTGCGGGTAATCGCCCGCCGCGGCTTCCAGGGCGCACAGAGGAGAACCGCATGTCGAACATTTCGATCCAGCGCATCGGCTACGCGTGCGGCGCGCGCGTGACCGGCATTGATCTTTCCAGGCCGCTGCCGCAATCCGCGCTCGATGCGATCCGCGCGGCGTGGCTCGAGCATCTCGTGCTGGTGTTTCCCGGCCAGCAGCTCGATCCACAACGGCTGGTGCAGTTCACGCGGTTATTCGGTGAACTCGACGACTACGCCACGCAGCCCTTCAACCGCCACCCCGACATCAATGAAGTCATGGTCCTCACCAACAAGTGGACCAACGGGCGGCCCTCGAAAACCTACAACGCCGGGCAGAACTGGCACACCGATCTTTCCTACACGCTGCGGCCAGCCAAGGCGACCAGTGTGTACTGCATGGAGAAACCATCGGTCGGCGGCGACACGATGTTCGCCAACATGTACATGGCCTACGAGACCTTGTCGCCGAAGATGCGCGAGTTTCTCGACGGGCTCGAAGCCGTGCACGACGCGAGCCTGATCGAAGGGCTGGACAAGCGCGGGCCGGAGGTCGCCAACGAGTTTCGCCGGCTGAATCCGCCGGTGGTGCATCCGGCGGTGCGCCTGCATCCGGAGTCGGGCCGCAAGGCGCTCTACATCAACGAGCGCGTGCGCAACTTTCTGGGGCTGTCGGAGGCCGAGAGCAAACCGATCGTGAAGTTCCTGTGCGAGCACTCGATCGCGCCGCGGTTCACCTACCGCCACTACTGGAGCGTCGGTGATCTGGTGATGTGGGACAACCGCTGTCTGGTGCACGTCGCGCTGGGCGACTACGACCCGAATGAGATTCGCCACATGATCCGCACCTCGGGCATGGGCGATTACTACGGTCGGTACCTCGATCCGGAGCAGGCGGCGCGACAGATGGGGTCAGCGCCCGCAGTGCTCCAAGGTGCAACGGATGCGAAAGGTGCGGCCGATGCGAAGGCCGTGGCGTCGCTGCACGACTGACGGGCGCTGCGTGCCGCGCGCAGAGGGCTCGGGGCGACTCCCGGCCGATGCGCGCTACTGGGCTTTGATCCCGGCGTCGCGAATGACGCGTCCCCACTTCTCCTGCTCGTTGCGGATGTAGGCGGTGGCCTGCTCCGGCGTTCCGCTCATCGGCTCGGCGCCCAGTTCCTGGAAGCGCTGCAGGATCGCCGGCTTGCTCACCATCCGATTGAGTTCGGCGTTGAGCAATCGCACGACATCGGCCGGTACCTTGGCCGGGGCGAGCAGCGCAAACCATCCCACCACTTCGAATCCTTCCAGGCCCATGCCCGTCTCGGCGACCGTCGGCAGGTCGGGCAACAACGCGGTGCGCTTGGAACTCGATGATGCGAGCGGCCGCAGCGCCCCCTTGCGGATGTGCGGCATCATGATCGCGAAGTTCTCGAACATCATCGGGATGCGTCCGGCGAGCAAGTCCGGCATCAGCGCGCCGCTGCCCTTGTATGGCACGTGGACCATGTCGACGCCGGCCATGCGCTTGACCAGTTCGCCGCCCAGATGCTGCGCGGTGCCCGGGCTGGACGAACCGAATTCGTACTTGCCGGGATTCTTCTTGAGCAGCGCGAGCAGCTCGGCGAACGTGTTCACCGGCAGCGTGGGGTGGACGACGAACACGTACGGTGTACTGGCCACCAGACCCACCGGCAGCAACTCGCCCTCGGTGTAAGGCAGGTTGGCGTAGAGCGCCGCGGCGGTGCCGTGCGTACTTGGAACCATGATCAGCGTGTGGCCGTCGGGCGTCGACTTGGCCACGTTGCCGGTGGCGATGGTGCCGCTGGCCCCGGCGCGGTTCTCGACGATGAAGGTCTTGCCGGTCTGCGTGCTCAGCTCCTGCGCGACGAGCCTGCCGATGACGTCGGTGGTGCCGCCGGGCGGAAAGCCGATCAGGATGCGCACCGGCTGCGTCGGATACGACTGCGCCTGGACCGACCAGTTCAGCAGCAAGGCTGCGGCGATACCGACTCCACGGACGAACAGGCGGACGAACATCGGCATGGAATTACCTCGGCGACCAGATGAGGCGCCTAGCTTGTGGGGTCGGCCCGTCGATTGCAAGTTCGGCGACACGCTGGCGCTACCGCTGGCCCGCACGGGTCAACCGGTGAATGGCTTGCGCAACCCTGCCTGCTCCATCAGCGGCACCACTTGCTTGATGAACTGCGGCAACTCCTCCTGATAGTTCACGAAGGAGAGCGCAGTGCCGTCGAGCCCCGCGGCCGACATCATCGCGAGCTTGTCGACGATCTGCTCGGGCGTGCCGACCAGGGGAAAACCGCTCCAGCCGGCGATGAAATGGAACTTGAACTGCTCGAGCACTTCGTTGGGCAGCGCCAGTGATTGAAGCCCGAAGATCTTCACCAGATTCTCCACGGCGTCCCAGTCGCCTTTTTCGCGCACGTAGTAGTTGAGATAGTCCTTCGCCTCCTTTTCGGTCGGCCGGCACACCACGTAGCTCGAATTCCAAACCTGGATGTCGCGCTTGAACTCGCTGTGCGCGAGGTCGCGCAGCGCGCCGACGCGCTTCTTGATCGTCTCGGCGTCGTGGCCTTCGAGTGCAACGAACGCCATGTCGGCCTGCTTGGCGGCAAAGCGTGTGCCCACCGGCGAGCCGCCCGCGTTCATGATCGCGGGAAACGGCCGCTGGATCGGCTTGGGCTCATGGAAGCCCTTGTTGACCTTGAAGTACCTGCCTTCGTAGTCGAACTCTTCTTCCGCGCGCCACAGCATGCGGATCACGTCGATCCATTCCTCCGCGTACTCGTAGCGGGTGTCGTGCTCCATGATCGGCGCCCCGAACATTTCCATCTCGGGCTGGAACCAGCCGCACACGATGTTGAGCGCGAAGCGTCCGCCGGAGATGTGATCGATCGTGGTGGCTTGCTTGGCTGCGAGGATCGGGTGCACGGTCGGCACATGCGACGTCGAGAACACCGCGGTTTGCTCGGTGCAGGCCGCGATGCCGGCGGCCCAGGTGTACGTCTCGAAGCAGCTGCCGTTGAAATTGGTCTTGCCGCCGAAACCCTTCCAGCGCCCGACCGGCACCAGCGCCTCAAACCCGGCGCGGTCGGCGGCGGTGCAGATCTGCTTCGTGTTGGGCCAGGTCGTCTCCAGCGTGCCTTCGGCCAGCGTCATCGCGCAGCCGTTGCTCAGGTTGCTGCCGAAGACGCCCAGCTTCATCTTGTTGCCGTTCCACAACGGATTGCTCGCGCGCCGGTTGTCTTCGTCGGCGGCGGTGTGCGGCTTGATCGAAGGTTTGGTTG
>CADECO010000436.1:0-2615 GCA_902825905.1 uncultured beta proteobacterium
CAGGTCGTTGAGCAGATAGGCGAAGCGGTTGTCGCCCGCGATGATCAGATGCCGAGGGCCCGTGCCTGCTTTCAGCTGCACCAGCGGCGGTGTGTTCGCGCGGAGCCTGGGCGCGGTGGCATCGAGCACGAACTGGAACAGCTGATCGGTGCCCAGGTGCGGTACGTACACGAAGCGGTTGCTGCGATCGATCACGATCGCGTGCGCGTTTCGCGCCGTGGGAATTACCTGTGCGGCCGGCGCGACCACCTTGCCCTCGGCGTCGATCGCGTTGACCGTCACCACGTTGCCGCCGTAGGAGGCAGCGAGCAGTACGCGTCCGCTGCGATCGACCGTGATGTACGGAAAGCTCTCGACCACCGGCGCTTTCGACAGCAGCGTCAACGCGCCTGATCGCGCGTCGATCGCGTAGCTCAACACGCTATAAGGCTGCGCGCGCGAGCCCGCATAGAGAAATCGCTTGTCGGGGCTGATGGCCAGCGGGCCGACTGTTCCGGCCGCGGCGATGTGCGGGCCGGGCTGCAGTGCACCGTGGGCGAGCAGGCGGTAGGTGCCGATCGTGCCGTCGGCGGCATTCGACACGTAGACGAACGAGACAGGCATGGCGGATGGACTCCTGGACCGGGCCGGCAGGCAGCCGACTGTATATGGCTCGGACCGTTGATCGGACTACGAAGGGGTGTGTTTGCTGACAGAGGGCGGCTCGGAGCTGGTGCCGGCTGCGCGAGCGTTACCTGACTCTTCGTCTGGCCGGGCCTCGCTCCGCAACGACATCACCCCGCCGCCCACCAGGAACGCCGCGCACGCCCAGAACACCGCGACCAGCCCGGTGGTTGCACTCATCGCGCCGAACGCCACCGGTACGGCCACCTGGATCACCTTGTTCATCATCAAGCGCAATCCGAGCGCCTCACCGGAGCGCTGCTTCGGCGCGTGCGTATAGGTAATCATCAATGTCAGCGGCTGCGACATGCCCAGCCCCAGGCCGAGCACGAACGACAGCACGGCGAGCACGCCGATGTTGGTGACCCACGGAAACACCGCGTACACCGCTGCGCCGATCAGGAGCGACCAGCTGAGCAGCTGCACCTCGCCGAAACTACGCACCATGCGATGCAGGAAGATGCGCACCGCGAAGCCGGCGATCGCGTAGGTGGACAGCACCAGGCCGATCACCGTGGCCGACAGGCCGATCGATTGCCCGTAGACCGGGAAGTAGAAGTTGTACAGCTCGATCGCGGTCATGCTGATGCCGCCGGTGATGATCACGCGCCGCAGGCTCGGGATCTGCAGTAGGTCGAACGCACTGCTGGTTTCCTCGCTCTTGCCCGCGCGGGTGCGCACCGGAATGATCGAGCGGATGCCCAGCGCCATCAGCACCGGTGCCGACGAGATCGCCGCGAGCCAGATCGCGGTCCAGCGAAAGCCCACCGAGTCGATCAGCACGCCGGCGAGCGACGGCCCCGCAAATGCCGCCAGCGACATGCCCAGCGCGAAGATGCTGAAGCTGCGTGTGCGATCGTCCTTGCCGCCAAATGAGCCGAGCAGGTTGTGGATCGCCAGGTGGAAGTAGATATGCCCCAGCCCGACCAGCGCGGCGCACGCGACGAGCACTGCGAGGTGACCCGACACGAACGGCAGCGCGAGCGCGGCGGCCATCACCGCGCCGCCGATCACGATCGGCAGGCGGTCGCCGATGCGGTCGGACAGTTTCCCCGCGTGTACCGCGAGGAGCAGCGGAAAGAGCGCGTACATGCCGGCGATCACGCCGACGGTCCAGCCGCTCGCACCCTGCTCGAGCGCGTAGAGCGACACCAGGACCTTGCTGCCGCGCATGCCGATGCCGTTGAGCATCGACAGCAGGACGACCTGATAGGCGAGGGCGGCGGGTGAGCGGGTCACGACGAGGGGCAGGACGCGGGGGCGGCTAAGGTGCCGGCGCGTAAGCTACCCCAGAAACGCGAAACGTCAGATCTTCACCTCCCACGCCCCGCGATTGCGCGTGCCGGCGCGCAGCAACCGCAGCCGGGTGTGCAGGATCAGATCGCCCACCACCGCGTTGGGCAGGCCGTTGCTGAAGTCGGTCCAGCGGGTGCCCGAATTCGTGGTGCGATACACGCCGTTGTCCGCACCGGCGAACACGCGCGTGGTGTCCTTCGGGTCGACCACGATCGCGTTCACCGGAATGTCGGGGAGATTGCCGCTGCGATCGGCCCAGCTCGTGCCGCCGTTGAGCGAGCGGAACACGTGTCCGCCACCCAGCGCCGACACGCTCACCCAGATCGTCTTGGTGGGCGTGCCAGGTACGACGATGTCGCTGATGAAGCCGCGACGTGGACTCGTAAGCGGTGTGACGGTGGCATTGCTGCTCCAGCGCGTGCCGGCCCGCGTGATGCGATACAGGTTGCCGGCCACGGTGCCCACGAAAATGGTCGAAGCGCTGACGATCGCGATCGCCGAGGCGAGGTCAGGCCGCGCGGCGTTCGAGGTCGGCAGCAGCACCTCGCTCCACGAATCGCCGCTGTCGCTCGACACGAACACCGACTGGCCGGCCTTGGCGACGATGCTGCCGCTCACGTCCAGCGGCGGATAGAACAGCGCCTGATAGTCGTTGC
>CADECO010000436.1:2715-4856 GCA_902825905.1 uncultured beta proteobacterium
AGGAACTCGAACTCGGTGATGCCCAGCCCCGGATTGAGCGCCTGCCAACTGTTGCCGCCGTCGGGCGAACGGAACAACCCGCCGTCGTTGCACACATAGACGACTTGCGCGTTGTTCGGGTCGAAGGCGATGTGATGCTGATCGGGGTGGATCGAATCGCCGCTCGAGCGCGACGAGATATTCGTCCACCGCCACACGCCGCTGGTGCGCGTGCCGCGATACAGCTCGATCGCGCCCCAATAGACGACGTTCGGGTCGGCCGGCGACACCGCGAAGCACCAGTCGTACCACGCCTGCGACACCTCCATGCGCGCGGGCACCGATTCGGCCGCGAAATTGCCACCGGCACTCGAGCGCCGCCACAGCAGCGCGCTGCTGCCGATTGCGCCGGCCACGTAGACGACGCTCGGGCTGGACGGGGCGTGGCACACCTCGAGTCGTTCGAGCGAACCGAATGCGCCGGGCAGGGTCACTCGCGACCAGGTGCTGCCGCCGTTGCCCGAGCGGAACAGGCCGCTCTCATTGGCCAGAAAGATTTCGCTCGGATCGGCCGGATTGATCGAGATGTCCCAGGTCAGTTCGGTGCGCACCTGCGTAACGGTCTGGCCCGCGTTGCGCGTTTCGAACAGCCCGTTGACCGCGCAGATCCACACATGCAGCGGATCGGCCGGATCGACCGCGAGATCGTAGACGCTGGTCCCCGAGAGCGCCTGGTTGGGCATGTGCTCCCAGGTGAAGCCGCCGTCCGAGGAGCGCAGCAGCCCTACGCCGAGCGGGCTGCGGGTATCGCCTTCGCCGGTGGCGGCGTAGACGATGTTGGGTGAACTCGGCGCGGCGGCGATCGCGCCCATCGACAAGGTCGGTTGTTGGTCGGTGAGCGGACGCCACGACGCGCCGGTATCGGTGGAGCCCCACACGCCGCCGCCGGCCGAACACAGCACCAGCCGGCGCGCGTCGGTCGGGTCGATCACGATGCCCACTGCGCGGCCCGATACCGGCGGCTTGTTGTTGCCCCCTTCGCCGTAGGTCTGACCTTTCGGAATCGAGGTCGGGCCGATCTCGCGCCATACCGGTTTGTTGATCGTTGCCGCGAACGTCGGCACCGCCGCGCTCTTGAATCGCGCAGCGCCGGCGTAGGCGTTGCGAGGTGACACTGCTGCGGCTGGCGCGCGCGCGCTGCGCTGGCCTTTGCCGCCTCGCGGGGCCTGCGGACGCAGGACACGCGTGCCATCGGTTGTAGTCAGCGACAGTCCGCGCTGCTGCTCGAAATATTCGATCCGGGCGAGCGCCTTGCCCATCGGGTAGCGCTCGCGAATGCGGGCGCGTGCTGCGGATCGAACCGGGGTGTGCAGCCGTTCAATTGACTTGGGCAATCGCATGGGAGGTCTCCTGTTGTTGTGCGGCGAGCGAGCGATGAGCTCACCGGGAGGTGGGCGCCAGAACTGTCGGTTTGACGCTGTCCGGCGCGGCGTGCGCGAAGGCTATTTCTTGGGGCGTGAGCGGGCGGAGCGTTTGGCGGCGCCGCCGAGTTTCTTTGCAACGGATCGAGCCTTCGCCACCGTGGTCGACTTCGCTGCCTTGACCGGCGTTTTCCCGGGCGGTGCAGCGCCGGCGGTCGGCGTTGGCGCCGTCGGCAGGCCGCGCGCGAGATTGAACTGCTGCACGCGCTGCCATGCGCGTCCGCCTGCGGGTTCGGGGGGCGCGGACTTGCCGCTGCCGCTGCGCGGTCGGCGCATGGTGGCCGCTAGTTGCGCGACGGCTCTTGGCGGGCGTGCGAGCCCTTTGAGTGCGCTTGGGAGCGCCGCGGCCAGAATCGATCACAGATCAGATCGATCACCAGCCAGGTCACCAGAAACGCGGCGCATTCGAGCGCGAAGCTCTTGAACTTGTAGAAGAACTCGGCGATTCCGAAGGCCAGGAATAGCGCCGGCAGGCGGGTGGCGAGCGCACCGTCGCGGCGCAGCGACCGGATGAATTCGAGCATGGGAGGGCTCCCTTTTTCTGTGTCCTGCGTTCGAAGTGCAGTTCGTTCGCATCCAGGGTCGCGTCGGGTCTCGCGTTGACATGCCGAGTGGATCGCGCCCGCGGACCGAACGGTAGCGCAGCGGATCGGACCGGTTGCCTTGGAAATATCCAACGGT
>CADECO010000437.1:0-4815 GCA_902825905.1 uncultured beta proteobacterium
GGCTTGTCGCGCATGACGGCCAACTTCGAAGAGTGGGCCGGATATTTGCTGAGCACCCTTCAGCGTGCCGTGTACAACAGTTCGGATAGCGAACTCGTGTCGCTGGAGCAGGAGGTACTGAACTATCCGAACGTTCAAGCCCTGGGCTCGAAGCACCGGGGGGCAACGTCTGACTTGGCGTTGCTGGTGCCGTTCGTGCTCGATCTGCCGGCCGGCCGGATGTCGATGTTCACCACTCTGACGACCTTTGGGACGCCGCGGGACGTGACGCTGGAGGAACTCTGCGTGGAGCTGTTCTACCCTGCCGATGCGCAGACGGAGCAGTTCATGCGGACCGCATCATCCCCGCTCGATTGACGGGCCGGCTCGCACGACGCACCCTCGTAGACCTTAGTTGCGCAGCGCGATCGGTGGCCTGCGCGCCGCGGGGCGGCGCCACCAGACCCAGCGCGCCCGCGATGCAGACCATGGCTTGCCGCTCCCGATCACCTTCCTCAAGGCTCGGCTGCGTGTTGCGCTACGCCAAAGCGCTGGCCTTCACTGAGGCCGGAAGCCCGCATCCCCTTGTATTCCAAGGCGGCGAAAGCGAGTACCACGATTGCCTGAATCCCTACGAAGGCGGTACCCAAGGATCCGGTCGAGATGAATCCGAGCAATGGCAAGGCCACGCAGCCGATGGCCCAGCCCACATTGCCCAGCACCACGATCCAGATCAGCGCCAACGGCACCGACCCGCTGCGGGCCAGTGCGAGCAGCACGATGACGTACATCACTAGGAACGCACCGGTTCCCGTTAGTAGCGGCAACGGCAAATTCAGCCACGCGGCCAGGGCTTGGCCGCCAAGTAGTTGCAGAGCTGCCACCGCCGCGCTGACCAACGCATCGGCGAAAAGCGCCGCCTTGAGCAAAGATGAGGGAACGATGTTGCGCATGAGGATTCTCCGTGTGCATTGAAACCGGGTTCATCGAATCGGGGTCAGAAGCGGGCCCGTCAGGCCGCCGCCAGCGGCGCCATGGGGCCAAAGAAGCCCACCACACGACGCAGCCGGCCGTCGTCAGCGATCTCGGCAAAGTCGCAGCCTTCGATGGCGGGCTTTCCGTTGGTGTCCACCAACGCCCAGCCGTACCGTGCGAAACCGTGATGCGCGTCGACCGCGGTTGTGCGGCGGAATCGATACGCCGGATACTGCCCGAGCAATGCGTCGGTCAGCGCGACGATGGACTCGTGGCCAGCGACCTCCATCGGCGGATCGGTCAACCGCCCGTCCTCGGCCCATACACGCGACACTGCCGCAGCCCGAGTTGCCAAGTCGGGTTCGCAGTACGCGCTCAGATAGTCGTCAATCAGCGTTTCCGTCGTCTGTGCCATTTTTGCTTCTCCGGTTGTGGATCGGAGTGCCATTTTTTTCGAGTCGCACACGGCACGTCGATTACGTCGGCAGTAGTGGTGACGCGTCGATCCCATTGTCCAGGGGCAATACGCCACCCGCGCGGACCACCCCCGCAAGCAAAGGCACTCGCCCCGTGCTCGCGACCGCATCGTCGTCGAGACCGATCTCCTCGCCCCCAAGCGTTCCTGATCGGCTCATACTCGAACCAACGCGAAATCAAGGAGAGATCGGACATGACCACGCTCAAGGGCTACTGGATCGTCTATCTGGATGTCACCAATCCGGAGCCGTACAAGGCCTACATGGCCGCGGCCGCGATCGCGCACGGCAAGTTCGCGTGCCGGCTGCTCGCGCGCGCAGGCACCTCTGAGCGAGTCGAAGGCAGCCTGCGCAGTCGGTACGTGTTGCGAGAATTCAGCTCGTACGATGAAGCGCTGCGCTGCTATCGCTCGCCGGAGTACTCGCACGCGCGTCCGCTCCGACAGCCGCACTCGGTCGGCGATTTCGTGATCGCTGAAGGCATTGACGAACCTGCAGTCGCAGCGGCGACGAATGCTCCGCGAGGCTATTGGATGGTGCACACCGATGTCATCGATCCGAATCGGTTTCAGGACTACGCCAAGGCATCGGACGGGCCGGTGCGTGAATATGGCGGGCGATTCCTGGTGCGCGGCGGCCGGCAGGAATTGGTCGAGGGCAGGTTGCGCGCGCGCTGCAGCGTGTTGGAGTTTCCGAGCTACCAGGCGGCGCGCGATTGCTATCGGTCGCCCGGCTATCAGCAGTCTTTGCGATTCCTCGAAGGCGCAGCCGAGCGGGATCTGTTGATCAGCGAGGGGCTGGCGCCCCAGCCTGCAGCGCCTGCGTAATCACATCGGACAGGCCTAACGGAGCACGCAACATGGACGTGGTCAAAGTTGTGCGTAGTTTCCTGTTCGTACTGCTCGCTGCATCGGTGTGCCGACCCATTGTTGCGCAGACGCAGGAGTATCCGAACCGTCCGATCAGGATGATTCTTCCTTTTGCGAGCGACATCCTGGCTCGGCCGTTGGCACACGCGCTGTCCGAGTCGCTCGGTCAGCAGGTCATCGTCGATCCGCGCACGGGCGGGCAGACCATCATCGGTACAGAGCTCGCGGCGCGATCGCCCGGCGATGGCTACACGATTCTGATGATCACCAACAGCCATACGATCAACGAAACGCTAAGGCCCGACAGGCCGTACGTGCTCATGCGCGACTTCGTTCCGATCACTCAACTGGCGAAGCTGGAGATGGTCATCGCCGTGCACGCCTCGGTTGCGGCGACCAGCGTGAAAGAGTTGATCGCGCTCGCCAAAGCGCGGCCGGGGAAGCTCAGCTACGCCTCCTCTGCACCGGTCTATCAATTGCCGATGGAGCTGTTCAAGTCGATGGCAGGCATCGACATCGTGCACGTGCCGTACAAGTCGAGCGCGAACGCCCGACTCGATGTGCTGGGCGGCCAGGTGGAAGTCATCCTCGATGGGGTGAACTCCATACTTCCGCACATCAAGACGGGCAAGGTGCGCGCTGTCGCGGTCGCCGGGCAACGGCGCTCCGACGCGCTTCCCGAGACGCCGACCGTCAGCGAAGCCGGCCTCGCGGGCTATGACGGAGAGGGGTGGATCGGATTCCTGGCGCCGACCGGCACGCCTTCAGGCGTGACCCAGCGCCTGCAAGCGGAGATCACGTCGTTTCTCAAGCGACCCGAAGTGCGAGCGGCCTATGCCGCCCAAGGCGCCGTACCCGTTGGCAACACGCCGGAGGAATTCGGTGTGTTCCTCAAGCAGGACATCGAGAAATGGGCGAAGGTCGTTCAGGTCTCCGGTGCCAAGGCGCCCTGACCGGGCACGGAAGCGGAGGCATCGATGGCATTCAATTTTCGACGGGTCGTGACCGGCCACGACGACCAGGGCCTCGCGATCGTCAAACGCGATGAGGTCCTCACGAGCGCGGAACGCCTCCCTGGGTATCAGGCGTTGACGGTGTGGTGTACGGCGCAGTTGCCCGTCAACAACGACGAGGATCAGGACAACAACGGTGCGCCGGGTCCGAAGGGCTCACGGGTGCTGATGCGGATCGGAGAAATGCAACCCGGCGCGACGGCAACGCCCGCGCAGTACATGCACCGAACCGAAACGCTCGATTACGCCGTGGTGCTCGCCGGACAGTGCGACATGCTGCTCGATGGCGGTGAAACCGTTCGCCAACTCAGGGCCGGCGACGTGGTGATCCAGCGCGGGACGAATCACGCCTGGGTGGCCACGGGGCCCGATCCGGTGAAGTTCCTGTTCGTCCTGATCGATGCGCGGCCGGTGCGTGTGGGCGACAAGGTGCTCGGCGACATGCTCGACAATTTCGGCGGAAAGTTGCAGCCGATGCCGAAAGGCTGAGCGGAGGAAACCGCAGCCATGAGCGACAGCGTGGGCGAATCGCGTAGCGACCACGCGCCGAACCAACTCTTTTTGCGAAGGGGCCACTCGATGTCTCGCATAGCGTTCCACGCTCTTGCACTGCTGGTGCTCTGCATCGCTGTCGCGGGCTGCGCTGGTGCGCCCGACGAAGGGCCGTACACCGGCCCGGTTCCCACCCGGCTCGAGGACGTCGAGGCTTGGCGCGAGCTCACGCGCCGTACCTCGGTCGACACGGCGACTCGACAATTCCGCCGCATGGCAGCCGAGCATCCGCCGACCCAGCGCTTCGCTGAGCGCTACGCGCGTGCGTTGCAAGCCGTGGAGCGGGGTGCGGCGGTACCAAGAGGGATGTCGTGCTATCGGCTGCTGCTCATCCCGGGTTGGCGCTATGCATCGCGGCCCGAGCATGGTGGCGATCTCGCCACGATCAATGCGCGCGCCGCCGCGATCGGGATGACGCACGAACGGGTCAACACTCAGGAAGACGGTGTGGTCGAGGCCAATGCCGCGCAGATCGAAAGCCGCTTGCGCAGCGGGCCGGCCGACATGCCGACGATCGTGCTCAGCGTGAGCAAGGGCAGCGCCGAGACTGCGCTCGCGCTTGCTACGGTGAATGCGGATCGCTCGCGTGCGCGCCCGAACGTCGCGGCATGGATCAACATCAATGGGCTGCTCGGGGGCACGCCGCTTGCCGATACATTGACGACCCAGGCTGGACGAGTCGTGCTGCCGCGGCTGCTCGCCTTGACGGGTGGGACGGAAGAGGAGGTTGAAAGCATCACGACCACTACGAGGCGCGCGGCGCCCGACACGCTGCCGCGGGGCCTGTTCGTGGTCAGCCTGCAAGCGGCACCGCTCAATGCCGAGGTCGGACTCACAGCGCGCGCAGGGTACGTGTACCTCTCGCGATTCGGCCCCAACGACGGCATCACGTTGCTTGCCGACGCCGTCATCGACGGTGCCGTCAATCTTCTTCTGCCCGGTACCGATCAT
>CADECO010000438.1:0-4802 GCA_902825905.1 uncultured beta proteobacterium
CGTTCCAGCCCGCCTTCGTTGAGAAACTCGGCGATCTTTCGCTGTCGCACGAACGCGCCGCGCTGTAGATGCAGCCACCACGCGTCGATGAACCAGAATAGTGCCACCGGGATCGCAGCGAGATACGCGTAGGGCCGCAGACTCTCCTGCGCGAGCAGCGCGGTGTTGATACCGGCC
This sequence comes from uncultured beta proteobacterium, assembly GCA_902825905.1. Classification (GTDB taxonomy): domain Bacteria; phylum Pseudomonadota; class Gammaproteobacteria; order Burkholderiales; family SG8-39; genus CADEDU01. The sequence goes on from CADECO010000438.1 coordinate 178, forward strand.
CAGATGACGATCGCCCAGTTCTTCGTGCTCTGAGTGATCGACTCCATCCGCGCCAGTACCTTGTCGGTGAGGTCGATCTCGATCTTGAGGCAATCGAGTTGGTAGGCAAGAAGCTTGTCGTGGGCGACTCTCGCCCGCTCGAGCTTCGCGCGATGCGTGTGCATCGCAGGGGATTGGAATGAAGCTGCCACGATGTGTCGGTGTGCCGCTTGCGGAGCGCGATCGGCGGGCGGTGCCGAGAGCGGCTTGGTGGAGAACAGTGGGGCAGCTAGCATAGCCGCCGAGCTGCGCCGTCCGCGACCTGCTGCGGAGCCGCGAGCGGCATCATCCTCCGACCGAAACGAGGTTTCACCAATGAGACGTCTGCCGTATCTGACCGTGCGCATCATGCTGCTGGCGCTCCTGCTGGTAGGTGGCGCGATCGCCCAGGACACCTACCCCTCCAAACCCGTCCGCATGATCGTGCCGTATCCACCCGGCGGCGTCGGCGACACCACCGCGCGCATGCTCACGCCGAAATGGATCGAGCAACTCGGGCAGCAGATCGTGGTGGAGAACCGCCCGGGTGCGGCGAGCAACATCGGCGTCGACGCAGTGGCGAAGGCGGCTCCGGACGGCTACACCATCGGCTTTTTCGATTCGGCGTTCGTGGTCAATCCGAGCCTGTACGCGAAGCTGCCGTTCGATCCGGTGGCGGACTTTGCGCCGGTCATGGTGGTTGCGCGCGGACCGATGGTGCTGGTGGTGAATCCGAATACGCCGGCGAACAGCGTTAACGAGCTGATCGCGATGGCCAAGGCCAAGCCTGGTGCGATGTCCTACGCTTCGGCAGGCAGCGGCACCGCGATCCATCTGGCCGCGGAGCTGTTGAAGACGGCCACCGGCACGCAGATCGTGCACGTGCCCTACAAGGGCGCGGGGCCGGCGGTGCTGGGCGTGGTGGCAGGCGAAGTGCCGATGATGTTCGGCCTGCCTGGCACGGTGCGCGGACAGATCAGCGCCGGCAAGTTGCGCGCGCTGGCAATCACTGGCGAGCGCCGCTTCGCCGGCATGCCCGATGTGCCCACGTTCGCCGAGGCAGGCTTTCGCGGCGTCGATGCCAGCCTGATCCTGATTCTCGCGGCGCCCGCCAGGACGCCCAAGCCGATCATCGACAAGCTCTACGACACGCTCCAAAAGACGGTCACGACGCCCGAGGTGCGCAACCGGTTGCTCGAAGTCGCGCTCGTGGTAATCGGTGCCGATCCGCAGCAATCGGCCAAGCTGCTGCACGATGAGCGTGAGTTGTGGGCCAGGGTGGTGAAGGCGTCGGGGGCCAGAGTGGAGTGAAATGCATGCGCCCCGTTGGCGAGGGGCCCCGTCACGTTTTGGGTGATGGGGATCGACATGGCGCATGCATTTCGAGCCGCCGACAGCGAGGTCTAAGAACGGATCGGTCTATCGGAAGGCGGCCTGTGCATGGCCAGGCCGGAGCGCTTTGCTCGCAGCCTACGCTTTCGGTGCCACATCCAGCCGCGCGGCGATCCCGTCCAACCCGGGGTTAGGCGCCGGATAACGCCTGAGCACCTCCGGATCATGCCCCGGCACGATGTGCGCGGGCGAATCGGCAAGATCGCGCAGGCGCTTCCAGCCCTGCGTCATCGCGCCCACGTCGAACACGGTTGAGTAGGGCCGGCGCGCCTCCATGTTCTCGTAGTAGTGCGCCGCATCGGAGGCCACCACCACCCAGCCGCGTTGCGTGTGCACGCGCACGACTTGCAGCCCCATCGTGTGTCCGCCGATGAGGTGCACCGACATACCCGGCGCGATCGTTTCGTCACCGTCGTGGAATTCCACCCGTCCGGCGTACACCTTGCGCACCATGCCGACGATCTCCTCCACCTCGAACGAGTGACCGAAGCAGTCGAAGCACATGTAGCGCCCGGTGGCGTAGTGCATCTCGCGATCCTGCAGATGGAAGGTAGCGGCCGGGAACAGATCGAAATTGCCGATGTGGTCGTAGTGGAGATGCGTGATGACCACGTCACGCACTTGCGCCGCATCGACGCCGAGCAGGCCGAGCGCTTCGGCCGGGCTGCGCAGCAGCTGACGCTTGCGTCGATTGGCACCGGCCGGGCTGAAACCGGTGTCGATGACGACAGTGCGATCAGCGCTGCGTGCAAGCCAGACGAAGTAGTCCATCGGCATCGGGCCATCGTGCGGGTCGCCGCCGAGGAAGTTGGTGCTGCGCAGACGCTGGTGATGACCGTACTTCAGGGCGTAGAGCTCGTAGGTGGGGAGCATGGTTCTGGGATGAAGGGTGAATGGTCAAGGGCGGGGCCGCACTACAATGCGGCATGTTCGATCGCATCTTCGCGTGGTTCGAGCGCCGCATCGATGCCACCGCGCCCGCCGACCGGCGCACACCGCCCGCCTCGCTGCGAGCGTTCTACTGGCACTTCCTCGCCGAACACAAGCGGTTGTTCGCTGTCATCCTGGTCACTGGCTTGGCGGTTGCGCTGGTCGACTCGATGATTCCGGTGTTCATCGGCAAGCTGGTTTCTCTGATGGCAGCTTCCGACCGTCGCGCGGCACTCGCCGAAGCATGGCCGATGCTGGTGCTGATGGCGCTGGTGATCCTGATCGGCCGTCCGCTGACGGTGCTGATCGACCTGATCGTGCGCAACAACATCATCGTTCCTGGCGTCACCAGCCGGATCCGCTGGCTCAGTCATTGGCACGTGGTACGGCACAGCTGGAGTTTCTTCCAGAACGATTTCGCCGGCCGCATCGCCAACCGCGTGATGCAGACCGCGAACGCGGTGCGCGAGAGCGTGGTATCGAGCATTCGTGCAGTGTGGTTCATCGCGGTGTACGGCACCACGGCGCTGGTGCTGATGAGCTTCGCCGATCCGCGTCTGGCAGCTCCCACGCTCGGCTGGATCGTCGGTTACGTGTTCTTCCTGCGCCACTACGTGCCGCGGCTGCGCAGTGTCGGCAAGGCGAGTGCCGAGGCGCACTCGGCGCTGATGGGCCGCGTGGTCGATTCCTACACCAACATCCTCACGGTCAAGCTGTTCGCCCGCGCGCGCGACGAAGACGCTTATGTGCGCGACGCGATCGAGGAGCATCGCGGCGCGATGAGCGAGCACATGCGGCTGATCACGCATTTCATCCTGACCTTGCAGGTCATGAATGCGATGTTGCTCGCCTCGACCGCGGCGGTGGGCATCATGCTGTGGGCGAACGGCGCGATCGACGTCGGCGCGGTCGCGATGGCGTTGCCGCTCGCCTGGCAGATCGCGAACATGGCGGGCTGGGTGTCGTGGGAGGTGACCGGCATCTTCGAGAATCTCGGCCATGTGCAGGAGGGGATGCAGACCATCGCCGTGCCGCACCGGCTGATCGATGCGCCCGATGCGAAGGAACTCCACGTCACGCGAGGCGAGATCCGCTTCGATCACGTGACGTTCGCTTACGACAAGCGCCCGCCGATGCTCGAGGACTTCAACCTGACCGTGCGAGCGGGCGAGCGCGTCGGCCTGGTCGGGCGATCAGGGGCCGGCAAATCGACCATCGTCAATCTGCTGTTGCGCTTCTTCGATCTGCAGGCGGGGCGGATCGTCATCGACGGACAGTCGATCGCATCGGTTACCCAGGAGAGTCTGCGCGGTGCGATCGGTGTGGTCACGCAGGACACGTCGCTGCTGCACCGCTCGATCGCCGACAACATCCGCTATGGTCGCCCCGATGCCGATGCGGCCGAAGTCGAGACGGCCGCGCGCAAGGCGCAGGCGCACGCATTCATCGCCGGCTTGCGCGATCTGCACGATCGCGACGGCTACGACGCGCATGTCGGCGAACGTGGCGTCAAGCTCTCGGGCGGTCAACGCCAGCGCGTGGCGATCGCTCGGGTGCTGCTCAAGGACGCGCCGATCCTGGTGCTCGACGAGGCGACTTCGGCGCTCGACAGCGAAGTCGAGGCAGCGATCCAGGAGCAGCTGATCGGCCTGATGGCGGGCAAGACGGTGATCGCGATCGCCCATCGGCTCTCGACCATCGCGCGCATGGACCGGCTGGTGGTGATCGACGAAGGCCGCATCGTCGAGCAAGGTTCGCATGCGGAACTGCTCGCCAAGGGCGGGCTGTACGCCGAGCTGTGGTCGCATCAATCCGGCGGGTTCCTGGCCAACGAACTGGAGCAGCCGACCGACTCCGCACATGTCGTCTGAAACGCCGCGCCGTGCGCCGGTCACACTGGTGCGAGGCTCGCCTGCAACGATCACCGGATTCAACTCACCCCGGAGATCGTCATGCAATCGGCATTGGAGTGGTTCAGTCTGGCGGTACTACCCGTCTTTCTCGTTCTCGACCTGATCTGGCGCGGCTACCGCAACGAGCGCGCGCGGCACTGGAAGCTGCGCGCGCTGCTGGTCACCGCGATCAACTTCTGGCTGTCGCTCGCCATCGGTACGTTCTGGGGCGGCGTGTTCGGCGAGAACAGTCTGTTCAACGGCTCGGCCCTGGGCATGATCGGCGGCGCGATCGTGGGCGTGGTGGCGTACGAGTTCGTGCACTACTGGTATCACCGCAGCGCACATCGCTTCGACGGCTTGTGGCGCTTCGTCGGCCATCAGATGCACCAC
>CADECO010000439.1:0-4797 GCA_902825905.1 uncultured beta proteobacterium
TACGTGGAGCCGTACCGCCACATCGAGAACGCCGACGTCAAACGCCGGCTGCACAACCTCCTCGTCGTAAGTGGGCTGCTCGATCAGCTGGCGAGCATCGCACCGCGCGCTGCGACCGACGAAGAGCTGCTGTATGTGCACACGCCCGAGTATCTGGCGCGCATCAAGCGGATGTCGGCCGAAGGTGGCGGCGAGGCCGGCTTCAACGCGCGCTTCGGTGCGGGCGGGTTCGAGATCGCCGCGCTTGCCGCCGGCGGGGTGATTCGCGCGGTCGATGCCGTGCTCTCCGGCGAGGTGCGCAACGCCTACGCGTTGGTGCGTCCGCCGGGTCATCACGCCGAGGCCGATCGTGGCCTGGGGTTCTGCATTTTTGCCAACTGCGCGATTGCCGGTCATCACGTACTGGCGGCACACGGGCTGGATCGCATCGCGTTCGTCGATTGGGACGTGCACGCCGGCAACGGCACCCAGGCGGCGTTCTATCGTGATCGACGTGCGCTGACGATTTCGATCCACCAGGAGCGCGCGTTCGCGGCGGTCACCGGCGACGCGGACGAAATCGGCGAAGGCGAGGGTGCCGGCTTCAACCTGAACATTCCGTTGCCTGCCGGGTGCGGTGAGGGTGCGTACCGCCATGCCTTCGAGCGCATCGTGCTGCCGGCGCTCGAGGCTTATCGCCCGCAGCTGATCATCGTGCCGTGCGGTTTCGATGCGGGCATGTTCGATCCGCTGGCGCGCATGATGCTGCACAGCGACGCGTTCCGCGCGCTGGCGCAGATGATCGTGGATTCAGCAGAGCGCCTGTGCGAAGGGCGGCTGGTGCTGGCGCACGAGGGCGGCTACTGTCCGGCGACGGTGCCGTTTCATGGGCTGGCGGTGATCGAGACGCTGGCGGGCGAGCGCACGGCGGTGGTCGATCCGCTCGTGGCAGCGCACGCGAAAGCGCCGGGACAGGCGCTGCAACCTCATCAGCGCGAATGGATCGACCGGCTCGCAATGCAGGCCGAGCGGGTGCGCGCGGAGCACTGGTGAACGAGATCGCGCTGCAGCCGCATTGACGCGTAATAGCAGGAAACATCCAGGGAGCACGACATGCCGCACGTCCGCGTCAACGGTTGCGAATTCCACTACGAGCTGACGGGTAGCGGTCCGGATGTCGTGTTCATCCACGGCGAGATCCACGGCACCGACTATTGGGAGTATCAGCTGCCGGCGCTATCGGGACAGTTCCGCTGCCTTGCCTACGATCGCCGCGGCCACGCGCAGACCGAACTGACCGAGTACGGCTTCTCGCTGGTGAACCAGGTGCGCGACCTGGCGGCATTGATCGATCACTTCTGCATCAAACGCCCGATCATCATCGCTGTGGCGTTCGGTGCGGCAATCGCTGCGCAGTACGCGATCCAGTATCCCGACCGGGTGCGCGGCATCGTCATGGTGGCCTGGAGCGAGTTGCACGACGCGCTGAAGTATTTCGATCGCTGGGTGAAGGCTTCGCAGCAGGTGGTGCGCGTGCTCGAGACGCAGGGGCGTGAGGCGTTGATCGACTATGTGCGGCGCGAGGGCGGTCGCTCGATCTACATGGTGATCCCGCTCGATTCGCCGATTCGCGAGCGCTGCGTGCGACTGTTCGCGGCGCATCCGGTCGAGGAGTACCGGCGCGGCATGCTGGAACTCGCCTGTTCGGTACCCGATCTGATTCCGGCTTTCCGGCAGCTGTCGATCCCGGTGCTCGGGGTGTGCGGCGACGGTGATCCGTTTCCCGATCAGCCGCAGGTGCTGAAGGGCATGACCGGTTTCCGCGAGGCTGCGCCGTTCAAGAACGCCGGCCGGTTCATCCATTGGGAACAGCCGGAGGCGTTCAACCAACTGGTTCGCGAGTTCATCGAACGCTGCCCGGCGTGAACTTCGCCGCTAACGTCGATCGCGCGCGTCGATTTGATCGAGCACACGCTCCGGCGTCATCGGCAGTTGTCTTACGCGTGCTCCCCGGCGCCCATCGCGCGCGGTAGCCGCTGCGATCGCATTGGCCACCGCAGGCGCGACGCCGACCAGCGAAGGCTCACCGACGCCCTTTGCGCCGACCGGATGCGACGGGTCGGGATCTTCCAGCACGATCGCATGGATCTCGGGCGGCACATCGAGGATGCCGGGCACCTTGTAGTCGGCCAACGTTATCGTTGTGAGCCAGCCTTCATCGTTCCACTTGAGCGATTCGGTGAGCGCGTAGCCCAGGCCCTGGACGATGCCGCCCTGGATCTGGCCTTCGCAACTGCCCCGGTTGATGGCGCGGCCGACGTCGTGCGCGGAGAACACACGCCGCACTTCGATCTTCCCGGTGTCCTCGTCGACGTCGAGTTCCACGCAAGTGGCTCCGAACGTGTACGCGCCGAGGTTCGGGAAAGCGAGCTGATGCATCGAGGCGCGTTTCGGGTCGAATCGCGGCCCGTCGAATACGAAGCCGTGGTTCGCTGCGATCGGCCCGCCACTCTGGAACAGACTGCGCATCGCGACATCGCGGAATGTGACCTTCTTCTGCGGCACGCCCTTCACCGCGATCTCACCGCCGGGGCGCAGTTCGAGATCGGCGGTGGCGCACTCCATCAGTTCGGCGGCGTGCTGGAACATCCGGTCGCGCATCTCGGTCGTGGCATTCACTACAGCGCGGCCGGTCATGTACGTCGATCGGCTCGCGGCGGTCTTCCAGTTGTAGGGGGACGTGTCGCTGTCTTGCGCTGCGTAGCTCACGCGCTCGACCGGCAGCGCCAATGCATCGGCGCACAGCTGCACCATGATCGTGTCGGAGCCCTGGCCGATATCGACGCAACCGGTCGACAAGGCCACCGAGCCGTCGGTGCGCAGTTGTACATTGGCGGCGGTGCCCATCAACCCGGAGACGTGGCTCATCAGCGCGAAACCGACGCCGCGTTTCATGCTGGAGCGTGGCGGGATGACTGGTGCTGTGGCCTGCGCGTCGCGCACGTGCGTGAGGCAGCTCGAGACGATGCATGAGGCGAGCGGCTGGCCGCCGAACGCGGTGTCGCCGGCGTGCAGCGTGTTTTTCAGGCGCAGCGCCACCGGATCCATGCCCAGGGCGGCCGCCAGCTCGTCGAGCTGCGACTCACCGGCGAAACTCGCCTGCGGATTGCCGAAGCCGCGGAACGATCCGGCCCGCAGCTTGTTGGTGTAGACCGCCATGCCCTGCGCGCGCACGTTGGGAATGCGATACGGCCCCCTCGACATCAGCAACGCGAAGGTGAGCACCGGCGGACTTTCGTCGGCGTAGGCGCCACCGTCGGTGACGATGCGCACGTCGCGCGCGAGGATCGTGCCGTCGCGTCGGGCGCCGGTCTTCATCCAGATGCGAGCCGGATGACGCGAGCGCTGGATCTCGAAGTCCTGATTGCGCGATAGCACCAGCTTCACCGGCCGTGACGTCGCGCGCGCCAGCCACGCCGCGATCGAATGGATGTTGGAGGCGTGCTTGCCGCCGAAGCCGCCGCCCACGCGCGTGGCGATCACGCGGATCTTCGCCATCGGCTCGCCCAGCTCTTCGGCCACGCGCTGCTGGATGTGATGCACCGACTGGCAGGTGGCGTGCACGGTGATGCGGCCTTGCGCATCGGGCTCGGCCACGCAGCCGTTGGTCTCCATGTACATGTGGTGCTGCGCCTGCGTCTCGTAGCTGGCCTCGACCACGACATCGCATTGCGCGAAGGCGGCGTCGACATCGCCCTCCGACAGACTCGAGCGGAACACCACGTTGCCCGAGCCGCCGCCTGCGACCGTCTTGACGTAGCTCGCGAATGCTTCGTGCAGGATCGGTGCGTTCTCGGCGAGTGCGTCGTCGATGCTCAACACTGCCGGCAACGGTTCGTACTCGACTTCGATCGCCTGCGCGGCACGTCGCGCCGTCGCTGAGTCGATCGCGGCCACTGCTGCCACCGGCTCGCCCACGTAGCGGACCTTGTCGCGCGCGAGCATGTGCTCGTCTTTGACGATGCCGCCGCTGCGCTGCGGGCCCAGGTCGGCACCGGTGACGATCGCCTTCACCCCCGGGATCGCGCTCGCTGCATCGAGCCGATAGCCTGTGATACGAGCATGGGCGTGCGGACTGGTGGCGAGCGCAGCGTGGAGCATGCCGGGAAGCTGGATGTCGTCGGCATAGCGAGCGCGGCCGGCTGCCTTGTCGGCCGCTTCCAGCCGCGGCAGGCTGGCGCCTAACGTCGTGATCGAGGTGGTCAAGGGCGTGCTCCGGCGAGCGATTCGGCCGCCTGCACGATCTTCACGTAGCCCGAGCATCGGCACAGGTTGCCGGCAAGCGCAGCGCGGATCTGGGTGCGCGAGGCTGCGCCGTTTTCGGCGAACAGCTGCGTGAGTGTCATGACGAAGCCCGGGGTGCAGAAGCCGCACTGAATCGCGCCCGCTTCGATCAGCGCGCGCTGTACCGGCGCGAGTTTGCCGTCGAGCGCAACGCCTTCGATCGTGGTGACCGCGCGTTCGCCGACATCGGCGGCCAACGTGAGGCACGAACGGGCGATGCGGCCGTCGATCATGACCGTGCAGGCGCCACACACGCCGTGATTGCAGCCGCGTTTGGTGCCGGTGAGTCCGAGTGCGTCACGCAGCGCTTCGAGCAGGGTTGCCTGAGGAGGAGCGAGCACGTCGAGCGTCTCGCCGTTTACCGTCAGTGGGTAGTGAAGCTTGCCGGAGGCCATGGGAGGCTCACTCTTTCGCGCGGTCGAGGGCGCCGCGTATGGCGCGTCGAACCAGCGCAGGTAGCACCCGACGCCGATA
>CADECO010000440.1:0-2299 GCA_902825905.1 uncultured beta proteobacterium
ATGGCGAGCGTGCCGACGATGGCGTTGCCGAATCCGCCCCCGGCTTCGAACCCTGCCGGCGGCAACTCGGTGAGCGCCTCCCAATTCAGGCGTGAGCCGCCGCGCACGATCAGCATGTAGAGCACCGAGAACAGCGGGATGCTCGCCGCGATCGCCATGATCCAGGCGATGCCGCTCAAGATGGCGCTGCGCAGCGCGCGGCTTTCGAGCAGAGGCTGCTCGAGCGAGGGGATTTCGGTCGCGCGGACCGCGGAGCTTGCGGCGGTGCTCACTTGTGGCCCTCGCTGCGATTGGAGTAGGTCATGATCGCCGAACCCGCCAGGTTCACGATCAGCGTGATCGCGAGCAGCACCAGCGCCGCATACATCAGCACCGGAATCTCTTTCGGACCCGCCTCGGGGAAATTCAGCGCGAGCAGCGCGGCCAGCGTGTTGGCCGGCGAGAACAGCGACAGACTGATCTGATTGGCGTTGCCCACCAGCATGGCGAGCGCCATCGTCTCGCCGAGCGCACGTCCGAAGCCGAGCACCAGCGCACCGAAGATGCCGTTGCGCGCGGCCGGAAGCAGCACCTTCAGGATCGCCTCCCAGCGCGTGGCGCCCATGCCGTACGCCGCTTCCTTCACCTTGTACGGCACCAGACGCAGGGCATCCTGCGACACCGCGGCGACCGTGGGCAGGATCATGATCGCCAACACCAGCGCCGCCGGCAACAGGCCGGGCCCGCTGAGCGATGTGCCGAAGAACGGGATGACGCCGAACGTCTCGTGCAGCCAGTCGGCCAGCGGGCGTATCGCCGGAACCACGACGAAGATGCCCCACAACCCGTAGACGACGCTGGGGATCGCCGCGAGCAGCTCGACGATGGTGCGGAACACCTGCGCCAGTTGCGGCGGCAGGAAGTCCTGCGTCAGGAAAATCGCCATCGCCACACCGAACACGCCGCCGATCAGCAGCGCGAGCAGCGAGCTGTAGAGCGTGCCCCAGATCGCGGGCAGGATGCCGTACTTGCCTTCTTTGACGTCCCAGGTGCTGGAGGTGAGGAATTCCAGGCCGTGCTCACTGATCCCTGGCACGGCCTTGCCGCCGATCTCCCACAGGATCAGCGCGAGCAGGATGAGAATCAGCCAGGCGCCGGCGACGGCCAGCCCGCGAAAGCCGCGATCGAACGCATAGTCGAACGACGAGGGTGGCGCCGAGGCCGAGGTCGCGCTGGGCGCGTGCTCGAAGAGCTTCACGTCGCGTGCCGGTTCAGTTGATGTTGGCCGCGGCCTTGCGCACTTCGGCGATCACGTTGGCGGGCAGTGGCAGGTAGCCCATCTTCTCGCTCATCTTCTGCCCTTCGTTCAGGCAGTAGTCGATCATCTTGCGAACTGCGGCGGCCTTCTTCGGATCGTCGTACTTCTTGTAGAACATCATCCAGGTATAGCTGGCGATCGGATAGGCTCCCTCGCCTTCCGGATCGGGCAGCCAGGCGCGCATGTCGGCGGGTAGTTTGGCGTTGGACAGCGTCGCCATCCCGCCTTCGCCGCCGGCACCCGTATATTTGCCGGCCTTGTTCTGCAGCAGTGCGTGATCGACCTTGGCCAGTTTGGCGAAGCCGTACTCGATGTAACCGATCGCGCCCTTGGTCTGCTTGACGGTCGCGGTGACGCCGTCGTTCTTCGGCGAGGCGACGATCTTGTCGCTGCTGGGCCAGTTCACGGTGTTGCCCGCGCCCGGTCCTTTCTTCCATTCATCGCTGATCGCGCTCAAATGCTGCGTGAAGACGAACGTGGTGCCGCTCGAATCGGCGCGCCGCACGACCGTGATCGGCAGATCAGGCAGCTTCGCATTCGGATTCGCAGCGGCGATCTTCGGGTCGTTCCACTTGGCGATCTTGCCGAGGAAAATCTGTGGATAAACATCGCGTGGCAGGCGCAGGTCCTTCACGCCCGGCAGGTTGTAGGACAGCACGATCTCGCCCGCGGTCATCGGCAGCAGTTGCACGCCTTGCGGGATCTTGGCGATCTGCTCGTCGGTCATCGCCGAATCGCTGCCGGCGAAGTCGACGGTCTTGTTGATAAAGTCCTGAATGCCCGCGCCGCTGCCCTTGCCCTGGTAGTCGACCGTGATGCCGCCCGAGGACTTGCTGAAGTCCTTGAACCACGCCGAGTAGATCGGGAACGGAAAGGTCGCGCCCGAGCCGATCAGGCGCAGCTTGTCTTGCGCTGCAACCGGGAGCGACAGCGCGGCACCCAGCAGCAGAAAACCGGAAACGCGGGCGCGCGGGCGCAGCCAGGCCCCGAACAATGCCGGAC
>CADECO010000440.1:2313-4790 GCA_902825905.1 uncultured beta proteobacterium
TTCGGGATCGGGTCTTTGTGTGCGGCCGGGTGCGGTCGGAGCGCGGGGCTTGGGACGGCGAAGGCTAGGAGGGCCACATTACGGTTTGATGACCGCTCTGTGTACGTGGCGTGGCCGATTCGAGGCACGCGATCGCACGATGCTCGGCCAGGAGCTCCCGTGCCTGCCACGCGTTGAAAACGCCAGCGAGGTCGAGGTAGTGCGCGCTGTCGGCGAGAAAAGCGATGCGTATCGCGTCCGGTTCGTGGTGCATGCAGAGTTCCTCGCGTGGGTGGGCGGGGTGCAGCGGCGGGGTGCAGCGGCGGGCGCACCCGATGGCAGCAATGCTGATCGCCGCAGATTGCGCCGCGATGAACTGCACGAGTCACGGGCCTGTCATCGGGTCTTCGGAGAATCTGCCTTTTCAACCGGGTCGATTTACGGAGCTCTCGCCATGCATGACGCATCAGAACGCGGGCTCGGCCCGCACGAGGTCGCAATCGGCAACGCACTCGAGTCGCTGCTCAACGAACCGGTGTCTCGCCGACATGTCCTGCGCGCCGGCCTGGCTGGCATGGTGGGATTAATTCCGCTGGGATGCGCGTTGCCGTCTGCAACGGCCGGTCGTCAGCTCGGGTTCACCTCGGTTCCGGTTTCGTGGGACGACAGGCTCACCGTGCCGCCGGGTTATCGCGCCGATGTGATTTATGCATGGGGCGATGCAACCGGTGTCGCCGGCCAGCCGATGCCGGCGTTCCAGTGGAACGCGGGCAATAGCGCCGCCGATCAGGCGCTGCAGGCCGGCATGCATCACGACGCGATCGAGTACTTCGCGCTCCCACACGGGTCGAATTCGAGCAGCAGCGCGCTGCTGGCGATCAATCACGAGTACGTCGACGACGGGCTATTGCATCGTGACGGCATGGCAAGCTGGACCGCCGAGAAGGTCGCCAAGGCGCAGCACGCGCACGGCGTGTCGATCATCGAGATCACGCGCCGTGGTGATCGATGGGAGGTGGTGCGTCCGTCCCGCTACGCCAGGCGGATCACCGCGCGCACGCCGATGACGATCTCCGGTCCGGCTGCCGGCCACGTGCTGTTGCGCACCGCCGCCGATCCAGCCGGTCGCGAGGTGCTCGGCACCATCAACAACTGTGCCGGCGGGCGCACGCCTTGGGGCACGTACCTCACCTGCGAAGAGAACTTCAACATGTACTTCGCCAACAGCGGTTCGATTCCGGCCGATCAGCGCCGCTATGGAATCGGTGCGCGCACCGGGTACCGCTGGAACGAATTCGATGCGCGCTTCGACGCCGCGGCACAGCCGAACGAACCCAATCGCTTCGGCTGGGTGGTCGAAATCGATCCGTACGATCCGCAATCGGTGCCGATCAAACGCACCGCGCTGGGCCGCATCAAACACGAAGGTGCGATGGTGACCGTTGCCGGGGATGGTCGCATCGTGGTCTACACCGGCGATGACGAGCGCTTCGAGTATCTCTACAAGTTCGTCTCGGCCAAACCGTGGAATCCGCAGGACCGCGCCGCCAATCGCAACCTGCTCGACGAGGGCACGCTCTACGCGGCGCGCTTCAACGAACACGGCCAGGGTGCCTGGATCGAACTTGCGTTCGGCAAGAACGGCCTCACCAGCGCGAACGGCTTCAACAACCAGGCCGAAGTGCTGGTACGTACGCGTCAGGCCGCCGATGCCGTGGGGGCGACCAAGATGGACCGCCCGGAGTGGGTCGCGGTGCATCCGGTGACGCAGGACGTCTATCTGACGCTCACCAACAACAGCGCGCGCGGCACTGACAAGCGGCCCGGTACTGATCCGGCCAATCCGCGCGCCCGCAACTACTACGGTCACATCGTGCGCTGGCGTGAGCAGGGCGGCGATGCTGCCGCGGTCAAGTTCCGCTGGGAGCATTTCGTGCTCGCCGGGGACACGCAGGGCGCCGATGCCGACGCGCGCGGCACGGTGAAAGGAGACTCGTTCGGAAGCCCCGACGGTTTGTGGTTCGACGCACGCGGCACGCTGTGGATTCAGACCGACGTTGCAGCAGCCGATCTGCGCCGACCGGAGTACGCGCGCATCGGCAACAACCAGATGCTGGCCGCCGACGTCATCACCGGCGAGATCCGGCGCTTCCTGGTCGGCCCGAAGGATTGCGAGATCACCGGTGCAACGATGAGTCCGGACGGTCGTACCTTGTTCATCAACGTGCAGCATCCGGGCGAGGTGCCGGGTTCGCCGCGCAACGATCCGGCCAATCCTCGCGCCGGCAGCAACTGGCCCGACTTCCGTCCGGACGGGCGGCCGCGCTCGGCGACGGTGATGATCCAGCGCATTGACGGCGCTCCGGTCGGCACCTGATAGAGCGTCGTGCCCGCACGCTGCTCGAACAGAGCTCGTGCAGGTGCGATGTCACGCAGTTAGCGCGCCAGTGTCACGGCGCGGCAACGTTGGTCGCGTTGAATCGCATCCCAGCGAAACG
>CADECO010000441.1:0-4783 GCA_902825905.1 uncultured beta proteobacterium
GGTGATCCAGATCGTCACCGGCATCTTCCTGACGATGCACTACAAGCCCGATGCGAACCTCGCGTTCGCCTCGGTCGAGTACATCATGCGCGAGGTGCCCTGGGGCTGGCTGATCCGCTATCTGCACTCCACCGGCGCCTCGGCGTTCTTCATCGTGGTGTACCTGCACATGTTCCGGGCGCTGCTCTACGGCTCGTACAAGAAGCCGCGCGAGCTGATCTGGATCTTCGGCGTGCTGATCTTCCTCACGCTGATGGGCGAGGCGTTCTTCGGCTATCTGCTCCCCTGGGGCCAGATGTCGTATTGGGGCGCGCAGGTGATCGTGAACCTGTTCGGCTCGGTGCCACTAATCGGTGAGGAACTGTCGCTGTGGATTCGCGGCGACTACGTCATCTCCGATGCCACGCTGAACCGCTTCTTCGCGTTTCACGTGATCGCGCTGCCGCTGGTGATCCTGGGTCTGGTCGCCGCGCACATCCTCGCGCTGCACGAGGTCGGCTCCAACAATCCCGACGGCGTCGAGATCAAGAAGAACCTCGACCCGAAAACCGGCATTCCGCGCGACGGCATTCCGTTCCATCCGTACTACACGGTGAAGGACCTGTTCGGCACGATGGTGTTCCTGTTCGTGTTCTCGATCATCGTGTTCTTCGCCCCCGAGATGGGCGGCTACTTCCTCGAGCACAACAACTTCATTCCGGCCAACCCGTTGCAGACGCCCGAGCACATCGCGCCGGTGTGGTACTTCACGCCGTTCTATTCGATCCTGCGCGCGGTACCGCCGGTGGGCGAGTCGCAGTTCCCCGGCGTGGCGCTGATGGGGTTGTCGGTGATGGTGTTCTTCCTCCTGCCCTGGCTCGATCGTTGCCCGGTAAAGTCGATGCGCTATCGCGGCAAATCGTGGAAATGGTGGGTCGGCGCGTTCGTGGTGAGTCTGCTGATACTGGGCTACCTGGGCACCAAGCCGACTGACCTGTGGGGCAAGATCGGCGTGGCGCCCGATGGTTCCGGCGGCACCGAAGTCGCGACGCTGGTGGCGCAGATCTTCACGGTCATCTACTTCGCGTTCTTCGTGCTGATGCCCTGGTACACCAGCCGCGAGAAGACCCTGCCCGTGCCGGAGCGCGTGACATGAAATCGATGACGTTCAGAAAACTCCTGCTCGTGCTGCTGTGTGCCTTGCCAGGCATCGTCTTCGCCGCCGGTGGCGCGGTGAAGCTCGACTACGCGCCGATCAACCCGAGCGACGCGACGAGTCTGCAGTCGGGCGCGCGCACGTTCGTCAACTACTGCCTGAGCTGTCATGGTGCGCAGCATCTGCGCTACAACCAGCTGGAGAAGATCGGTCTGTCGAAAAAGCAGATCGAAGAGAACCTGCTGTTTACCGCAGGGAAGGTGGGCGGCATGATGGTCTCGAGCATGAGCGCCGCCGATGGGCGCACCTGGTTCGGCGCTGCTCCTCCGGACCTGACGGTGATCGCGCGCGTGCGCGGGGCCGACTGGCTCTACACGTATCTGCGCGGCTTCTACCGCGACCCTGAAACCGCAACCGGCTGGAACAACACCGTGTTCCCGGCGGTGGCGATGCCGCACGTGTTATGGGAGCTGCAGGGCATTCGCAACGGCAAGTGGGAGACCGAGAAAGACGGTCACGGACACGAGCACAAGGTGCTCAAGCTCGATGCCCCCGCCGGCGGAAAGCTGAACACGCTCGACTACGACAAGACCGTCTCCGATCTGGTGAACTTCCTGTCGTGGGCCGCCGAGCCGGCAGCACTCGATCGCAAGCGCTTGGGCTATTACGTGCTCATGGCGCTCGGCGTGCTGATGTTGATCAGCTACCTGCTGAAGGCGGCGTTCTGGAAGGATGTTCACTGACACGGCCGCGACACTGCGCGGCCACCGTTTGCATCCTGAATGAAAGGCTGAGCACCGCTCCGAGTACTGACAGGCCGGCACGACGAGTCCTCCACGATTCGACAAACCATCGGGGGGGCTCGAACCAACAGGGAGAGCGCAGCAGCGACGCTGCGCTCTTTCGTTCTCCGGCTGACCGATTACGCAACTCTCACGCAACCCGCATCAGCAGTCGTCTCGTTACGAGACCGAGGTAAGCCATGATGAATCTCTATTCCGGAACCACCTGCCCATTCAGCCAGCGCTGCCGCATCGTGCTCTACGAGAAGGGCATGGATTTCCAGATCATCGACGTCGACATGTACAACAAGCCCGAAGACATCGCGGTGATGAATCCGTACAACCGCCTGCCGGTGCTGGTCGAGCGCGATCTGATCCTGTACGAAGCCAACATCATCAACGAGTACATCGACGAGCGCTTTCCGCACCCGCAGCTCATGCCAGCCGACCCGGTCATGCGCGCGCGAGCACGGCTGTTCCTGTTCAATTTCGAGGTCGAACTGTTCTCGCAGATCGACGCGATCGAAAACGGCAACCAGAAGCAGCAGGATCGCGCGCGCCAGCACATCACCGACCGGCTCACCGAACTGTCGCCGCTGTTCTCCAAGCAGAAGCACATCCTCGGCGATGAGTTCTCGATGCTCGATGTGGCGATCTCGCCGCTCTTGTGGCGCCTGGACCACTACGGCATCGCTATGGGCAAGCAGGCGGCGCCGCTCATGAAGTACGCCGAACGCATCTTCAGCCGGCCGGCCTTCATCGACGCGCTCACGCCGTCGGAAAAAGTGATGCGCAAGTAGGCTGGTCAGATCGCACTCTGCGGAGCCGCACGTGTCGCAACCGACCTCGACCAAGCCGTACCTGGTGCGCGCGCTGTACGAGTGGTGCGTCGATAACGGCTTCACCCCGCACCTGCTGGTGGTGGTCGATGGGCAGACGCGTGTGCCCAAAGAGCACGTGCGCGACGGCAAGATCGTGCTCAACGTCGGTGCGCTCGCGACCGACAAGCTGCGCATGACCAACGATCACGTCGAGTTCGTTGCCCGATTCGGTGGCGTGGCGCGCGAGCTGTACATTCCGATGTATGCCGTCGAGGCGATCTACGCGCGTGAGAACGGCCAGGGCATGTCGTTCGAAGTCACGGCCTCCGCGCCCGACGCGCCGATCGCTGCGCCCGAAGATGCTCGCCACGGCGGCGCGGTGCAGCCCGCGCGACTGAGCGAAGCGCCGCCACCCGGGGCCGACGCCGGAACCGACCCTGCGCCACGTCCGCCCACGCCGATCGGCGGCAAGCCCGGGTTGCGTCGCGTCAAGTAGACACCGCCTTTCCAGCGCGCGCATAACCTCGCAGTTCAAACGTCACCTCAAGGAACCGCATGCACCCCTACACCATGCCCGAGTGGGTCAAGGACCGCGTGCTCAGGCGCCAGGGCCGCCTGCATGCGCACGATGCGATCGACGCGCAGAAGACAGCGCTGGTCGTTGTCGACATGCAGAACTATTTCGTCGCCGAGAACGTTGCCAGTTCAGTGCCGCTATCCCGCGCGATCGTGCCGAACATCAACAAGATGGCCCGCGCGGTTCGTGCTGCCGGCGGAACCGTAATCTGGGTACAAACCACCGCGACCGGGGCGCTCGAATACTGGGCGAATCACCACAAGCATCAGCTCACGGCGGAACGACGCACGCGGAGACTCGAGCAGCTCGACGAAAGCGCAGAGGAGTTCAAGCTCTATCCGAAGCTGGAAGTGCAGCCCGCGGATCTGCGGGTGAATAAGATCAAGTACAGCGCGCTGATTCCGCACTCCTCAAATCTGGATGACGTGCTGAAGCAGCGTGGCATCGAGTCGCTGATCATCACGGGCACTGCCACCAACGTGTGCTGCGAATCCACCGCACGCGACGCGATGTTGCTCGATTACCGGGTGATCATGCTGAGCGACGGCAATGCGGCGCAGACCGACGAGGAACACGCGGCCTCGCTCAACAATTGCGCGTTGTTCTTCGGCGACGTGATGAGCACTGACGAGGCGATTGCCCGGCTGGTGCCGGTGGCGCAGCGCAAGAGCGCGTGATGGCGCCGCGCCGACGTAAAGAACCTGCGCGACGCGTCGCTATAATTCCGCGTGGTACTGAAGGAATGCCGGCTTAGCTCAGTTGGTAGAGCAACCGCCTTGTAAGCGGTAGGTCATCTGTTCGAGTCAGATAGTCGGCACCAGATCTTGGTTGCTCCCGCCGCCGCGCGGGCGACTCGGGGCGTGTGTCCTTGCCCGCCCTGCCTACTTGACCCCGTTGGCAATCAGCGTCTTCGCGTAGGCGACGTCGTCCTTGAGGATGTGGTGATTGAGCCAGTCCTTGAGGAATTCGAGCAGCTCGGTCCCGGGGATGGTCTCGCCGCGCTTGAACCGCGCATAGAAGTCGTCCACTTTGCCGATGAGACTGCCGTGGTGGCGCTTGTGCTCGACGATCTCGTTGTAGCCGCAGTTCTCGAGCAGCATCTCTTCGTACATGAAATGGCTCTTGGTGTACGTGATCAGATTGTTCAGCACCTTGCCGACGATCGAGTTGATCGTGCCGTCCGCAACACCGTCAGCCAGCGTGTTGATGTAGCCGATGAGCACCCTGTGCTGGCGATCGATCGAATCGACACCGACCGACAACCGTTCACTCCAATCGTAGAACGCCATCTTCTTCTCCTGACAGTGGGCTAATCGCCAATCAGGCCAATTCAGGCCTATTCAGGCCAATTCCGCGATGATCTCGAGGATCTGCTCTTCGAGCTGCAGCGACGGTTCGATGAACTCGAAGCCGGCGTCGTAGTTGCTCCCGAATTCCTGGCGCCGGCACCACACGCTGCGGCAGCTGA
>CADECO010000442.1:0-3085 GCA_902825905.1 uncultured beta proteobacterium
CTGACATGCTCCTCATGATCGACAACTACGACAGCTTCACCTTCAACCTGGTGCAGTACTTCGGCGAACTGGGCGAAGAGGTACGCGTGATACGAAACGACGAGATCACGCTCGAAGGGATTGCCGAATTGCGACCCGCGCGGCTCGTGCTCTCACCCGGACCGTGTTCGCCCAAGGAGGCCGGCATCTGCGTACCGGCGATCCGCCACTTCGCGGGCAAGCTGCCGATTCTCGGCGTGTGCCTGGGGCACCAGAGCATCGGCGCGGCACTGGGCGGACGCATCATCCGCGCGCAACGTCAGATGCACGGCAAGGCCAGCACGCTCACCAGCGACGGCGAAGGCATCTACGAAGGCTTGCCGCGCGCGTTCAACGTGATCCGCTATCACTCGCTGGTGATCGAGCGCGAAACTTGCCCGAAGGACCTGGCGGTAACCGCCACCAGCGAGGACGGCGAGATCATGGGCGTGCGCCACCGCGAGCTGGCGGGCACCGCCACGCCATTGGAGGGCGTGCAGTTCCATCCGGAGTCGATCCTGTCGGAGCACGGCCATGCGCTGCTGCGTAATTTTCTGCGGATGAGCAACGCCGGACGATAGTTGACGACACGGTATTCAGGCTCACGTTCAGCCCGACGCTTTCAGCCGACCGGTCGTAGCGGCCCGAAAAAACCGACGATGCGCTGGATGCGTTGCGCGTCGGCGGTGAACTCGGCGATGTCGATGCCTTCGGGCAGCGTGCTCCCATCAGCCAGTACGACATGCCAGGCGAATCGCGCCATGCCGTGGTGAACATCGAGCGCGCTGGTGCGCACCACCTTCGCACCTCGGCAATGTCCGAGCACCTTGTCGATGTGCACGAGCAACTCCGCAGCGCTGGTCGCATGCACGCGCGGATCGGTGTACGTCGCGCCCGGACCCCACACCTCGGCGAGCAGCGCCGCCCTGCGCGCGGGATCCGGTTCACCCCAAACCGCGCAGTAGCGGTCGATGAGGGTGGTGAGTCGACTGGTTGCGGGATCTTCCGCCATGTCGGTCCGCCTCGATAGGAACCTGGTCTGGACAGAAGTTACTGCGTTTTCTCCCCTACCGCCAACACCGCGGGCATTGGAATCTCAATGCTTCCACCCCTGCGAAGGTCGTGCGCACCGTCGATTTCGGCCTCGGGCAAGTGGTTGACGCCGAACGCGCAGATCACCGCATTGAATGTCGCGTTGGCGAAGCGCAGCGATTCGGCATCGCCTTGCTCGAACTGCGCGTTGGGATGCGCCGCGCGCGCGCGATCGATCATCGCTGACGCAAAGTCGATGCCGATCGCGCGAGCACCGCGCGCCGCCGCCCTCCCCGCGCCGTAGCCAAGACCACAGCACACTTCGAGCAGTTCGGTCCCCGCGCCGACGCTTACCGCGTCCAGCAGCGGCTCGACGGCATGGCGGGTGACCGATCCCAACAAGGTGTCGTAGGTGGCCGCGCCCTTCTCCCAACCGGCGTGTTCTTGGCCTTTGAAGGAATTGGGGTCGAGCTTCAACGGCTTTTTCCTTCTACTGCGCCAACGGATTCGGCCGCACCTGGATCTGCACCGCGCGCGGCTTGGCGCCTTTGCCGCCCTCCATCAGCCACGGCGTGCGATCGCCGTTGGTGCTCCACAGGCCGCGGCCTTTCCAACCGGCGTTGGGGTCGTCGATGCGCCCGTCGAATCCTTTCGCGTAGAAGCCCATCGGATAGGGAATGCGCAGGCTGACCATCTTGCCGTCCTTAAGCGCGACGAACCCATCGAGGAGATTCGCGGTGGAGATCGGAACGTTTTCGCCCAGTCCGAGCACGTTGTGATGATCGACCCAGGTGTAGTAGCTCGACTCCACCGTCGATTGCGGATGGCCCTCGAAACTCGGCGCCGGATAGCGATAGAACGCCCAGCCTTCCGGACAATGACTGCCGGTGGCCTTCGGACCATTGAGCGGGCCCTTGCACTTGCGCCGGTCGAAGCTGCCCAGATGCCCGTTGGACATCGAGCCCCACAGCACGCCGTTCTTGTCGATGTCGCCGCCGCGAATGCCATACGCGCTGTCCGGCGCGTGGAACACCTCGGAAAGTCCGCTCGCAGGATCGAAACGCAGGAATCCGGGCGATCCACCGAACACGCCCACGGTGTACCAGACCGACCCGTCGGTAGGATGCGGCATTACCGCGTACGGACCCGAGCCCGGAATGATGCGCTTGTCCTTGCCCGGGTCGATCTCGGCGTTAGGCTCGACGTACTCATCCCGCTTGCCGTTGCCGTTGGTATCGAGCACGAACGGCGACCAGCCCTGTGCCTTGGCCGCGTCGCCGGTCTCGTCGAGCACGCGCGTGTTGATCCAGCCCGCCACCGGGCCGGTGCCCGAGAGCCACAGCGTCTCGTCCTTGTCGTAACCGAATTGCGGATGATGAGTGCTGAAGCAGGTATCGACGAAGGTGTACTTCATCGACTTCGGGTCGAGCATCGCCACCTGTCGCGACGAACGCTCGAGCGGCAGCACCTTCGCTGAGGGATGGTCGGAGCCCTTCTTGCAGAAGTCGGGGTTGTCCATGCCGCGCACGCCAGCCGCCATCCACACGCGACCTTTGCCGTCGAACATCGCGTTGTGGTTGTTCGCCTTGGTGTCCCAGATCTTCTCCTCGCCCCAATAGGCAGAAGGCTGCATCGGCTTGACGGCTGCCGCATGGCCCGGTCCGAGTGCTTCGGGTGTGTTGGCATCGCGCACCGGCATCTTGAAGAAGCTCACCGTATGCGTCTTCGGATCGAGGATCGGCATGTTGTCGGTCGAGTACTCGGGCGAGCCGAACAGCGGACCGTACGCGTTGACCGTCGGGTTGCGCCGATCGGAGGCGATGAGGTCGTGCAGATAGTGCTTGTCGGTGCTCCATTCCCAGGAGGTGATCACGATATTGCGCTCGACGCCTTGCGGACGCACCGGCTTGTGTCTGGGCAACTCACCCTTGGCGATGCGCTCGGTCCAGTCGGCGAAGTAACGATACGGCGCACCGCCGAACTGCCCGGCGAGTCGATTGGTCATCATCTCGCCTGCCTGCCCCGACTGGATGCG
>CADECO010000442.1:3185-4771 GCA_902825905.1 uncultured beta proteobacterium
GCACTCGGCGCAGCGACGGCGCGATGATGGAGCGTCTGCCCCGGACGCCCGCGCACCTTCGGCGAATCAACCAGCCCATAGCCGCGCACCCACACGCTGTAGTTCGCGGTCGGCAATTCCGGAATGATGTAGCGCCCCTGCCCGTCGGTGACGACCATGCGCGCGAACCTGGTGGGCAGGTCAGTGGTTTCGGCGATCACCCACACGCCCGCCTCGGGCCCGCCTGGTCCGGTGACGACGCCACCGATCGACTTCTCGCCGACCGTCACCGCGGGCGCCGCGGCTTTCTGCTTGCCGACGCCCTCTTGTGCGAGCGCCCAACCTGACATTCCCGACAGTGTTGCAGTGGCGGCTCCTACTACTCCTGCCAATGCGCACGACCGCAACGAGCGTTGCGCTCTCATGTCCGTCTCCTTTGGTGTGAGGGTCCAGCCAGCGGATTAGACGCGAGCGATGCGCGATGAGCAACCTCTCAAACCAGGAGCGTCTCGCATCACGCTGCACTCCCGATTTGCGCTACTGGTAGATCCCCGGCAACCCCGCGAGCCAGTTCTGGATCAGATCGGCAACGACGCGATTGTTGAGATCCATCGGAATCATGTGGCTATTGCCGCGGATTCCGACCGCAGGCAGGTCCACAACCTTGACCGCGCCGCCGCCCGCCTCCACCGCTTTGAAGTAGTTGAGGCCGTTCTGCCGGATCGTTGCCCAGCGCGCGTCGCGATCGAGGAAGTCGCCGTAGATCGCCAGGATCGGAATGCCTTTGAGCGCCGCAGCGCGCTTCGCATCACCGAAGCCGGCCGGCTCGACCGCCACGATGGCGCGGATCTTGTGGGCGAGCGTCTCGGCGACGGTGAACGCGAACTGACCACCCTGGCTGTGCACCACCAGCACGCACGGACACACCTTGTCGACCAGCGCCGCGTAGCCGGCGGTCACTGCAGCGTCGGTCGAGAGCCAGCGCGGCACGAACTGGCGCGTGAAGTTGTCGTAGCCGTTCACCGGAAACTGGTTACCCGGCCACACCTTGCGCTTGGACGGATCGTTGTCGAAGCTGCCCGCGCCTGCGCCAACACGAAATCGCTCGTACGGATCGGTCTTCGTGAGAAAGATCGGCGCGGTGCTGAACACATCGGGCGGAGCCCAGCCCGCGCGACCACGTTCGACCGCATCGACGTTGTAGGTGTCCCAGCCTTTGCCGATGAAATAGTTGAGCCAGCCATCGCGCCCGTCGGGCGTCGTCTCGAACGTCACGCCGGTAAGGCCGCCGCCGTGCCACAGCATCAGCGGCACGCCGCCACGCCGATGGGCCGGCAGGAAGTACTGCGCGTACATCTGCTCGACCTGATAGACGCCGTTGGGGTCGACTTTGGTGAGCGGGCCGCCCGGCGTGCGCCGCACCTCGATCACCGGCTTACCCGACAGCACGACTTCGCGTCCGCCCACGTGCATCGAGCCCATGCCGCGTAGCGCAAGACCGCCGTCGTTGAACGTGGAACACGCGGCGAGTGCGAGTGCAGCGGAAAATGAACGGAGAGATCGCATGGCTGCCTCGGGGAAAGAGGCGATGGTAGCGCGCGATTCAA
>CADECO010000443.1:0-4766 GCA_902825905.1 uncultured beta proteobacterium
CGCGCACGACCTCGATCGATTCGATGTCCAGGCGCGGTGCCAAATCGATGTACGGCATGTTGCCGTCGTTGCTGTTGCTCGGAATGCCGTCCAACAGCAGCTTCACGGCATTGATCTCACCTTCGCCGTTGAAGCCGCGCATCGAGAACTTGCCCGAGGTCAGGCCCTGCCCGAACTGCGTGATCATCGCGCCGGGGACCTGATCGAACAGCTCCCAATTGTACGAGGTCACGCGCCGCTCGATCCGCTCGGACGGCAGAACGTCGACCGAGGTGAGCACGCTGCGCGTCGAGAGCGGGCCGTTGTTGCCGGACACCACGACCTCGCCCAGTGTCATCGTCGTCGTCTCGGAGGGTTGGGCGCGCTCGGCGGTTGCAGCGGTTTGCGCGAACACGCCAGGCGCCACCGCGATCGTAAGCGCCACCACGATCGTCATCGTGTAGTAGTTGATCGGCGGTGTGTGGGTGGCACGCTGCGCCGGTGTTCGGCAGGCTTGCATCCACGCTTGGCGGATGGTCGATGAATTCGCAATCATTGGATTCCCGGATGAGGTTGCGGGCACGTTCATAGGAGAGGAGGGGTGCGGCAGACCAAGTCGTGCGAATGCGCCCGAATCGATGCGACGACTATTTCTCCGCTCGCACCTTGAGTCGGTGCACGTGGCCGCTCTGCGGGTCATCTGAAGGCGCCCCGAAGAACTCGTTGCCGCGCCGGAAGACGAAGCAACACCATGCTTCATTCGCCGAAGCACCCTCCCAGGAGATATCGACGCAGTACTGTCCGCGCGGCGTGATGTTCCAGCGGCCGCTGCCGTTGACCCGCCGCTGATCGGCTCCGATGCTCACGCCCGACAAGGAACCATCGGCCAGATTGGTCCACACTCGTTCCGCCGAGAAGAAGTGATTCTCGGTCTGCTGGCCCGACACCAGCCGCCGGAGTTCGTCGGCTTCGATCCTGTAAGCACCGCTGCTCAGCAATTCGCCCACCGTGGGTCCGTGACTACAGGCCGCCAGTAAGGCCGCAGCGCAAAAAGAAGTGATGGCTCGCACGAATTCTTCTCCTTGTGAAGGTGATCGTCGTCGTGGATCAATGTTTTGCCGCTGGCTTGGTGAGCGGCGCGACTTCCGCTTTGATCTCGACGACCTTCTCGGTGTTGTCGGCGCCGCGGAAGCGCAAGCTGATCGGGACGCTCTCGCCCGCCTTCAGTTCTTGTTTTAGGTCCATGAGCATCACGTGGTAGCCACCGGGCTTGAGCTCGAGCGCTTTGCCTGGCACGACGTCGATCTGCGGGACGGCACGCATGCTCATCACGCCGCCCTGCATGGCCATCTCGTGCAATTCCACGACGCCCGCCACAGGGCTGGCGGCACTGATCAGCGACAGTAGGCGATCCGATCTGATTTGCATGAACGCGCCGGTGGCCGACTGCCCCTTGATCGTGCCGCGGACCCACACGCCGCTAACCTCCTGAGCGGCAACGGGTGTGACGGATGCAGCGACCGAGAGAGCGATGACCGAAGCGACTGCGTTGAGGTGGAGTGGACGTACAAAAGTGATGTGCATGCGGAGTCTCCGGTGATTGAGGTTTGCGAACGGGTGGTCGTGGTCAGCGCTCAGCTAGCAGCGTCTTCACGTCCGTGGTAATCGACGCCGGCCCCATCCCGTGCCGGACGAACAGCCGCAGCCGGCGGAAGGTGTCGTACACGTAGCTGCCGGCGGTGTGATCGATCGTGTAGGTGGTCGGCGTCTTGCCTTCGCGTCGCTCGTAGAACACGTTGAACGACTTCGCGGTTCGCGCGGTGGTGGCGGCATCGCCATAGAGCCCGAGGAAACTCGGATGGAACGCGGGTACGTAGTGCGACAGCAACTCCGGCGTATCGCGCTGGGGATCGACCGTGACGAACAGAACCTGTATGCGCGCTGCGTCGTCGTGTCCGATCGCATCCATCACGGCGCGCATTTCCGACAACGCGGTCGGGCACGCGTCGGGGCACTGCGTATAGCCGAAGAAGATCAACACGACCTTGCCGCGAAAATCGGCGAGCGTGCGCGGTTGGCCGGTGTGGTCGGTCAGCGCGAATTCACGCGCATAGGTCGCGCCGGTGACATCGACGTGCGCGAACTTGCGATCGCTCCAATCGCAGGCCGATAGCAGGGCGCACGCAGCGAGCATCGCGTGCGCGATTGCACGGGACATGATGGGTCCTCGCGTTGAAAGCAAAGGCCCGGCGCGTGGCGCGTGCAGCATCGCCGCTTGCCGAACCAAGGGTGGCGAACTAGGGATGAGACGACGGTGCTCAGCGCGAGGCGCGCGAGCTCAGCCGCAATCAGCCGTTCGCCGGATCAGGTCACTACGAGGGAGGGTTCCGCGACGAACGCGCGGAACTAGGCGTGCCCGGGCGGGCCGCGCGGGGCTGCGGCAGTGTGAGTCCTGCCCGTGCCGAGGGAATGCTCGAAATAGAAGGGGCGAACCGCGAGTGCGAGAGGGATCGGTACGTCCGGCCGCGTCGGCGCTGCGGTGATGAGCATCGCTCCGGCGCTTGCACAGAACGGGCAGTGGGCACCACCGAACTGCTGCGGCTCGCCCGGCAGACCGGATTCGCGATCGATCGCAACGATCTGGATGCCGTGCGCGGTGCACAGGACGATCGTGTCGTCGCTTGCCGGTCTGGCAAGCGAGGCGAGCGGCAGCAGCGTATTGACGCCGACGGCAAGCAGCGCGAGCCATGCGCCCCACGTGCGAAGTCGTTGGATAACGTTACGGTGCCTCATCGAGCGCCGATCATGTCATCGGCGCGGGCATCATGCAAGCACCTGCGAGCTGCGCGATTCAGACTCGACCGCCGAGGCTAAGCGCGCAGACCGGCGTCACCACCGATGATAGAGACCACTGGATCCCGCCAGAGACGGGCGAAACACTGAGCGAATCGCTGGTTCAGCTCAGTCGCAGCGGCACGAACATGCGCGTGCCTTCGCGCTGAATCAGCAGCGCGGCGCGATCGCGGGACTGCTCGGCCAACTGCTTGAGTTGCTCGACCGACTCGATCGGCCGGTTGTTGAACGCGATGATCACGTCGCCCGCGCGCACGCCTGCACGCGCTGCCGGACCGGCTGCCTGCTCGACGACCACGCCGCCGGGTCCGTCGATGCCGCGTTTCTCATCAGGGGTCAGCGGACGCACCGCCAGACCGAGACGCCCGGTTGGCGCCGCTTCCGCTGGCGCGGGCGCGTTGGTGGCGGCACGCTCTGCGGGCAGCTCCGCGACACCGACGCGCAGGTCGCGTCGCTCGCCGCCGCGGACGATCTGCAGCGTGACAGACTGACCCGGCTTGGTCTCGCCGATCAGGCGCGGCAGATCGGTGGATTGCGCCACCGCACGCTGGTCGACCGCAACGATCACATCACCGGGCTTGAGGCCGGCCTTGTCGGCGGGGCCATTGGGCTCGACCATGTTGACGAGTGCGCCGTTCGCATTGGCGAGTCCGAACGATTCGGCCAGTTCGTTGGTGACCGGCTGGATCGTCACGCCGATGCGTCCGCGATGCACGCGGCCGTACTTCCCCAGATCGTCGCGAACACGCATCGCCACATCGATCGGGATGGCGAAGGAGAGCCCCTGATAGCCGCCGGAGCGCGAATAGATCTGCGAGTTGATGCCGACCACCTCGCCGTTCATGTTGAACAGCGGTCCACCGGAGTTGCCCGGATTGATCGCCACGTCGGTCTGGATGAACGGCACATAGGAGTCATCGGGCAGCGCGCGCGATTTGGCGCTGACGATCCCGGCGGTGACGGTATTCTCGAAGCCGAATGGCGACCCGATCGCGGCCACCCATTCGCCGACGCGCACCTTGTTCGGATCACCGATCCGCGCGACCGGCAGGCCGGTGGCGTTGATCTTCAACAGCGCGACATCGGTGCGCCGATCGCTCCCCACCACCTTTGCTTTGAACTCGCGCTTGTCGGTGAGACGCACGTTGACCTCGGTTGCGCCCGATACGACATGGGCGTTCGTGAGCAGGTAGCCGTCGCTGGAGATGATGAATCCCGAACCCACACCGCGCGGCACCGGCGCATTGCCTTGCGGCGGGCCGCGGAACTGATCCAGAGGGTCGGCCGAGGGGCCGTTGCGCGGCGCACGGGCGGTGCTGATGTTGACCACCGCAGCGCTTTGCGATTCGAACAGGTCGGCGAAGTTGGGAAGCGATTGCGTCGCGCCGGGGCTGGTCACGGCATGCGCGGGAGCAATCAGGGCCGCGTGGCCGAGTGCAGCGACAAGTGCCAGAGCGGTGAGCGAGGCGCCGACAGGTCGGGTAATGCTGGGCATCCTGCCTCCTGAAAGGTGAAGGGTCGCATCGGAGTACCCCGCTTCGATCATTACATCGCGCGCCGAGTTCCCGCTCTTACAATCCGATACGCTCCGACAAGGACGAGTCACGTCCGCCCGCCCATGCTGCTCCGTATCTTCGTGCCGTTCGCACTCGGCTACTACACCTCGTTCCTGTTTCGCGTGGTGAACACGGTGGTCTTTCGCGATCTGGTGGCGGAGCTGTCCATCCCGGCGACGACGCTTGGACTGCTGACCGCCGCGTATTTCCTCAGCTTTGCGGCCTGCCAGATTCCGCTCGGCCTGGCGCTCGATCGCTTCGGTCCGCGCCGGGTGAGCGCGGGACTGATGGGTATCGCCGGCCTGGGCTCGCTCGGTTTCGCCTTGAGTGCCAATACCGAACAGCTGCTGTTGTCGCGCGCGTTGATCGGCGTCGGAT
>CADECO010000444.1:0-4759 GCA_902825905.1 uncultured beta proteobacterium
GACACACGTGCGCCCGAACTCATCGAGTTCGAAGCGATGCAAGCGCAGCTCGAGGAACTCAAGAAGGTCGCCATCATGAACCCGAGCATCGCCAACAGGCGCGCGTTCATGCGCTATCAGGGCATGGTGCTGGACAAGGCCGGCACCTTCGCCGAGCAGTGGCAGCGCACCCTGGCACTCACACCGGATCTGGACACCTCTGATCGGATCCGCCCCACCAACACTGCCGCGGCGCGCGCCTTCGATGAGCGTCAGGGGGATGCCGATCGCGCGGTGCTCGCGCGCTTCGCCCAGACCTACGGGCTGTTCTTCTACTTCCGCTCCGACTGCCCGTACTGCCACGCGTTCGCACCGACCCTGAAACGGTTCGCGCAGGCCACCGGTTTCAACGTGATGGCGATCTCGCTCGATGGCGGCACCTTGCCGGATTTCCCGGAGGCGAGGCGCGACAACGGCTCGGCCGCACGCGTGATTGAGGGCGGCATCACGACCGTGCCGGCGCTGGTGCTGATGGACCCGCGCACCGGTACGCGCACCCCGGTGGGTTTCGGGGTCATGTCGGATAGCGAACTGGCCGAGCGGCTGCGACTGTTGCTGCGCAGTGCCGAATCCGCGGCCGATGCGGCCGTGCAAGCGGCCAGATGAGGAGGGCAGGGCGATGCGATGCAAACAATGGATGGCCGCGTGCGCGGCGGCACTCGGACTGCTTTGGCCGGTGGCCACCACCGCCGACCTGCAACGCAACATGCAGGACATGTTCAATGCGATGGGGGCGATCGGCAATGTCACCGCGCCCGGCGCGTTTCATTCGCAGGCCGGTAACGTCATCACCGGCGGCTCACTCTATGTGCGCGCCCCGCAGCGCGGTCACCCGATCCTGAACGTGCAGCTCCCCAACCTGCGCGCCGGGTGCGGCGGTATTGACCTGTTCGCCGGATCCTTCTCGTTCATCGACCGGCGTCAGTTCACCGCGGTGCTGCAAGGCATCGCGCGCAACGCCCTGGGTTATGCGTTTCAGCTCGCCCTGTCCTCGATCACGCCGCAGATCTCCGGTGAGATCAAGGACCTCATGGACAAGATCCAGAAGATGAACAACCTGGCGATCGACACCTGCCGCACCGCGCAGATGATGGTCGATGGCGCCGCCGGAATGATGCGCAGCAGCCAGACCCAGGCCTGCCAGAACCGGCAACTGGAGGAGGGCGAGGCCTCGGACTTTGCCGATGCGATGGATCGGTGCAACTACACCAATGACGGCAACGACGGGGTGAATGCGTCAGTCCAGGCCAACCGCGATGCGGCCAACCCGGCGCGGCGCGACCAGGTGCCGGCGCGAGGCAATGTGATCTGGCGAGCGCTCAAGCGCATCACCAGTCTCTCCGATGCCGAGCGCGAACTGGCGATGAGTTTCATCGGCACGGTGGTGTTCGTGCCCGCCGCCGACGATGGCAACGGCGCGCGTATCCAGACCTATGCGGCCACCATCGAGACCATGGACCAGTTGATGTACGGCAACAGCGTGAGTGGTGCGGCCACCATCCAGGTACCGGTGCTCTCCTGTGGCGGCGACCTGGAGGAGTGCATGAATCCGCACGAGACGCTCACCGCCGTGACGCCGTTTCGCGAGCTGGTGCGGGCACGGCTGGCGCAGCTGTCGCAGAACATCGTCAGCGGCACGCCGCCCTCGGTGGCCGATATCGGCTTCGTCAACAACACCAGCGTGCCGGTCTACAAGATGCTGGCGGTGGCCAACATGCGGCGCAACTTCGGCGTGGCCGACACGTTGATCGAGCGCTACCGCGACGTCATTGCGTTCGATTATGTCGACGTATTCGTGAGTACGGTGCTGCGCAGCGTCTCGGCAGCGGTGGCGCAATCGCACTTCCCCTCGACGCTGGAGCAGGAGCAGATGCGCGAGTTCCAGGCGCGGCTGGGCCGCAACCGCGCCTCGTTTCACGCTGAGAAGCTCAAGGTCAATGCACAGGTGGCCAATGTGCGGGTGGTGGAAGAGCACATCCGCGAGATCGAGCGCAACCTGATGGCTGAAGCACCAGCCGCGCTCAAGCTCACCATCGATTACGCCCGCGCGCACTCCGTTCATTCCCGGCGCTAGCGTCCGGACTCTCTACGCGCGCCGGCGATGGAGCTCTACGCGTTCCACAACTACGAGGCGTTGTACGGCCTGTTCAACGCCATCGCCGCGATCATGGGCGGGGCGAACTACGCCGGGGCGATCGCGGTGTGCGCGCTGCTTGGGTTTGTCACCGTGCTGGTGGGACAGTTGCTGCGCCCGGGCCACCCGGCGGCCGCCGGCTGGTTGATCGCCGCTGCCTTGGTGTACGGCCTGGTGTTCGTACCCAAGGTCAGTGTCACCCTGGTCGACCGGCTGGGCGTGCAACCCAATGTCGTCATCGGCAACGTGCCGATCGGCCTGGCGTTCTTCGGCTCGCTCACCTCCTCCTTAGGAGAAAAACTCACCCGCTACTACGAGACCGCGCTCGCAGGCTTGCCCGGCGCCTTCGGCATCGATCCGGACTTCGCTTATCAGGACAACGGGTTGTTGTTCGGCACCAAGCTCATCGCCCGCAGCCAGACGCTCGCCATCACCGATCCGGTGCTGCTCACCGATCTCACCAATTTCATTACCCATTGCACCGTGTACGACCTGAGCGATGGACGCATCGCCCCCGACGCGCTGCAAAACACACCGAACCTGTGGCAGGTGATGGCCGCCACCAACCCGGCGCGCTTCACGATGGTCGGCGAGCCGCCTGCCTTGAGCGGCTGCGACGGGGCGCATGCACTGTTGACTCTGGGGCTGAGCGCCGAGCTTCCGGTCTTGCGTAACCACCTGGCGCGCGAGCTCTACCCGCAATTGCCGCCGGCACTGGCGCAAACCCGCATCGATAACGCATTGCTCGCGGCTTACGCCAAGGCGCAGATCGGTGGTGCGGCGCTCAGCGTCGCCGAGATTATTCGCCAGAACGCGCTGATCAACGCGTTTCGCGATGCCGGCAAGAGCCTGGGGGCACGCATCCGAAGTCCCGAGCAGACCATCATGGGCATGGCCACCGCGCAGGGCACCGCCGCCATGAATGCGCAGTACGCGGTGCAGCTCAGCCTGGCCGAAGAAGCGCTGCCGATGGTGCGCAACGTTCTCCAGGGCGCGCTCTACATGTGTTTTCCGCTGGTGCTGCTGCTGGCTTTCGCCATGGATGCGGGGCGCATGCTGGGCGTGCTCGCCAGCTATCTGCTCGCATTGGTGTGGATCGAACTGTGGCCGCCGCTTTATGCCGTGCTCAATCACTATGGGACGCTGCGCAGCCTGTCGGTGTTGAACGCTGCGGCGTGGACGCAGTCCGCGGGTGGTGCAAGCGGGGCCGAGCTCACCCTCGGGACCGCGCGCGGCATCTACGAAGCGGGCATCTCGGAGATGGCCGTGATCGGCTATCTGGTCTTGGCGGTGCCGATGTTCGCCTCCGCCTTGGTTTTCGGCGTGAACAAGCTTGGCTCGATCGGTGTCGCCTCGTTGGTCGGTGCCGGTGCGCATCGCGCCGGCGACACCGCATTGGGCAACGTCAGCTCCGGCATGGTGAACATGGACAAGGCGGATCTGGCGCATGCCGTCACCGACCCGGCGATGCTGCGCACCGCCACCGCGTTAGGCACGCGCGTCGGACAGCTCGCCGGTGCGGGGGCCGGGTCGATGCTCGCGCAGGTGGAAGCGGGCAGGGGAGCAGAATCGATCGCATTCGAGCAACAACAGAGCCGGCTATCGAGCAGCTTCACCGTTTCAGGCGAACAGGTCGAGCAGTACTCGCGGCAAGCGGACCGTGCCACCAGCCTGTCGCGCTCGATGCAGGAAGGGGCGAGCCGCGCGCAAAGTGCAGCGCTGGTCAATGCATTCAGTCTGGCCAATGAAGCGACACGCGCAGGGAGCGTACAGGGCGAGGCCGGTCAGGCGACCTTGGGTGGCACGCGCAACGCCTTCACTCAGTTGCAGGAGCTGGCCGACGGCGTGCAGCGCACGCTGGGCAAGGAGAACGGCGCGCGCGTCATGAATCAGGCGCTGGCTGGTGGCGGGTTGAATCTGAATGTGCTGCGTGCCGGCATCGAAGGCTCGAACAGCTCGCACGAGGCGATGGCAGCGGCCAACCAACTGGTCGATCGGTTCCAGCGCTCGTCACAAGGTGTGCAGTCCACCGAGTTGATGCGCCAGTGGCGCGAATCCAGCAGCTACCAGTGGGCGCGCAGCCACAACCAGCGCGGGGTGGAGGCGATCGAGTCGAACTGGCGCGAGGGCGAAGAGTTGAATCAACGTGCCGAGCGAACGTTGCAGCACGCCGAGGTGTATCGGCGTGCCGCCGAGAACGCGCAGCGCCTGGTGCAGCAGGGGCGCACCGATCTCACCACCGGCATTGCGCAGTTCGCCTACGCCACCGAGCGCGGGGCGATGGTCGAGACACTCGATCCGATCGCGCAGCGGCGCAATTTGAACGCGTTGCGCCTGGAGTATCTGGGCCGCGGCGGGTTCCTCGCCGATGGTGCGTTCGTGCCCTCGATCGATGCGCTCGGTGCGGGGACCGGGCGATCCGCGCGTGAGCAGCTCGGCGCGACCGAAGCACGGCTGGGTACCGAGGCGAGCGCGACCGCTTCGTTCGACAGCGTCAGGAGCGAGACGATCGCCGATCCGTTGGCGCGGCGCTCGCGTTCGGAGCGCTGAGTGCAGGCGGCGCAAGCCGGCGCGGGCGATCCGCTC
>CADECO010000445.1:0-2203 GCA_902825905.1 uncultured beta proteobacterium
CGTACGTGTTCGACGAGCTCTATCGCGCCGGCAAGCTCGAACTCGAACTGGTGCCGCAGGGCAACCTCGCCGAGCGCATGCGCGCGGCCGGGGCGGGCATCGGCGCGTTCTTCTGTCCGACCGCGTTCGGCACCGAGCTGGCCAAGGGCAAGGAAACCCGCGTCATCGACGGCAAGCCGTACGTGCTCGAGTATCCGATCCGCGGCGACGTGGCGCTGGTCAAGGCCGAATCGGGCGATCGCTGGGGCAACCTCACGTTTCGCAAGGCCGCGCGCAATTTCGGGCCGGTGATGCTCATGGCCGCCAAGCTCTCCGTGGTTCAGGTGTACGAGCTGGTCGAGCTGGGGCAGATCGACCCGGAATCGGTGGTCACGCCGGGCATCTTCGTGAGCCGGATCGTGAAGGTCGCGCGCAAGGAGCAGCCGCGTGCGACGGTGAAGAACAGGGAGGCGGCGTGATGGATACGTGGAGGGGGCAGTCATGACCGCAACCAACATCACCAAGCTCACCCGTGCGCAGATCGCCGCGCGGGTGGCGCGCGACATTCCCGAGGGCGCGTACGTGAACCTCGGCATCGGTCTGCCGACGGCGGTGGCCGACCACATTCCGGCCGATCGCGAGGTGATCCTGCATAGCGAAAACGGCATCCTCGGCATGGGCCCCAAGCCCGCGGCCGACGCTGTCGACTGGGATCTCATCAATGCCGGCAAGGAGCCGGTCACGCTGCGCACTGGCGGGGCGTTTTTCCATCACGCCGACTCGTTCGCGATGATGCGCGGCGGGCATCTCGATATCTGCGTGCTCGGCGCGTTTCAGGTGTCGGTGACGGGCGACCTGGCCAACTGGTCGACCGGCGAGCCGGGTGCGATTCCGGCGGTGGGCGGGGCGATGGATCTCGCCGTCGGCGCCAAGGCCGTCTACATCATGATGGAGCACCTCACCAAGAAGGGTGAGTCGAAGATCGTCGAGCGCTGCACCTATCCGCTGACCGCGGTGGGCTGCGTGAAGCGCATCTATACCGATCTGGCGGTGATCAACGTGACGCCCACCGGCCTCGAAGTGGTGGAGATCGTCGAGGGTCTGGGGCTCGCCGATCTGCAGCAGCTCACCGGCGTGCCGCTGCGGATGGCGGGCTAGGGTTTGATGCTGTCAGGCGCTTCAGGCAAATGGCCAAAGACCCACTGATTCAATCGGCGATCGCGCATTGGGCGCCACGGTTCGTCTCCAACGGCATTTCGCTCGCCGATTTCGAGGAGATCACCGGCAAGCTCGAGCGCTGGAGCGACTGGTGCCACGCGTGGTGCGAGGGCGGCGCAGTGCACGAAAAGCTCGGCCGCGACGCGCTCGCGCAAGGCTTGCACTTGAGCGCCGGTGAACATCTCACGCGCGCGGCGATGTATTTTCATTTCGCCAAGTTCGTGTTCGTGCAAGACGTGCCGCAGATGCGCGCCGCGCACATGCGTGCGGTCGAGTGTTATCGCGATGCGTTGCCGTTTCTGCGTCCGAAGGGCGAGCGGGTGCGCATCACCTATCCGGGTCACGACCTGGCCGGTGTGCTTCGCAAGCCCGAAGGTGTGGCCAAGCCGCCGGTGCTGATCATGGCCCCGGGCATGGACTCGACCAAAGAAGAGCTCCACGCCTACGCCGAGCCGTTTCTCGCGCGCGGGCTTGCGGTGCTGCAATTCGACGGACCGGGGCAGGGCGAGGCCGAGTACGAGCTGCCGATCCGCGGCGACTACGAAGTGCCGGTGCGAGCCGTGGTCGATTTCGTCGAGTCACGCGCCGATCTCGACGCCACCCGAATCGGCATGTGGGGCGTAAGCCTGGGCGGTTACTACGCGCCGCGCGCGACCGCGTTCGAGCCGCGCATCAAGGCGTGCATCGCGATCTCCGGGCCGTTCGATCTGGGCGAATGCTTCGCGGCAATGGGGCCGCTGTCGCGCGAGACGTTTCGTGTGCGCAGTCATTGCAAAACGGCTGCCGACGCAACCCGGCACTCCGCCACGCTCACGCTCGTAGAAGCCGCTCCGCGCATCCGCGTGCCGCTCTACATCGTGGCAGGCCGACAAGACACGCTTATTCCGGCCGAGCATGCCGAGCGACTGGCGAAATCGGTCGCCGGTCCGGTGGTGCTCAACATGGTCGAAGACGGCGGCCACAACGCCAACAACCGTCCCTACAAATATCGCAGCCAGTCCGCCGA
>CADECO010000445.1:2303-4745 GCA_902825905.1 uncultured beta proteobacterium
GCGCTCGCCCAACCGTACCCGTCCAAACCGATCCGCATCTTCGTGACGATCGGTCCGGGCGCGGCGGCCGACGTGCTCACGCGCATCCTGGGCGAAGAGCTGGGCAAGCGCCTCGGCCAGCCGATCGTGGTCGAGAACCGCGCAGGTGCCGGCGGCAACATCGCGGGCGAGGCGGTCGCCAAGTCGGCGCCCGATGGCTACTCGCTGCTCATGGCCTCCTCCAGCACGCACGGCGCGAACGTCTCGGTGTATCCGAACATGCCGTTCGATCCGATCAAGGATTTCGTGGCGATCTCACCAGTGGCCACCAATCCCAACGTGCTGGTCGTGCCGCCGACGCTTGGGGTCAACACGCTGGCCGAGCTGATCGCCATGGCCAAGAGCAAGCCGGGTGCGCTGACCTATGCCTCCGGCGGCACCGGCACGTCGATGCATATCTCGGGCGAGGTGCTCAACATGCTCGCCGGCGTCAAGGTCACGCACGTGCCGTTCAAGAACACCGTCGCGGCCGTCAACTCGGCGCTTGCAGGCGAAGTCTCGATGACGTTCGCGAGCGCGCCCACCGCGATGGCACAGGTGAAGGCCGGCAAGCTCAAGTCGCTCGGCCTGACCTCCGAGAAACCGCTCGCAGCAATGCCCGACGTGCCCACGCTCGCCAGCCAGGGTCTGCGTGGCTTCGACGTTTCCGCGTGGTTTGGTCTGGCTGCCCCGGCTGGCACGCCCGAGGCGATCGTCAACCGGCTGAACGCCGATACGCAGGCAGTGCTCGCCATGCCCGCGGTGCGCGACAAGCTCGTCGGCCTGGGCATGGAGCCCGTGGCAGGTTCACCGGCCGACTTCGCCGCATTCATTCGCAGTGAGATCGAGCGCATCGCCAAGGTGGTGAAGGCCTCGGGAGCGACCTCGAACTGACGCAGCAAGACGGTTCGATGGCGGTTCGATGAGTCATCGGGTTCAGTGGTTGTAGGTGTTTGTTCTTATTCGCGACTCCGCAGCACTCAGGAAGGAAAGGCATGGCAACAAAACACAAATTGGGCTGGATCGGCATGGGGCGCATGGGCTACGCGATGGCGTACCGCCTGGTCAAGGGCGGTTGCGATCTGTCGGTGTGGAATCGAACCAGCTCCAAGGCCGAACCGATCGCAGCGGAAGGCGGCACGGTCGTCAAGAAGATCACCGACCTGGCCGATCGCGACATCGTCTTCACCAGCCTGTCGACGACCAAGGACGTGAAGCAGGTGCTGTTCGACAAGGGCGGGCTGCTCACCGGCCGCATTCGCCCCAAGCTCGTGGTCGAGACCTCTTCGATCTCCGATGACGGCTCGGCCGAGATCCGCGAGCAGTGCGAGAAGATGCGCGTGTCGTACCTGTCGGCGCCGGTGTCGGGCAACGCCAAGGTGGTGAAGGCGGGCAAGCTGTGGACCGTCGCCTCCGGACCGAAGTCTTCGTTCGCACTCGCCGCGCCGTACCGGAAGATGTTCGGCCGCGGCGTCACCTACGTCGGCTCGGGTGAGCTCGCCCGGGTGTGGAAGATCGCGCACAACACGCTGTTCGGCGTGATCATCCAGTCGCTGTGCGAAGTCACGATCATGGCGCAGAAGGCGGGCATCCCGCGGCACGTGTTCCTGGAATCGATCAACAACAGCGTGCTCGGCTCGATGTACACGCGCTACAAGACGCCGGCGCTGGTCAATCTCGATTTCAACGTGACCTTCACGCCCAAGCTGCTGCTCAAGGACATGGACCTGGGCATGAACGCGGGCCGCAAGTTCAACGTCACGATGCCGGTGGGTGCCGCCACGCGCGAGGCGATCGCCAACGTGGTCGGTCGCGGCTACGAAGACGTCGACTTCTCGGTGCTGATCATGGAACTGGCCAAGGCGGCCGGCCTCGACCTGCAATCGGAGAACGTGAAAGTGTCCGACGGACTGAACGACGCGTAGGTAGTCTGGAGCACGCCATGACCCAGAAGCTCATCAAGGGCGCCACCCTCATCACCATGGACCCGAAGCTGGGCGATCTGGCGCAAGGCGATGTGCTGATCGAGGGCGCGAAGATCCGCGAGATCAGCCCCTCGATCGACGCGCCCAACGCCGAGACGATCGACGGTGCGGGGCGCATCGTCATTCCCGGACTGGTCAACGCCCACATGCACACCTGGCAGACCGGGTTACGGGGCGTGACGAGCAATTGGACCATCCTCGAATACTTCCACCACGTGCACGCCGGGCTGGCGACCAAATTCCGGCCCGACGACATCTACATCGCCACGCTGGTGGGAGCGCTCAATCAGATCAACTGCGGCACGACCACGCTGGGCGACTGGTGCCATAACAATCCCACGCCCGATCACACCGATCGTGCGATCGACGGCCTGGTCGAATCGGGTATCCGCGCGATGTTCTTCCACGGCTCGCCCAAGCCCGATCCGAAACCCGGACA
>CADECO010000446.1:0-4735 GCA_902825905.1 uncultured beta proteobacterium
TGCCGACACCGCGGCGCGCAAGCGCGCGGAGGAAGCCGGCATCGACATTCGCTACTACAACATCATCTACGACGCTGTCGATGAGGTGAAGGCGGCACTGTCGGGCATGCTCGCGCCGGAGAAGAAGGAGAACGTGCTGGGCATGGTGGAGATCAGGCAGGTGTTCCGGATCTCCAAGGTGGGCGCCGTGGCCGGTTGCTACGTGCTCGATGGCCTGGTCCGACGCAATTCGCGGGTGCGGCTGCTGCGCGACAACGTCGTGATCCACGACGGCGAGCTCGATTCGCTCAAGCGCTTCAAGGACGACGTGCGCGAAGTGAAGGGCGGATTCGAGTGCGGCCTGTCGATCAAGAGTTTCAACGACATCCAGGTCGGCGATCAGCTCGAGGTCTACGAAGTCGAAGAGGTCGCGCGCACGCTATAGCGCGGGGCCTGCCCGGCCCGCGTCGTCGCGCACGCACTTTCCGCTGCTCGCACCTACCGCCTCTCGTGTCCCGCGCCTCCCGTAGCTAGAGCCCACGATACCTCGATGGCCGGCGCGCAACGCCTCGGACGAATCGCCGATCAGATCCAGCGCGAGCTGTCGGCGATCATCGCCTCCGAACTCAAGGATCCGCGCATCGCGCTGGTCACGATCACCGAGGTGACGGTCACATCGGACCTGCAGCATGCAAAGGTATTCGTGACCACGCTCGCACCGGCCGAGCGCCGGGCCGAGATCCTGTCGGGTCTTTCCAGCGCTGCCGGATTCATGCGCAGCCTGCTCGGCCGGCGGCTCAAGACGTTCGCCACGCCCGAATTGCGCTTCGAGTACGACGCCTCGATCGAGCGCGGCGTGCATTTGACCCACTTGATCGATCGGGCGGTGGCGTCGGCACGAAAAGACGATGGCTGAAGCAGGACCAGGCTTGGATTCGCAGCCGCAACAAGGCGCGAGGCGCGCTGCGCGCAAGCGCTTCGTGGACGGCGTGCTGCTGTTCGACAAGCCGGCGGGCGTTTCATCGAACGGCGCGTTGCAACGCGTGCGCCGGCTCTATCAGGCCGAACGGGCCGGCCACACCGGTACGCTTGATCCGTTCGCCACCGGTCTGCTGCCGATCGCATTCGGCGAGGCGACCAAGTTCAGCACCGGACTGCTGGAGGCCGACAAGACCTATCTCGCCACCATTCGATTGGGCGTGCGTACGTCGACTGGCGACCCGGAAGGCAGCGTGCTTGAACAAAGACCGGTCCAGGTCGACCAGGCGGGCATCGAGAATGCGCTCGCGCGCTTCGTGGGCAGGATCGAGCAGATTCCGCCGATGCATTCAGCGCTCAAGCACGAAGGACGTCCGCTGTATGACTACGCGCGCAAAGGAGAGCAGATCGACCGTAAGCCACGCGCGATCACGATTCATTCGATCGAATTGGTTGAATGGCCGGGCCACACCGTGACCGTGCGCGTGCGATGCAGCAAGGGAACGTACATCCGCGTTCTGGCTGAGGATATCGGCGCGGTGTTGGGTTGCGGCGCGCACCTGAGCGCGTTGCGCAGGCTCGCCGTCGGGGAATTCGATATCGGCGCGGCACACGACTTCGAGAAGCTGGAAGGCCTTGAATCCGCGGTGCGCGACGCCTGCCTGTTGCCCGTCGATGCGTTGATCACGGGCCTGCCGCGCGTCGACTTGGACGAACAGGCATCGGCCCGATTGCTCGAGGGCCGTACGGTGCTCGCCGGACACCAACTCGAATCCGGGCTAGCAGGGACGACGCTGCGAGCCTATGCTGCGAACGGCGCTTTTCTTGGTCTGGTGCTGCACGCCGGTGCCGGGGAAGTCAGGCCGCAGCGACTGATGAAGGCGCCGCTCGCAGTACGAATCGACGACCCGACTCGCGGCGGCTGATCCGTTCGCATGACGCGCGATCGCGGGCGGCGCGCCCAAGCCGCGAAACCCCTTGTTTCTAGAGGACAATCCCATTAGAATTCTCCGCTTATTTTTATCGACCGAAACGAGCAGACGCGATGGCCGTCACCACCGCCGATAAGGCGCAACTCATCAAAGATTATCAGCGCGAGACGAGCGATACCGGCTCACCCGAAGTGCAGGTGGCCCTGCTCACGGCGCGCATCAACGGGCTCACCGATCACTTCAAGGCGCACGTCAAGGATCACCATTCGCGCCGTGG
The DNA here is from genome assembly GCA_902825905.1 of uncultured beta proteobacterium. Taxonomy (GTDB): domain Bacteria; phylum Pseudomonadota; class Gammaproteobacteria; order Burkholderiales; family SG8-39; genus CADEDU01. The sequence continues at coordinate 2,167 of CADECO010000446.1, forward strand.
ACTGTTGAAGATGGTGAGTCAGCGGCGCAAGCTGCTCGACTATCTCAAGCGCACCAATGCCGATAAATATCGGGCCGTGATCGACCGGCTCGGACTGCGCAAGTAATCGATCAACGCCCACTCCCTGTGGGCGTCTTTGTTTGTGCGTCCGCCTCGATCTCCGTGCAGCCGGGCGCGCAACCCCCACTCCGCAATTCGCTCACAACTCGTATCGATCGCCGCGCGGCGTTGAGCCGACTCCCGGCGGAAAGGACCCAGCTTTGAATCCGGTCAAGAAAACCTTCACCTACGGCGCCCACCAAGTGACGCTCGAAACCGGCGAGATCGCTCGTCAGGCGAGCGGGGCGGTGTTCGTCAACGTCGAAGACACCGTGGTCTTGTGCACCGTGGTTGCTGCCAAGGAAGCACGTACCGGGCAGGATTTCTTCCCGCTGACCGTCGACTATGTCGAGAAGTTCTATGCGGCCGGTCGCATTCCGGGCGGCTTCTTCAAGCGCGAGGGCAAGCCCACCGAGAAGGAGACCCTCACGTCGCGACTGATCGATCGCCCGGTCCGTCCGCTGTTCCCGGACGGCTTCTACAACGAGGTGCAGGTCGTCGCGACGGTGATGTCGTGCAATCCCGATGTCGACCCCGACATCCCCGCGATGATCGGCTGCTCGGCGGCGCTCACGCTGGCCGGCATCCCCTTCAACGGCCCGATCGGCGCGGCGCGCGTCGGCTACAAGGACGGCCAGTATCTGCTCAACCCGAGCCCTGCGCAGTTGAAGGAATCGGCGCTGAATCTGGTGGTCGCGGGTACCGAGCAGGCAGTGCTCATGGTCGAATCCGAGGCCAACGAGCTGAACGAAGACGTGATGCTCGGCGCGGTGGTGTACGGGCATGAGCAGATGCAGGTCGCGATCGACGCGATCCACGAGCTGGCCGAACAAGCCGGCAAACCAAGCTGGAACTGGCAACCACCCACCAAGGACGACGCGCTCTCCAGCCGCGTAACCAGCCTGGCCGAGGCCGATCTGCGTGAAGCGTTCCGTATCAAACAAAAGCAGGCGCGCAACGACCGCCTGAGCCAGATCCGCAGCCGCGTGTTCGACGAACTTGGCAAGACCGAGCCGGCGCCGGACAAGAACGTCGTCGGCGATCTGCTGTTCGGCATCGAATCGAAGATCGTACGCAGCCAGATCCTCGACGGTGAGCCTCGCATCGACGGTCGCGACACGCGAACCGTGCGGCCGATCAGCATCCGCGTCGGCGTGCTGCCACGCGCCCATGGTTCGGCGCTTTTCACGCGCGGCGAAACGCAAGCGCTGGTTGTGGCCACCCTGGGTACCGGACGCGACGAGCAGATCATCGATGCCATCCAGGGCGAGTACAAAGAGCGCTTCATGCTCCAGTACAACATGCCGCCGTATGCCACCGGTGAAACCGGTCGGATCGGCGCGCCGAAACGCCGCGAGATCGGGCATGGCCGGCTTGCCAAGCGCGCATTGCTGGCGATGATGCCCCCCTCCGATCAGTTCGCCTACTCGGTGCGGGTGGTCTCGGAGATCACCGAATCGAACGGCTCGAGTTCCATGGCGTCGGTGTGCGGCGGCAGCCTCGCGCTGATGGACGCGGGCGTACCGACCAAAGCACACGTTGCCGGCATCGCGATGGGCCTGATCAAGGAAGGCAACCGGTTCGCCGTGCTGACCGACATCCTCGGTGACGAGGATCACCTTGGCGACATGGATTTCAAGGTGGCCGGCACCGACAACGGCATCACCGCGCTGCAGATGGACATCAAGATCGAGGGCATCACCAAGGAAATCATGAAGGTGGCCCTGGCGCAGGCACGCGAAGGCCGCATCCTCATCCTGGGCAAGATGCGCGATGCACTCGATGGTTCGCGCACCGAGATCTCGACGTTCGCTCCGCGCATCATCAAGATGAAGATCAGCCCGGAGAAGATCCGCGACGTCATCGGCAAGGGCGGCGTGGTCATCCGCGCGCTCCAGGAAGAGACCGGTACGACGATCGAGATCGGCGACGACGGCACGATCAGCATCGCCTGCGTCAACGCCGAGGGCGGCGAGGCGGCGCGCAGGAAGATCGCCGACATCACTGCCGAGGTCGAGGTAGGCAAGGTCTACGACGGCACCGTGCTCAAGCTTCTCGACTTCGGCGCGATCGTCAGCATCCTCCCGGGCAAAGACGGTCTGCTGCACATCTCGCAGATCAGCGAGAAGCGCGTGAACGCCGTGTCCGACTTCCTCAAGGAAGGCCAGCAGATCAAAGTGAAGGTGCTCGAGTCGGACGAGAAGGGCCGTGTTCGCCTGAGCATGAAGGCCGTTGCGGCCGACGCCGGCGCGGCGCCGGCGGTGGCGCCCGCGCAAGGCTGACCGGGCGGTAAAGTCGACAATGCCCCGGTGCTGCCATGCATCGGTGGCGTGTGCGGCCGCCACCAGCCACGCGCCGGTTTGCGCCACCGGTTGCGCTCCCTTAGAATGGCGCCCCTTCGGGGTGTAGCGCAGCCTGGTAGCGCATCTGCTTTGGGAGCAGAGGGTCGGGAGTTCGAATCTCTCCACCC
>CADECO010000447.1:0-4716 GCA_902825905.1 uncultured beta proteobacterium
GCAGAGCCCTCGCGGCTGCCAAGCCTTGCACGGCGAAGCTCCGTAGTCTCAGGCGTCCTGCTCGCGGCGTTCGGCCTCACCAAGCTGTGGCCGCTCGGACTGCTGCTCGTCTTCACGCTCGGAATCGGCACATCGCTATGCATGGTCGGCATGCAGGTGGCGATCCAGTCGGCGGTCGAGGATCAGTTCCGCGGCCGGGTGATGAGTCTGTGGGGCATGATCGCCGCGGGCAGTCCGGCGCTCGGCGGCGCGCTGCTTGGCGACATCGCGCAGCTTGCGGGCATCGCCGGCGTGACCGTGACGTGCGGACTGATGTGCGCGCTGCTGATCTGGGTTACGCGTCCGCGGGCGCGCGCCACGTAGCGCGGCACTCCTGGTCCGGGAGAACGATCCCCACGCGGTCCGGCACTACTCACTCCACAGAGCCGGCCGTTCGTTCCCCGACCACACCGGGTTGTTGCCCTTGCCGGACTGGTCGGAGATATCCACCGGCGTCGGATTGAGATTCAGATACCAGACATTGGTCTTGCCCGCATCGGTGCCGAGCGGCGTGCCGATCTCGGTGAGGATGTCGGTTACCGAGAGGGAATTGGAGTAGATCTGAATCCCGCGCAACACGCCGTTCATGATCTCGTTCGACGGATTCCATGGCGCATCGCCCCAGATCAGAGCGGGAGATGGCGGCATCGTCTCGCCCCAATTGACCGACTCGGTCGATCGCACCACTTTCGAGGTGTCGGGCAGGTTCCAGTAGAACTCGTGATGCTTGCCGTTGCCGTCGGCCCAGACCCGCAACGCCTGCGTGTACCAGACGTCGTAGACCACGGGTTCCGGGCTGACGTAGTCACCGCCTCCCGTTGCGATCTCCCAGCGGTGCGTGGCCCCGTCGGGTGGCGACGCCGGGTAGGGATGGGCGCCGTAGTAGGTGTTCGGTGAACCGCGATCCCAGTAGAACGAGCCGTTGTTGCCCCAGAAGAACGCGGTGTAGTAGCCGTTCTGCTGCCGCGGCTTGACCCGCCAGATGTAGGTGGCCGGATAGATCGCGAGCGGATTGTTGAACTCGAAGCGGATGGTGTTAGTCGTCGCGGCACTGCCGGGAAAATCCAATCCCATGGTCGAGCCTGCCACCGACACGATCGTGCTCACCGTCGTGGTGCCCGCAGACCCGGTACACGCAAGTGTGTAGGTGGACGACGTGTTCAACGTCGCGGTGACCTCGGTACCCGAGAGCGACTTGCTTCCCATCCATGCGCCCGATGCCATGCAACTGGTCGCGTTGGCCGTCGACCAGTTGAGCGTGGACGTGCCGCCCTTGTCGATCCGTTGCGGCGAGGCGGAGAGCGTCACGGTCGGCAACGGCGGCCGCACGGTGACTACCGTGGACTGCGCGCTCGTTCCACCTGCTCCGGCGCAACTGAGCGAGAACGTGCTGGTTTCGACCAGCGCGCCCGACGGTGCGCTGCCGGAGGTGGGCTTCGCACCACCCCAAGCACCACTCGCGGTACAGCTCGTCGCATTGGTCGAGCTCCACGTCAGGGTGACTCCGCTCCCGGAATCGACGGTCGCAAGCGACGCGCTCAACACGATGGTCGGCGGCGGCGGAAGAACGCTGACGGCAACCGTCTGCGATGCCGAGCCTCCGGCCCCGCTGCACGCAAGCGTAAAGCTGGCGTTGCTCACCAGATTGCCGGTAGATGTCGAGCCGGAGGTCGCGCGAGCGCCCGACCAGCCGCCCGATGCGGTGCACGAAGTCGCGTTCACCGACGACCAGGTCAAGGTGGCGGACGTGCCATTCGCAATCGAAGCAGGCGACACGCTCAGCGAGACGGTCGGGGCCGGAGCAATTGCCACATTGACGGTCCGACTGATCGAACCTCCCGGCCCGGAGCAATCGAGCGTGAATGAGGTGTTCGCCTGGAGTGGGCCGATCGACTGAGTGCCGGTGACGCTCTTGGCTCCGCTCCATCCTCCGGATGCGTTGCAGCTCGTGGCATTGGTCGACGACCAGTTAAGCGTGGTGCTGCCACCAGTTGCGACGCTCGCGGATGAAGCCGTAAGCGACAACGTCGGTGCCGGAACGATCATCACGCTCACCGATTGCGAGGCCGATCCGCCTGGACCGGCGCATGTGATCGAGAACGTGCTATTGGCGCTCACCGGCGCGGAGACCTCGGCCCCCTGCGTCGCCTTGTCGCCTCCCCAAGCGCCGCTTGCCGTGCAGGCCGCGGCATTGGTCGACGTCCAGCTCAACGTGGTGGTCGCCCCCGAGCCCAGCGAAGTCGGTGCGGCGCTCAGGCTCACTGTCGGGGCAGGAACGTTCACGCCAACCGTTACCGACTTCGAGGTCGCCCCACCAGTGCCCGTGCATGTCAGCGTATAGGTCTTCGCCTGCGTGATCGCGGTGAACGTCTGCGACCCGCTGCGCGACTTCGAGCCCGACCAAGCACCCGATGCCGTACAGCGCGACGCGTTGCTCGAGGACCAGCTGAGGGTGGTCGAACCGCCGGCGTTCACCGTCGCGGGATCCGCGCTGATCGAGACCGTTGGCGGCGGCACGACCGTGACCGTGACGTTGCGCGTCGTCTTGCCGGACGAGCCTGTGCACTCGAGCGTGAAGGTCGTTGTGGTGACCAGCGGCACCGTCAGCTCCGAGCCGGCCAGCGGCTTCTCGCCAACCCAGCCACCTCGCGCGTTGCAGGTTGTCGCGCCCAAGGAAGTCCAGGTCAGTGTCGACTGCCCGTTGATCGGGATCGAACTCGGCGAGCGTGACAAGCTCACCGAAGGCGCTGCCCAACTTGCGTGGGCGAACACCAATGCAGCGAGGTTGACGAGATAGCAGAGGCCCCGGATGAGAACGCGGGGAGCGCAGCGGGACGAGGGCACGGGCACCTCCGCTCTGAGTGGCGGAAAAAGTGCGCGATGCTAGCTACGGCGCCGACGCGAAAACGATAGGCCTCTCGGCCGGTTCTGCGACTTTATGACGAAGACGTTGAAGCAATACGTCCGGGAGTGTCAGCGGAGTCGGCAAAGCTCACCAAGCTCTGTGAGGCTTCGCCGACTCAATGCCGGAGACGATCTTCCTGCGCGATCTCTGAGGTGATGTCCAGATACTCTGTCGAATCTTCGGTCTTATGCAAGTCAACAGAGAAGCGGCAGGTGTCACGCACCTGCCGTTCGTACCAACTACTTCGCCAACCCCTCAGCCTTCAGCGCTTCGACCACCTTCGGTCGAGCTTCCATGCGCGCCTCGAACGAGGTGACGTTCGGGAATGCGGAAAGATCGAGCTCGACGCGCCGCGCCCAGCGAATCATGTTGTAGAGATAACCGTCGGCAACCGTGAAGTTCGAGCCCATCAGAAAGTTCTTCCCGGCGAGCTGCTTGTCGACGTAGCTGAAACGCAGCGCGAGTCGGTCACGGAAGATCTTCTTGCCTTCGTCTGGCATCGCCGCGTTGAAGAGCGGCGAGAAGGTCTTGTGCAGCTCGGAGCTGATGAACGTCAGCCACTCCTGCAGGCGATAGCGCTCCATCGTGCCGGCCTTCGGCGCCAGTCCGCTCTCGGGCTTCTGATCGGCGATGTACTGCACGATCACTGCGCCTTCGACGAGCAGCTCGCCGTTATCGAGTTGCAGCGCGGGGATGTAGCCCTTCGGATTGATCGCCAGATAGTCGGCGCCCGACTCGGTCTTCTTGGCCTTGAGGTCGACCTTTTCGATCTGATGGGGAATGCCCGCTTCGCACAGCGCGATGTGCGGCGAGACCGAGCATGCGCCCGGGGCGTAGAACAGCTTCATGAATTGGCTCCTGGTTGAAAGCGGGACCGAAGGCTCGCGAGCGCAACGACCACAACTCGCGCAGGGTTTGACATCCACTGGCCCCGAACCGGCATTGTGTCACGTCGCCGTCCGCGTGGTCAGCATGCACACCACGGTCGGGGAGCAGCTAAACAAGGGGGCTCGCCCCCGGCGGCGACCCGATGACCATGCTCTGGTGCAGATTTCGCAGAGCGATGCCCATGTGCGCCATCCTCGCCTCCATCATCGCGGCCACGCGCCGATAACTCCGTACGCACCCTGCCCGCAGCCGCCGCTCGGCCACCTCAACGCCGCAACGCCGCGTTGTTGCGCACAACCGGGTGCGCATCAGGAGCGCACAATGGCGAAGAACTCTCCCGACGTCGGACCCAAGCATCCGCAGGTGGTAGTGCTGGTCGGCGCCACCGGCGATCTGGCACGTCGCAAGCTGCTGCCGGGCCTGTTCCATCTGACGCGCGCGGGCTTCATTCCACGCTGCCGCATCATCGGCGTTTCACTCGACGATCTGAACGTTGACGGTTTTCGCGATGCTGCGCGCGGTGCGCTCGATGAGTTCTCGTCGCGCAAGCCTTCGCCCGCGGACTGGGAAGCCTTCGCCGCTATTCTCGATTACGTGCCGCTCGGCGCCGGACCGGCTGCGCTCAAGGCTGCGGTCCAACGCGCCGAACAATCCCTCGGACCAGACACTCGACGCCTGCACTATCTGAGCGTGCCGCCTGCCGCCGCGCTGTCGGTCGTGCGCACCCTGGGCGAGGCCGAGCTGGTCGCGAATTCGCACATCGTCATGGAGAAGCCTTTCGGTACCGACCTGGAAAGCGCGGTGTCGTTGAACGCCAGGCTGCACGAGGTATTCCGCGAAGATCAGATCTTTCGCATCGACCACTTCCTGGGCAAGGAGCCGGC
>CADECO010000448.1:0-4685 GCA_902825905.1 uncultured beta proteobacterium
GAGCCGACGAGATACCGCTTGATGCCCGGGGGATTCACCGACGCGATTTCGCCCGATACGCCTTGCCCGGCGGCCGCGGCCAGTCGCGCCAGCGGAAGCAGAGTGAGCTGCTGCTCGACCGCGTGCCGCACGATCGCCCGCGCCAGCGGATGCTCGGAGCCCTGCTCGATCGATGCCGCCAGCCTGATGACCTCCGTCGCGACAAGGTCTGCAACGGGCACGACATCGGTGACGGCGGGTTTGCCTTCGGTCAGCGTGCCGGTCTTGTCGAACACCAGCGCTCGCAGTTCACACGCTTGTTCGAGCGCGGTGGCGTCCTTGATCAGGATGCCCGACTGTGCGCCGCGACCGATGCCGACCATGATCGCCGTGGGCGTTGCCAGGCCCAGCGCACACGGGCACGAGATCACCAGCACCGCCACCGCATTGACGACCGCGGTCTCGACGCTGGCGCCGACGAGCAGCCAGCCAAGCAATGTGACGAGCGCGATCGCCAGCACCGCCGGCACGAACACCGCCGCCACGCGATCGGCGAGCCGTTGCACGGCTGCTTTCGATCCTTGTGCGGCTTCGACCAGCCGGATGATCCGCGCCAGTGCGGTATCAGCACCCACGCCCGTGGCACGACAGCGCAGCGCGCCTTCCTGGTTGAGCGTGGCCGCGTAGACCCGCGCGCCCGGGCCCTTGCTCACCGGAATGCTCTCGCCGGTGAGCATCGCCTCGACCACGTGCGACTGCCCGTCGATCACCTCGGCATCGACCGGAAGCGACTCGCCGGGACGCACCAGCAGCACGTCGCCCCGACGCACCTGTTCGACGTCGACGTCGACCCACGCGTTGTTGCGTTCGACGTGCGCCTGCTTGGGCTGCAGATTGACCAGCGCGTCGATCGCCGCGGTGGTGCGTGCCTTCGCGCGCGATTCGAGGATCTTGCCCAGCAGCACCAGGGTCACGATGACCGCCGCCGCCTCGAAGTAGACGTGCCCGCCCGGTCCGCCGAACACCGTCGTGTAGACGCTCAGGGCGTACGCGGTGGTGGTGCCCAGGGCGACGAGCACGTCCATGTTGGCCGAGCCGCCGCGCAGGCTGTGCCAGGCACCGACGTAGAAGCGCTTGCCGACCCAGAACTGCACCGGCGTGGCGAGCAGCCATTGCAGCCAGCGCGGCAGCAGGTCGTCGTGCACGCCGAAAGCCATCGGCACCATCTGCGCGAGCAGCGGCAATGTGAGGAGCGCAGCGATCCAGAACGTGCGCAGGTCGGCGTCGTAGTGCGCCTGCTTGCGTGCCCGCTCGCCCGTAAGCCCTTCGCGCGAGGCCACGCGTCCGCCGTAGCCCGCCTTTTCGATCGCGCCAACGAGCTGCTCGACGCTCACCAGATGCTGCGGATAGCGTACGTGCGCCCGCTCCGAGGCGAGGTTGACCGCGGCATCCACCCCGTCGATCCGCTTGAGCGCCTTCTCGATGCGCGCGGCGCAGGCGGCACAGGTCATGCCCTCGATGGCCAGATCGATCGATTCCAGCTGTGGGGGAGCGTTCAAGGCCTTGCCGCTGAGCGGAGGGTGAAGGGTCGAAGGGATGGTAATGGAGGATGCTCGCCGCGATCCCATCGCGGGCTTTGATCTGGGTCAAAACGGCCCTGCTACACCTGCCCCGATTGCAAAGACTCGCAAGCCCGGCATCGGTGCGCGCCGTCTTGTGCGGGCTCAGGCGGGTTCATGCGCGCTCGCGTGCTGACGCCCCGCAACTAATCCGAATATGTAAGGGCGGGTTCCGGCGGTAACAAGCGGGTCGACACGGCCGGGCCAGGCCCGGGCACTACCTGCACCAGGACCAGGCCTTCAGCCCGGATCGTGCAGCCCGCGCGAGGCCATCCAGTTGAAGCAGGTGTCCATCGCTTCGCGCAGCAGTTCGGGTTGGCCGGCGTAGTAGTGCGTCGCGCCCTTGATGACGTGCATGGTCTTGTCCTGGCTCGCGGCCGCGCGGTAGATGCGTCCGGTGTGCGACTGCGGCACGGCATCGTCGGCGGAGTTCTCGATCGCCAGGAACGGCACAGAGATGGCTGCGGCGCTTTTCTCGCCGTGCGCGTGGCTATCGTCCATCGACCACTGCGACAGCCACGCGCGCAGCGTCGAGAACCGGCCGACACCGATCGGACCGCTGTTGACCGTTTCGGGATGACCGAGATAACAGGTACCCGGCTTGCGATCGTTGGGTTCGATCGTCGGATCGAGGAAGCGCGGCTCGGCCAGCGTGCGGTGGGTGACGAAGCCGCGCTCCAGTTCCTTGCCGCCGGCGCGCTTGAGCCGCGTCAGGGTCTCCTTCACCCACTCCGTGCGCCGCCGCACGCGGGCGAGCTGCGCGGCGCGAAAGTGCGCCAGGTAGTCGGCGGAGTAGGGCGGCTGATTCGGATTGCGCGGATCGTACAGATCGAGCTCGATGATTCGATCATCGGGATTGTCCTCGTCGCGCACCGACGGATCGATCCAGTCGGCCAGCAGCACCGCGCGCGAGACGTGCGCCGCCTGGAAGATCATCGCATCGCCCGGAATCAGGCCCGCTCCCTTGATGTCGATCGGGTCGCCGGCGGGGGTGTGGGTCACGCTCGGACGCTCAGCCTGCGCCTGATAGAAGAGCGACAGCGATCCGCCGCCCGACCAGCCGCAGATCACCACCTTCTGATAGCCCCACACCTCCTTCGCGTGGCGCACGTAGGCCCCAAGATCGAGGATGACCTTCTCGAATATCAGCGGGGTGTCGTTGCGCTGATAACGGCTGCCGGCGCACAGCACGTGCGCACCGTGCTGTGCCATGGCGCGGGGCATCGGCAGCAGTTGCAGCGTCGAGGCCGGGTGCATGTAGATGAGCAGCGTCTTGGAGGGCCGCCCCTTCGGCACGTAGCGCACGCCTTCCAGGTTGACCATCCCTTGACTGGAGGCGAAGCCGTAGACGTCGCGAAACTCGCTCGATTCCGGGTAGGCAACATGGACCCACTCGGGCTGCACTTCGTATTGCTGCGCGGTTCGCGTCATCGGGGACTCACTTGGAGAGTGATCGGGGGTGATGCCGTCGTTCGAAAGCAGCTTCAGCGCGTCAGGCGGGCGCCGGCTTCGAACAACTCGATCGTGGTGCCATCGGGATCGGCGACGTAGATCGTCAGTCCGTAGATGCCGTCGTGCAGATCCTGCTTGAAGGTCACGTTGGCGGCGCGGCAGCGCGCGGCCAGTGCGCGCACGTCGTGCACCTTGAAGGCCACGTGATCGATTTGCGGCGAGGCGCCCGGTCCGCCGGTGGTGAGTGCGAGCCCCTCATGGAACGGCACGAACGGCCGGCCATCGGCCAGCGGCTTGGCCTGGCGCACGCTGAAGCCGAGCACCTCCACGTAGAAACGACGGGCCGCGTCGATGTCGCGCACCTGCATCAGCATGTGCGCGAATGCGGGTGATGGCGTCGCGGCCGCTGGCGCCGCACTTGACCCTGGTGCGCTCACCTCGCACTCCTGCGCTTGGGTGCATTCGCCGCGGGTCGCGCCGAAACCTTTGCCGGCGCCTTCGTCGGCTCGTGATCGATGCCGAGCTTGCCGGCGCGTCCCCACGATTCCTTCGGCACGTCCTGGATGATCACGTGCAGATGATCGGGCTTGCAGTCGGCGTGTTCGATCATCGCGTCGGTAATCGCCTTGACCAGACGGCGCTTCTGCGCGACGGTGCGGCCGGTCCACAGTTGTACGGTGACGACGGGCATGGTTGAGTCTCCCTGGCTGGTGATGCTCGAGGTTCGCGGCGCTCGAGCCTGGCGGTATGACGTTGCAGCGATCGACAGTGACTTTACGAGCCTGCGAAGATCGATTCAATCCGCGGCCGGATGCCGCTCCATTGACTACGACCGACCGTGACCGGCGCGCGCGAACCCATGCCGCGAGCCCAGACGAATTTCAGACCGAGCGCTTTCGCGGCGTCACGATCTATGCCCCCGGGTGGCGCGGCCAGATCGACGAGCATCGCATGCTTCGGCAACTGCGCCAGCACACTGCGATCGACGATTTGCGCCGGCACGGTCGAGATGACCGTATCGAGCGTCGGTGCGAGCCGGGTGAGGTCGTCGAGATCGTGCGGCGTGGCCCCTGCGGCATAGGCTTCGGCGCGCTGCACCTTGTTGCGCGCCACGACGTGCACGTTGGCCCCGAGCGCGAGCAGCGTGCGCGTCACCAGAAAACCGATCGTGCCCTGACCGACAACGCAGACGGTCGACTTGTGAATTGTGATGTCAGTGTTCTCGATGATCACCCGCAGCATGCCTTCGACGATCGCCGGCCCGCGCAGCAGCATCAGATCCTTGTCCCACTCGTACTCGTGAAAGGTGATGCCGAGCGATTGCGCGTGGGTTTTCAGATTGGCGTCGGCCCAGCCCAGGATGATGTGGCGCGGCGTACGCATCCCGGCCAGCATGTCGTGCGTAGGAACGATGCGTTCGCCGTGAAAGGGCGCGAACAAGGCGCCGTCGGCGCCGATGCCGGGGATCGGAAACAGCGCCACGTGCGCGCCGTGCAACGCCTCGGTCGTGTTCGTGCAGTGACGCACGCCGGCGATGCCGCCCTCGGGCCATGGAAAGCCGAACGCACGCACCTCGGCGCCGGTGAGTGCGGCCTGACGCGCGATTTCCTGCTCGCGCCGATCACCCGCGACGAC
>CADECO010000449.1:0-4669 GCA_902825905.1 uncultured beta proteobacterium
GCTGCTGGTGATCTTCATCGTCACCGCGCCGCTGCTCACCCACGCGGTCAAGATCGATCTGCCCAAAGCATCGAGCAATCCCAATCTCACCCAGCCCGACAACATCCAGCTGGCGATCCGGGCCTCCGGCGACGTGTTCTGGAACGGCGAGCTCGTGGATCGTGCGACGCTGAGCGAGCGATTCATCGCCGCCGCGCGCATCACCCCGCAGCCGGAGCTGCACATTCGCGCCGATGGCGTGGCCGAGTACCAACACGTCGCCGACGCGATATCGCTCGCGGCCAAGGCCGGGTTGGTGCGCATCGGCTTCGTCACCGATCCCCGGCGACCGTGAGCCTGTCGCGATACGATCCTGCTCTCTTCAATGTGCCCCGAGGGAATCGTGTCTCGTTCCATGACTCGTGTGCTGCTTGCTCTGATGGCCGTTGCGTTCGGCGCATCGTTCGACATCCCGGGCGCGCGTGCGCAGTCGGGCGCCTACCCGAATAAGCCGATCCGCTTCATCGTCCCGTACATTCCCGGTTCGGTGCCCGATGTGATCGCGCGCGTGGTCGCGCCGCGGCTCGGCGAGCAGCTCGGTCAGCAACTCGTGATCGACAATCGTCCCGGCGCGGGCAGCAACATTGGGAACGAAGCGGCCGCGAGGAGCGCCCCCGACGGCTACACCATTGTTCTCGCCACCAACGCGGTGGCGATCAATCAGGCGCTCTACTCGAAGATCAACATCGACGCGTCGCGAGATTTCGCACCGATCTCGTTGTTGACCCGCATGCCCCATATCCTGCTCGTGCCGGCGTCCTCAACGATCAAGACCGTGCCGGAGCTCGTGGCTGCGCTCAAGGCCGATCCGCGCATGACCTACGCCTCGGGCGGCAACGGTTCGGGCGCGCATCTGTCCGCCGAAATATTCAAGACCGCAACGCAGACTGACGCGGTACACGTGCCCTACAAGGGCGCACCCGACATCATCAATGCGTTGCTCACCGCGCAGACACAGTTCGGCTTCCCTACGCTCGGCACGGCGGTGCCGCATATCAAGGCAGGCAAGCTGCGCGCGCTTGGCGTCACCGGTCCGAAACGTTCGCCGGCGTTTCCCGACGTTCCCGCGATTGGCGAATCGGTGCCCGGCTTCGCGTTGGTCTCGTGGTTCGGTGTAATGGCGCCGGCCAAGACGCCGGACAGGATCGTCGAGCGGCTTGCGGCGGAGATCGGCAAGGTGTTGAGCGATCCGGTGCTGCGCGAGCGGATCCAGGCCGATGGCACCGAGGTCGTCACCAACACGCCGGCGGAGTACCGCGCGTTCTTCAAGGACGAGATGGCCAATTGGGCGCGCGCGGTGAAGGCGGCTGGGGCTAAGGTGGACTAGGGCGCTCCCCCGCCCCCCGCCCTCGCCCCTCTCGCGCCGCTGCGCGGCTAGAGGGGGAGGGAGCCTGGTTTGCGGCGCAGCTTGTGCGCCGCTTGGAGTGAGGCGCTCCCCCGCCCCCCGCCCTCGCCCCTCTCGCGCCGCTTCGCGGCTAGAGGGGGAGGGAGCCGAGTATGCGGCGCAGCTTGTGCGCCGCTGGATGTTGGATGTTCTCCCGCGCTACGACCACGCCGCGCTTACGCCCGGCGGCGGCGAGAACGGCAGATCTCCACGCTTGATCACCGCCTCTTCGCCGCCGTTGGCTGCGAGCGTCGCCTGTTGCCGCGCTTTGGCGCGCGCATCGACTTCCTTCGGTTCGCAATAGCGGCGCAACTTCTTCGCGCATTCGGTCAGCACCTGGGCGTGCCCCGGATCGCCGGCGAGATCGTTCAGTTCCTCCGGGTCGGCCGCCATGTCGAACAGTTGCGGCGGGAAGCGCACATGCTCGACGTACTTCCAGCGGCCGGTGCGCAGCATGAAGAACGCGGCCGACGAGCAGGTCGCGTGATATTCGGAGAGCACCTCGCGATCGTGATCGGCCGCGGCGGCCAGTTCGATCAACGAGCGCGCGTGCGGCAGCGGCTCGGGCTTCGCGCCGATCGATTCCAGCACGGTCGGATAGAGGTCGATCAGGTTCGCGGGTGTATTGACCACGCGGTCGGCGGCGATTCCCGGTCCGGCGAGAATCAACGGTACGCCGGCCGACTCCTCGTACATGGTCGATTTGCCCCACAGCCTGCGCGCGCCGTTGTTGTCGCCGTGGTCGCTGGTATAGAGCACGCGTGTGTTCGCCGAAAGACCGGTGTCGTCGAGCACCTTGATGATCTTGCCGACGTGTTCGTCGAGCAGGCTCACCAGACCGAAGTAGCCGGCAAGCGCACGCTTCACGTCGGCCTCGCCGCGAAACGGATCGTTGTAGGGAATGGTGCGCGCGTACTCCTCGACGTAGGGATGGCGCGGGCGACGGTCCCCATACGCCTTGGGCATCGGAATCATGTCGGGCGGATAGCGATAGAAATGCTCGGGCGGCGCGGTGAGCGGAAAGTGCGGCGCGACCAGCGACACGAACAGCACCCAGGGTTTGTCGCGCAGCTTCGGCGCGGTTTCGCGCAGCCACACCTGGGTGCGCGCGCAGATGTCGCGGTCGTAGCGCGTGTAGTCCGACTCGCCCGGCCCGGCCATGCCGATCAGCTTCTGCGCGCCGCCGCGCACCGGCATATCGGGGCGTCGCAACAGGCCGAGCAGATCGCCTTTACTCTGCACCACGTGCATCGGAATGATCTCTTCGGTGAAGCCGTGATCGTCGCCTGGCAGTCCGCGAAAATGCAGCTTGCCGATCGACACCACGCTGTGGCCGGCTTCGCGCGCGGCGTGATGCCAGCTGCGCACCGCGCCTTCATAGGGATCGGCGTTGTCCCAATAGCCGATATCGAAGTTGTACCGGCCGGCAGCAAGCGCGGCCCGGGCGGGCACGCAGATCGGATTCGGCGTGTAGGCGTGCGTGAAGCGCGTGCCACGTCGGGCGAGCGCATCGAGATGCGGCGTGTGGATGAACGGATGCCCCGCGGCACCGAGCACCTTCGGGTTGTGTTCGTCGGAGAACAGGATCAGCAGATTGGTCGGTTGGGTCATGAGCGGGTCGTGTGTTGAGCGAGACAGGACTCCGGCGAGCATAACCGCTGCGCGGTTCGTGACTGGCTGCTGCGCGGTTCGTGACTGGCTGCTGCGCGGTTCATGCCGGCCACATCGCAGCCGGCACTCGCCCTCATGATTGACCGCGCGGCGAGGCGCCAATAGAGTCATCGCCATGACCCAAGAGCCTGTCGACATCCTCATCATCGGTGCCGGCGCTGCAGGTGGCGCGTTCGCCTGGAGCATGGCCGACACGCGCATGCGCATACTGTGTCTGGAGCAGGGCGAGTGGATGAATCCGGCGCAGTATCCGAGCACCGGGCTGGATGGCGAACTGCGCCACGTCGGCGAGTTCAGTTCCAACCCCAACGTGCGCGGCCGGGTCACCGACTATCCGGTCAACAACGACGACTCGCCGATCTCGATCGCCAACTTCAACGGTGTGGGTGGCAGCACGATTCTCTACGCCGCGCATTTCCCGCGATTTCATCCGAGCGATTTCCGGGTGAAGAGCTGCGACGGCGTCGCCGATGACTGGCCGATCAGCTACGAAACGCTCGAACCGTTCTTCGCGCTGAACGACCGGATAATGGGAGTGGCCGGCCTCGCGGGTGATCCGGCCTATCCTGATCACGAGCTGCCGCTGCCGCCGTTGCCGCTCGGCGCATCGGGCGAGACGATGGCGCGTGGCTTCAATAAGCTGGGCTGGCACTGGTGGCCCTCGGACAGCGCGGTGGCTAGCCGCCCCTATGAAGGGCGCGACCGCTGCCTGAATCTGGGGCCCTGCACGAGCGGCTGCGCGCAGGGCGCCAAGGGCAGCACCGACGTGACGTACTGGCCCGATGCGATCCGCCGCGGTGTGCAGCTTCGCACGCGCTGTCGGGTGCGCGAGATCACCGTCAACGACGAGGGCATGGCCAACGGCGTCATCTACTACGACGCCGAGGGTGTCGAGCACTTTCAGCCGGCCGAAGTGGTGGTGGTGGCCGCCAACGGCATCGGTACGCCGCGGCTGCTGCTCAACTCCAGATCGAAGCGCTTCCCGCACGGCCTGGCCAACAACAACGATGTGGTCGGACGCAACCTCATGCTGCATCCCTACGCGTGGGTCACCGGCACGTTCTCGCAGCGGCTCGACGGCCAGTATGGCGCTTCAGGGTGCTGCATCTGGAGTCAGGAGTTCTACGAAACCGACCGGCGTCGCGGTTTCGTGCGCGGTTACACCATGGAGATCGTGCGTGGCCGCGGACCGCTGGTCACGGCGCTGTTCGGTCTGGGGAACGGACAGATCCCCTGGGGCGCGGGCTTTCATGAGGCATTCGCCAAGACGTTCGCGCATACAACGGGCATGGTGAACATCTGCGAAGACCTGCCCGAACCGCACAACCGCGTCACGCTCGATTCGACGCTGACCGACTCCGACGGCATCCCCGCGCCGAAGATCAGCTACACGCTGAGCGAAAACAGCAGACGCATGCTCGCGCACTCGGTCGAGCGGGCCACCGAGGTGCTCAAGGCCGCGGGTGCCACCAGCGTGCAGTTCGAGGCGCCCTGGAAGGTGGCCGGCTGGCACAACATGGGCACCGCGCGCATGGGCGGCGATCCGGCTACCTCGGTCGTGAACGAATGGGGGCG
>CADECO010000450.1:0-4658 GCA_902825905.1 uncultured beta proteobacterium
AACTCGACCGCATCGAGCGCGGCGTGACTCCAGTAAGTGTCCGGCGCGGGCAACCCATGGGCCGCGTGACCCGCGCGGACGTGCCGCATGAACTCGCCATCGGCGGCTATCGCGCAGGGGTACATGAATGGACCGCGGCGCACATCGACCGACCATGTGCCGGACGCCGACGTGGCGGCGGTGACGATGGCGGCGAACGCGGTGTCGACATCCTCTCCGGGCAGGAGCCGCCGATCGAACACCAGGCGAACACGGTTTTGTATGGTGTGCGTGGCCTTGGGCCAGCTTTCGATCGCGGTCGAGGTGATCGAAGCGCTGCCCAGGTGCGGATGTTTCGCATCACCCAGCGGCAGGTTCGCCAGGCGATCGAGCACCGCACGTGCACCGTCGATCGCGTTGACACCTGCCCAGGGCGAACTGGAGTGCGCGGCCTTGCCGCCGATCTCGACCTCGACGTCGATCCGGCCCTTGTTGCCGAGCGCGACGCGGCCGTTCGAGCCGATCGCGACGATTCCGAGCCGGGGACGATTCGGCAGGCTGCGGAAGATGTGGTCGACTGCATCGTGCCTCCCGGTCTCGCCGGCCGAGCACAGCGCGAAGACGAGCCGGTGCTTCATCGCGCTCCGTTGCGGCAGCAGACGCTGCAATACAGCCAGGGCGGCGGCGAGCGCCCCTTTCTGCTCCGATACGCCGCGCCCGCGTACTGCTTGGCCTTCTGCCGTCTGCACGAACTCGCCTGCAAACGGATCGCGCATCGACGACTGCGGATGCGTCATCGCGTAGGTCATCACGATCACGCTTTCTTGGGCGCTGGCGGGACCACATTCAGCCACCAGACTGCCCATGGTGTCGCGGCGCGTCGTCAGCCCCCACGCCTTGAGCAGCGGCTCGACGCAATCACCGATGAAGCTTTGCACCGCGGGCTCCATCTCCATGCGCTCGGTTTGTGGGCTGGGAACGCGAACGAGCTGGCTCGCCAGTTCGGCCAGTACGGCCGGCTGCATCAGATCGGCGTCTCTCATGGCAGCGATCATCATCCCTCCCGCGTCGAAAACGCCCCACGGCCCACGGCCACGAGTCGACCGGCATCGTCGGTGATGCGAATGTCGGCGACCGCGATGGATCGTCCGCACTTCACCAGGGTCGCGCTGGCTTCGAGCATGCTGCCTGCGGCCATGCGCAGGAAATCGACGCGCAGATCGATCGTGGGCACGCCGTGCTTGACGCGCGCGGCCACCGCCGCGTGTCCGGCCATGTCGGCGAGCGCCGTGATGATGCCGCCGTGCACATCGGGGCGATCGGGATCGCGACGAAATTCTTCACGCACGGGCAGGCGCATGCGTACTTCGCCGGTCTGCTCGTCCAGTGCCACGAGCTGCGGTTTCAGCCAGCCGTGAAGGGGGGGGCGCGCGATGTTCGCAGCGAGGAACTCGAATGTCGATGCAAACGATGCGGCGGGATCGGGATTGGACATGGTGTGTGATGGACGGTCACCGTAACTCAAAACTAGAATAGCAAAGCACTGGATGCGTGTATCCATTTCTGGTTGCGATCACCAGCCTGCGAACTCCAGGCGTCAAACTCGATTCGAGGAGTCAACGCGTTGTCCGACCCACGCCGGGACAATCTCGGTTTTTTCTTTTCTCCCACCGCGGCGCGTGTGCCTGACCGTGTCGCGATCGTGGATCTCTGGGGTGGTCGGCGACGATCGTTCACGTACGCTGATCTCGACCGGCGCACCGACGCGGTGGGCGCGTTCATGCAGTCGTTCGGCGCACTGCCTGGTGAGCGCATTGCCATCCTGGTCGGAAATCGCAACGAGTACCTCGAAGCCTTCTTCGGGGTGATGCGAGCCGGCCTGGTCGCGGTGCCGCTCAATGTGCGCCAGGTCGAGTCGAATCTCGAGTTCATGTTGCGTGACGCAGGCGCCACCGGCGTCATCCTCGATCAGGCGGTATGCCCCGTCGCCATCGCGCTGGCCGAGCGGCTGGGCGTTCGGCATCGCGTGATCCTCGATGTGAAGCCGTCTTCAGGCTGGGTCGGCTATGAAGATGCGATGCGTCCTGGTTTGCCGGCGCTCGCTCCGATGACCAGTCCGGATGGCATCGGGTTTCAGCCCTATACCGCCGGTTCGACCGGCAAGCCCAAGGGGGCGCGCCTCACTCATGCGGGCATGCTCTGGAGCATCCGCACTACCGAGGAGCGCTGGCCGACCAGTGCGGATGAGGTCGGGCTGGTCACCGTGCCGCTGTTTCACAAGAACGCGATGCGCGGCACGATCAAGCCGAACCTGTTCGCGGGCGCGAAGGCGGTGCTCATGCCGAAGTACGAGCCGCGGGCGTTCCTGCAATCGCTCGCTGAGGAGCGCGCCACTTTCGTGGGCGGTGTGCCGGCGATCTTCTCGATGATCCTGCAGCACGAGGCGTTGATCCGCACGCTGGATTTCGATGCGCTCAAGCTGTTCTCGATCGGTTCGGCTGTGGTGCCGCCGGAACTCGTGCGCAATCTCGAACGGCTTTTCCCGAACGTGAAGATCAAGGAGAGCTACGGCCTGACCGAGGCGGGCGGCCCGTTGCGCGCCCCCACCGACGGGCGCCATACCCCACCGGGCAGCGCTGGCGTGATCGGCGAAGGCTACGAGGTCAAGCTCGTCTCGGCCGATGGTGCGCACGACGCTGACGAAGGCGAGTTGTGGACCCGTAGTCCGTGCGTGACCGACGGCTATCACAACCGTCCGGACCTCACCGGCGAACGCATCGTCGAGGGTTGGCTGCGCACCGGTGACTTGTTCCGGCGTGACCGCGACGGTTTCTTTTTCTTCCTGGGCCGCGTCGACGATATGTTCAGCTGCGGCGGCGAAAACATCTATCCGCGCGAAGTGGAGAGCGTGCTGCTCAAGCATCCGGATGTCACAGATGCCTGCGTGGTGCCGGTTGCGCACGACGTGAAGGGGTTCGTGCCGGCGGCGATGGTCGTGGTGCGTCCGGGTTCCAGGCTCAGTGCCGGCGATCTGAAGTCGCATGCACTTGCGAACGGCCCCGCCTATGCGCATCCGCGCCGCGTGATGATCGTCGAGGAGATACCGCTGAGTTCAGCGGGAAAGCCTGACAAAGCGCGGATGAAGGCACAACTCGCCGCGGGCGCGCCGATCGCGGATTGAGCGGGCCTGCCCCAGATCAGGGCACGAGGACGATCTTGCCGACGAAATCGCGCTGTTCCATCAGCCGCTCGGCTTCGCGCGCCTTTGCCAGCGGCATGACGTGGCTTACCTCCGGTTTGCAGCGACCTTCGGCCGCGAACTGGATGCCTTTGGCCACGTCGTCTTTCGAGTAGCCGTTCGAGCCCAGGATCTGCAATTCGCGCACCCAGATGAAACGCATGTCGTTCGCGGTCTCGAAGCCCGCGGTTGCGCCGCAGGTGAGAAGCTTGCCGCGCGGCTTGAGCGTGCGAATCGACGGCACCCAGGTGTCGCCGCCGGTGTAGTTGATGACCACGTCCACACCGGCCTTGCCCGAGAGCCGCCAGGCGGCTTTGCTGAAGTCCTCGGCTGCGTAGTCGATGGTGTGATCGGCGCCGAGTTCGGCGAGGCGCGCGCACTTTGCGGCGGAGCCGGCCGCGGCGATCACGCGTGCGCCGATCATCTTGCATAGCTGCAGACAGGCCACGCCAACCCCGCCTGAGGCGCCGAGAATCAACACCAAGTCGTTTGCCTGCACCTTGCCGATCTCGAACAGCATGCGAATCGCGGTGCCGTAGGCAATCGGCACGGCCGCTGCCGTCACCAGATCGAGGTGATCGGCAACGCGAATCAGGTTGGCGGTGGGCACGCGAACCAACTCTGCCATGCCGCCGGGGATCTCTTCGCCCATCATGCCTTCGTGCGTGACCGGGTGGAGCGCGACGCGATCGCCTACTTTCCAGCCCGACACACCCGGCCCGAGCGCCGCGATCTCTCCAGCCATGTCGCCGCCGGAAATGAATGGCATCGGCACCGGAAAGCCCGGCATGCCGCGCCGCACGAAGATGTCGAGATGATTCAGGCCACAGCCGCGAATACGCACCAGCACCTCACCATCGCGTGGGACCGGATCGGGCCAATCGCGATACACGAGATGCTCGAGTCCGCCCTGCGCTTCGATGACGGCTGCCTTCATGTGCTTGGGTCTCGGTCGGATTTTGTCGAGACGCTCGGTGAGCGAGCCCTCGATCGCGCGATTGCGCCAGCAATGCACCACGGCGTACGCGCTTGCACGCTTCAGGTGCGTTGTTGCGGCACGCGAAAGATCGGACATAGACTAGCAAAATGGATACGGATATCCAATCGCGCAGGCATCGGCCAAGCGATTCGATGCGCCGACCGTCCTTCGATTCACGCGCAGTGCGCACCGCATGCACGCAAGAACGAGCACAACAAAGGAGATGCAACGATGAAGAAGGCAAGGTGGATCCGTATTGCCGGCGTGCTTCTCGCTGGAGTGGTGTCGTGGGGCGTTGCACAGGCGCAGGCGCCTTCCGTAATCCGGCTCTCGCACGGCATGCCCGAGGCGCTCGATTCAGGTCAACACGCGTGGGCGCTCGTCTTCAAGGAAGCAGTGGAGAGCGGTTCGGGCGGCAAGCTCGAGGTGCGCATCCTCGGCAACAACGCCGCCGGCAACGAG
>CADECO010000451.1:0-2505 GCA_902825905.1 uncultured beta proteobacterium
TCGAGCTGTTCAAGAACGCGATCTTCTCGATCGCCGACGAGATGGCGCTCACCGTCATGCGCACGACCTATTCGGGCGTGCTCAAGGACAACATGGACTACTCCACCGGTTTCGCCGACGGCGAAGGCCGGCTGGTCGCGCAGGGGCTCACGCTGCCCGGACACCTCGGCTCGGTGCCCACCGCGCTCGCATCGAGCATGAACCACTACCGCGACGACATGGTCGAGGGCGACGTGTTCATCATGAACGACCCGTTCGACGGCGGCATGCATCTGCCCGACATCTTCGTGTTCAAGCCGCTGTATCACCAGGGCAAGCGCCTGGCGTTCGCCTGCACCGTGTGCCACCACAGTGATGTCGGCGGACGCGTTGCCGGCTCGAACGCCTCGGACTCCACCGAGATCTACGCCGAAGGACTGCGAATCGCGCCGCTCAAGCTCTACGAGGCGGGCAAGCTCAACAAGACGATCATGACTTTCATCGAGCGCAACGTGCGCCTGCCGGTGCAGGTGGCGGGCGATCTGCGCGCGCAACTGGCGGCCTGCCACATCGCCGAGACGGCGTTCGCCGAACTCGTGGCCAAGTACGGTCCGGAACAGACGCATGCGTTGATGAACGAAACGGTCGACTACGCCGAGCGACTCACGCGGGCCGCGCTGGAAAAATTGCCCGATGGCCAGTGGAGCTTCGAGGACTGGATCGACGACGACGGCGTCGACTACGGCAAACCGATTCGCCTGTTCGTCACGATCCGCAAGAAGGGCGGTCACATGGTGGTCGACTGGACCGGCACGCATCCGCAGGTGCGCGGCGCGATCAACAACACGCTGTCGTTCACCAAGGCGGCCTCGTACTGCGGCGTGCGCTCGGTGCTGCCCAACAACATTCCGAATAACGAAGGGGTGTTTCGCGCGATCGAGGTGATCTGTCCACCGGGTACGGTCGGCAATGGCGTGTTGCCGGCGGCGTGTGCGGCGCGCGGCCTGACCGGCTTTCGCATGGTCGATTGCATGTTCGGCGCGCTGGCGATGATGCTGCCCGACACGGTGAAGGCGGCCGGTGACGGCGGCAACACCGGCATTTCGATCGGCGGCTACGACGCGCAACGCAAACCGTTCGTGTACGTCGATTTCACCTGCGGCGCGTGGGGCGCGCGGCCTTACGCCGACGGCCTCGATGGCAACTCGCACATGTTCGCCAACATGGCCTCGCACTCGATCGAAGTCACCGAGGCCGAACAACCGATCCAGCTGTTGGCCTACGAGTTCGTGCCCGACAAGGCCGGCGCCGGCAAATATCGTGGCGGCGTGCCGTTCATGCGCGACTATCGCTTCCTCGAAGCCGACGGCATGCTGCAGGTGCGCTCCGACCGGCGCGATCATCGTCCGTTCGGACTGTATGGCGGCAGCCCGGGCGGGCCTTCGGAGAACTATCTGAATCCGCAAGGTGAGAATCGTCTGCTGCCCTCCAAGCTCACGATGGATATCAAGAAGGGCGACGTGTTCCGCCACGTGCTGGCCGGTGCGGGCGGCTGGGGCGATCCGCTGGAACGCGATCCGGCCGCGGTGCTGCGCGATGTGCGCAACGAGCTGCTCTCGGCGGAGCGGGCACGCGACGACTACGGGGTGATCGTCGACACGAAGCGCTGGACCGTCGATGCCACCGCGACCACGAAATGCCGCGCCGAGATCCGTGTCGCGCGTGGCTGGCGCGAGGTGCCGAAGGTGCAGTGGCACGATCCGCTGCCGTATCCACGGGCGGCGGAGTGATGGGAATGGCTCGCTCGTCCATGACTCGCTACTCGGTCGGCGTCGACATCGGCGGAACGTTTACCGACATCGTGCTGCTCGGCTCCGACGGTACGATCCATACGAAGAAGATCTCTTCCAGCGTCGACAACTACGCGCGCGCGATCGTCGACGGGCTGGCCGAGCTGTTCGCCGAGACGCGGCTCGATGGCAAGGCAATCGAAGAGATCCGCCACGGCACCACGGTCGCATCGAATGCGATCCTCGAGCACAAGGGCGCGCGCGTCGGATTGATCACCACCAAGGGCTTTCGCGACATCCTCGAGATTCGCACGCTGCGCATGCCGCGGCTCTACGACCTCGGTTGGATGAAGCCGGCGCCGCTGGTCGAGCGCTACCTGCGTCAGGTCGTCGATGAACGCGTCGATGCCCACGGTGGTGTCGATCGCGCGCTGCAGCGTCCCGACGCCGAACGCGCCGTCGACGCGCTGCTCGCCGAGAGGGTCGAAGCGATCGCGGTGTGTCTGATCAATGCGTTCGCCAATCCGGCGCATGAGCTGTTGATCAAGGACGTCATCCAGAAACGCGCCCCCAACCTGCCGGTGAGCGTCTCGTGCGAGGTGCTGCCCGAGATCAAGGAGTACGAGCGCACCTCCACCGTTGTGGTCAACGCGTACGTCATGCCGGTCGTGGCCACCTACTTGCGCGCGCTGCGCAAGGGGCTCGATGAAGCCGGCATCCCGGCGCGGTTGCTGTT
>CADECO010000451.1:2605-4639 GCA_902825905.1 uncultured beta proteobacterium
TGCGCGCGCTGCGCAAGGGGCTCGATGAAGCCGGCATCCCGGCGCGGTTGCTGTTGATGCAGTCCAACGGCGGACTCACGACCGATACCGCGGCGGTGGAACGGCCGATGAACATCATCGAGTCGGGTCCGGCAGGTGGCGTGGTCGGCGGTCAGGCGCTGGCGCGCGCAAAAGGCTTGCCGAAGATCATCACGTTCGACATGGGCGGCACGACCGCCAAGGCTTCGATCGTCGAGAACGGCCAGGTCACGCGCGCTTCGGAGTATTCAGTCGGCGCGGGCATCATGATCGGCTCGCGGTTGCTGACCGGCGCGGGCTACATGCTCAAGGTGCCGGCGATCGACCTGGCAGAAGTGGGCGAGGGCGGCGGCTCGCACGTGTGGATCGACGCGGGCGGCGAGCTGCAGATCGGTCCGGAAAGCGCAGGTGCGTCGCCTGGACTGGTCTGTTATGACAAGGGCGGTACGGTGCCCACCGTCACCGATGCCAACGTCGTGCTCGGCTACATCAATCCGCAGCATCTGGTCGGCGGTGCACTCAAGCTGCATGCCGACAAGGCCCGTCGCGTGTTCGAAGACACCATCGCCAAGCCTCTTGGCATGACGGCCGAGCAGGCGGCGTACGGTGCGCACCAGATCGCCGCCTCGAACATGATCCGCGCGATCAAATCGGTGTCGACCGAGCGCGGCCGTGATCCGCGCGAGTACGCGCTGTTTGCATTCGGTGGCAACGGACCGTTGTTTGCGAGCGGCATGGCCGGCGCGCTCGGCATGACGCGTGTGGTGGTGCCGCCGTCAGCCGGGCTGTTCTCGTCGTTCGGGCTGCTGTACGCCGACGTCGAACACCACTACTCACGCACACTGCGCCGGCTGTTGCGCAAGGCCGACCTCGCCGACATCCAACGTGCGTGGGATGGCCTGGCTGATCAGGCGCTCACGCAGTTGGCCGCCGAGGGCTTCACCGGCGCGGGCACACGGCTGCACCGCTCGGCCGCGATGCATTACCACGGCCAGAGTTTCGAACTCACCGTGAGCGTTCCCGACGGTCCGATCGATCGCAAGATGGTCGAGTATCTGGAGGAGGCGTTCGGCCAGGAGCATGAACGCACCTACGGCCACCGTGCCGGACCGGAAGAGCCGGTGGAATTGGTGTCGATCCAGGTGGTGGGGCAAGGAGTTCGTGCTGGTGCAGGCGTGCCGGAGCGGGTGCGCTCCACTCGCGCCGAACCGACGCCGCCACCGCCACGCGATGCGTACTTCGGCAGCACGCATGGCTGGATGCGCACGCCCGTGCTGCGTCGCTCCGACCTGACCGAGACGCCGCGTCCAGGGCCCCTGATCATCGAGGAGTACGACGCCACCTGCGTGGTCCCGCCACAAACGCGCGCGAGCCTCGATCGCGGCAGCAATATCGTTATCGAGCTGACTGGAAGCTGATGCCACGCTTCTGCCGCAGCGCATCACGCTGAGCGAACGTAAGGGAACTTCCTAACTCCTCGGTTTACAAGACCGGAGTGCGTGCGAGCGCGTACGCTCGACCACGTCGACCCATCGAAGCTCGATGTCGTTCGGGCGTCACGGCGGTCGACCGTTCCCCACTCTCAACCAGGAGGTCAGCATGCGTGCAACCAGCGCCGCCACTGTTTTGCTGTCTGCTTTCGCAGCAGTTTCGTTCGCAGGAGTCGCGTTCAACGCGAGCGCCGACGACGACAGCAACAAGCAATACAACGTCTGGTCCTCGTTCGGTCGCGGACTGAACACCGCGCAGCCCGGCAATGCCGCGAATCACGTGATCTTTCCGAAGGAGATCAAGGTGAAGACCGGCGGCGTGGTGAACTTCGCGGTGGCAGGGTTTCACGACATCATCATCTTCAAGGCGGGGTTCAAGTTGGAGGACTTGAAAGACGTAGGCGGTGGGCAGTTCCCGGTCACCCCACCGATCTTCGTCATTCCCGCGGATCCGGCCGCACCCCTGCCCGCCTCCCTTGGCGCACTCACTGACAAGATCTATTACCGCGGAATCAGTCCTGCCGGT
>CADECO010000452.1:0-4632 GCA_902825905.1 uncultured beta proteobacterium
GCCCGCTTCGAGCGCCGCCAGGGTTTTCGAGACGGCCGGCTGGGTGACATTCAGATGCGCAGCGACGCGTCCGACGTGGCGCAACTCGTCCAGCGCCACCAGCAGTTGCATGTGCCGCAGCTTCAGGCCGGCGCGGATATACCAATCCAGACGTGCCATGAAGCCCTCCCCTTTGTTCGGGCGCTGCCGCGCCATGCTGCCCTACCACCCATAACCAAACGGTAATGATGCAGCCCGCGAATTGTCAATGGACGGCGGTTCGATCCACGCCGACGATCGCGCGATCCATGGTTGAGCCGAATCACCCGTAGCGTCGCAGCGGCACCGGCACAATGAATCCACGCGAACTCGATGTTGTCGTTGCCGGCGCAGGCATAGGTGGCCTCACCGCGGCGCTTTATCTGTCAGCGATCGGCTGCAAGGTGCGCGTGTTCGAATCGGCGGCCGAGATCCGTGAGCTCGGCGTCGGCATCAACGTGCAGCCGCACGGCGTCAAGGTGTTGGATCGCATCGGCCTCGGCACGGTGCTGGCCGAGCGCGGGCTGGCGTGCCAGGAGCTGATCTATTTCAATCGGCACGGACAGGAGATCTGGCGTGAGCCACGTGGCCAGGCAGCCGGCTACAACTGGCCGCAGATCGCGATTCATCGCGGTCGTCTGCAGGGGTTGCTGCTGCAGACGGCGCGCGAGCGGCTCGGCCCTGACGCCATCCACGCCGGACATCACCTGAGCCACTTCACGCAAGATGATCACGGCGTGACGGCGCATTTCATCGACAAGCATCGCGACACGCCGATCGCGGCCGTCGCGGCCGATCTGCTGATCGCCGCCGACGGGGTGCATTCCACGGTGCGCCGGGCGTTCTATCCCAACGAAGGAGGGCCGCGGTTCTCCGGACAGTTGATGTATCGCGGCGTGAGCGATTGGCCGCCGTTCCTTTCCGGACAATCGATGTTCATGGCAGGGCACGACCTGCAGAAGTTCGTCGCCTACCCGATCGGCGCGGCGGCAGGACGCTGCGAGCTCAATTGGATCGCCGAAAAATCGATACCGCCCGATACGCCGATGGTGCGCGAGGAATACAACCGCCGCGCCGAATTGAGTGAGATCCTGCCGTGGTTCGAGCGCTGGGAGTTCTCGTGGCTGGATATTCCGGCGGTGATGCGCGCCTGCCGCGAGCTCTATGTGTTTCCGAAAGTCGATCGGGACCCAGCGCCGCGCTGGAGCTTCGGCCGCGTGAGTCTGCTGGGCGATGCGGCCCATCCGATGCATCCGGCCGGGTCGAATGGCGCAACACAGGCACTGCTGGATGCGCCCGCACTGGCCAGAGCGATCCTCGCCGAACCCGATCCGCGCAGTGCGTTGATCGCCTATGAATCCGCACGCCGCGATGTGGTGTCGCGACTGGTGACCGTGAATCGCACGCAGATGGGTCCGGAAACGGTGATGATCGAAGCCGAACGGCGTGCGCCCGACGGCTTTGCCAATGCGCGCGACATTTTTTCCGCCGAGGAACTCGAATCGGCGTCCAGCAATTACCGGCGCCTGGCCGGATTCGATCAGGCCGCACTGCGCGAGCCCGACCCGCTGCTCGATGCATCGCTGCATCGCCCCACGCCTTGACCACCGAGGAGTCCTCATCATGAAAGCCGTTTCGATCCTGGGCCTTGTTCTGCTGCTCGGCGCATGCGCCGTGAGTCCGCCACCGCAACCCACCGCGGCCATCGAGCAGCGGCTGGAGAAAGCGCTGCGAGAACTGGGGTTCCGTGACGGCAAGTTGCCGCCGCTCAAGCCCGCCGTGGGCAACTACGTCGATCACGTGCAGGTCGGCAACATGCTGTATCTCTCCAGCGCGGCAGGGCAGCGCCCCGACGGCCAGTTCGCCCGCGGGCGGGTGCCCGATCAGGCGCGCCTCGACGACGCGATCGTCGCGGCCAAGCTGGCCTGCGTGCGGCAGGTGAATCGGATCAAACTCGCGGTGGGCGATCTGGCGCGGGTTAGGCGCATCGTCAGCGTGAAGGGCAAGATCTGGACGCAGGAGGGCTACACCGACAGCACCAAGGTCACCGACGGTTGCTCGGCGTTCCTGGTCGAGGTGTTCGGCGATGCGGGCAAGCACGTGCGCACAACCGAGGGGATGGCGTCGTTGCCGTTCGGGGTGACGCTCGAAGTCGACATGCTGGTCGAGCTGTACTGACAGGAGGTGTTGCCAATGAAAATCCGATCGAACGGTTGGTTGCTCCCGGTGCGCACGCGTTACGGTGCCCTCGCCGCTGTCTGCGTGGCAGTGTTTGGTGCCTTGTTCAATCCGGTGCTTGCCCCGAGTGCGCTCGCGCAGGCATATCCCTCGCGTCCGGTGACCATCGTCATCCCGTTTCCGCCGGGCGGCATTTCCGACAGCAGCACGCGCCTGATCTCGCAGCGCTTCACCGAGAACACCGGGCAAAGCGTGCTGATCGAGAACCGCCCCGGAGCGGGCGGACAGATCGGCGCCGATGTCGTCAAGAAGGCGCGACCCGATGGCTACACGTTGTTCCTCGCCAACGTCGGCTCGCACGGCATCAACCAGAGCCTGTACTCCAAGTTGTCGTACGACCCGCTCAAAGACTTCGAAGCGATCACCAATCTGTTCGCTTCAGCCACGATCGTCGTGGTGCCAGGGGCGCATCCGGCCAAGAGCTTGGCCGAGTTGATCGCCTATGCCAAGGCACGTCCAGGCAAGCTGAGCTACGGCTCGCAAAGCATCGGCAGCGGCGGTCATCTGTCGGGCGAGCAGATGAAGGCCCGCAACGGACTCGATATCGCGCACATCCCGTACAAGGGATCGGCACCAGCCTTGGCTGATCTGGTCGCCGGGCGCATCGACTTCCTGTTCGATCCGCTCATCTCCGCGCTGCCGTTCGTGCGCGACGGCCGTCTGCGCGCGCTGGCGATCACCGCCGATAAGCGCTCGCCGCTTGCGCCTGATGTACCGACGCTGGCCGAAGTCGGTCATGCGGGCTACGACGCCAACCCCTGGTTCGGTCTGGCGGCACCTGCCGGTACCCCGCGCGCGGTGATCGATCGCATCCACGCAGAGTTCGTGAAAGCACTCAAGCATCCTGACGTGGTGAAGCGTCTGGCAGATCAGGGCATCGATACGATCGGCAACACGCCCGAGGAGTTCGTCAGGTACATCCAGGCCGAAACCACTCGCTGGACGGCTGTCGTGCGGGCTGCGGGCGCGAAGGCCGACTGACCCGCGCCTCTTCCTCGAGCGGCTGACCCATGCTGCAGAAGGTAGAGCGCGATCCGCGCACCGAACAGGGCATCGGTGCGCCGCTGCCCCGATTGGAGGACGCGCGCCAGCTCACCGGTCTGGGCCGTTATGCCGACGACGTTGCGGATGCGCGCCAGGCGCGCGGTTTCGTGTTGCGATCGCCGATCGCACACGGGCGAATCCGCTCCATCGACATCAGCGACGCGCTGCGCATGCCGGGTGTGATCGCGGTGCTGACGGCCAGCGACTACGCGGCCGACGGGCTGGGGCACATACCGTGCGCCAGCATCCCGCCGACGATCACCGGCAAGACCTACCACGCCACCCCGTTTCCGCCGCTCGCGCAGGATCGGGTTCTGGCTGTGGGTAGCGGCGTGGCGTTCGTGGTGGCGGAGACGCTGGCCCAGGCGATGGACGCCGCCGAGCGCGTTGTCGTCGACTACGAATCATTGCCTGCCGCGCCGACCGTCGAAGCCGCGATCGCGCCGGATGCGCCGCTGGTCTGGCCGCAGGCAAAGGACAACCGGTGCTTCGTGCACGAACTTGGCGATGCGGCTCGCACGGCGCAGGCGTTCGCACGCGCCGACCACGTTGTCCGGGCGCGCATCCGCAGCCAGCGGCTGGCGGGCAATCCGCTGGAGCCGCGCACCTGCCTTGGGCACTACGACGCGGGTACTCGACGCTGGCACCTGACCAGCTCCACCGCCAACCCGCATCGCATCCGGCTGTTGCTCGCCGAGCATATCTTTCGTGTTCCGGCGCACCGGCTGCATGTGGTGGCGGGCGATGTCGGCGGAGGGTTCGGCACCAAGGGCGGGCTCTATCCCGAAGAGATCCTAGTGCTGTGGGCGGCGCAGCGTGTTGGCCGCCCGGTGAAGTGGGTATGCGACCGCAGCGAAGCGTTCGTGTCCGATTTCAACGGCCGCGATCAGCTCGCCGACGCCGAACTGGCGCTTTTGCGCGATGGCACGGTGCTCGGCATGCGCGTCGTGATTCACCACAACCTGGGGTGCCAGCTCGGTCCGTCGAGCGCGCATCCGCCCCTGGTCGGATCGCGGATGCTGTCGGGGGTCTACGCGATACCGGCGATGCACGTCGCGATCAACGGCGTGTTCACACACAGCCGCACGCTGACGACCTATCGCGGTGCTGGTCGCCCCGAAGCGACGATGATCGTCGAGCGCATGCTCGATCTCGCGGCAGGCGAACTCGGACTCGATCCGATCGCGATTAGGCGGCGCAATCTCATCGGTCCGGCGCAGATGCCGTATCGCACGGCGATCGGCGAGACGTACGACTGCGGCGAGTTCGAAGCGCTGATGGATCGGACCATCGATCTGGCCGATTGGCACGGGTTCGAGCAGCGTCGCCGCG
>CADECO010000453.1:0-4629 GCA_902825905.1 uncultured beta proteobacterium
GCAGACCCGTCATCGCGCCATCGTCGCCGCGATGCCCGATGCGATGCTGCGGATGGATGCGACCGGGCGCATCATCGAGTTCGAGAACGAATGGGTCGCCGAGCGGCTCGGGCTGTCGCGGCTGCGATTGGGTCGCCGCGTGCATGACGTACTGAGTGAGCCGCAGGCGCAGGAGTTCGTGCAAGCGATCGAACGCGCGTTGCGCACCGAGGCGTTGCATCACGCTGAGTTTCGTCTGAGCGGCCCGCGGCAACATTGGGACTACGAGGCCCGCATTGCGATGAGCGGTCCGGACGAGGTGTTCGTCATCGTGCGCGACATCACCGAGCGCAAAGCGAGCGAGGCGGCGATGCAGCGCCTTGCCTATCAGGATCCGCTCACCGGCGCGGCCAACCGACAGTCGTTCATGGAAGTGCTGGCGCGCGAGATGGATCGTGCCACCGCCACTGCCACGACGCTGGCCGTGCTGTTCCTCGACCTGGACGGCTTCAAGGGGGTCAACGACCGCCATGGACATGCCGTGGGCGACCGCGTATTGCGCGGGGCGGTCGAGCGCATCAGGCAGGCAGTACGGGCCGTCGATCTGGTGGCGCGCCTGGGCGGCGACGAGTTCACCGTGCTGCTGACTGATGCGCATGACCTGCAGCAGGTGCAGACGGTGGCCACGCGCATCATCGACGCGGTCGGCGCTCCGTTTGCCGTTGATGGATTCCGCTTGAATATCTCGGTCAGTGTCGGCGTCGCCTTGTTTCCTGGAGGCGGCGCCAACGACCCCGCTGGCCTCTTGGCCTGCGCCGACGAGGCGATGTACCAGGCCAAGCAGGACGGCAAGAACCGCTATTGGGTGCATCGGCCGCCGGGAGTCCGGTAGGCCGGCACCGGAACAGTTCCACAGATCGGCGCGCCATCGCGCGGATTCGATGGCGAACTGGGCACCGCTATGGTGCCGACCATTGCGTTTGTTGATCGATCCGGCCGATATCGACTGTGCGGCTTCGAGCGACGCTCGCCCGCGCATTGTCAGCACTCCCCCGATTCGTGATGGACGCCACATCGAGCCTGTTCCGCTTCGTGACCGACACGCTGCCCGACGCCGGGTTGCCGTCGACGTACGACCCGGTGCTCGTGGCGCTCTCGTACGCGATCGCGTGCATCGCAGCCTTCACCGCGCTCGATCTAGCCGAGCGGGTGCGCGAATCGCGTGCGTCGAACGAGGCGAGTGCAGGCTGGCTCGCAAGCGGTGCGTTCGCGATGGGTGTGGGCATCTGGGCGATGCATTTCGTGGGCATGCTCGCGTACCAGTTGCCCATCGCGGTGACCTACGAGCTGTGGACCACCGTGGGATCGCTGCTACTGGCCGTGGCCACCAGCGGGTTCGCGTTGTGGACGGTCACCCGCGGAACGCTGACGAGTGCACGACTGCTGCTGAGCGGAGCGGTGATGGGTGTGGGCATCGGTGCGATGCACTACACCGGCATGGCCGCAATGCGGATGGCCGCGCAGATCGTGTACTGGCCCGGACCGTTCGTGCTGTCGCTCATCAACGCAGTGGTGTGCTCGACGCTGGCGTTGTGGCTGGTGTTTCGGCTGGGCCAGGCGCGGTTCGGCGATCGCCTGATCTCGGCGCTGGTCATGGGTGGCGCGATCGTCGGCATGCATTACCTGGGGATGTATGCGGCCGCGTGCGTGGCGACCGGATCGGCGCCGGCGCCCGGCGTGGCGCTGGACTCCACCGTGCTCGCGGTGAGCATCGCCACCGTCACGATCGCGCTCATGTTCCTCATGCTCACGTTGTCGATGCGCAGCCACGGTGCATCGGCAAGATTGCGAAGTCAGAACCAGGCTTTGCTGGAGGAAGTCAATCGACGCAGCGAAGCCGAAGCCAGGCTGAAGGCCGTGGCCAAGGATCTGGCACAGGCCCATGACGCGCTCGAGCAAAGCGAAGCCAGGTTCCGCGATTTCGCCAGCGCGTCGGGGGACTGGTTCTGGGAGACCGACGCCGAGGGGCGGTTCACCTGGATGTCGGAGGCAGCCGGGCAGGTGATGGGCGTGCCGGTAGCGTGGCACTACGGCAAGACGCGCCGTGAACTCGCCGCGCGGACCGAGGACCTCACGGCGGAGCCGTGGAAGTCCCACTTCGAAGCGCTCGACCGACGCGAACCGTTTCGCGATTTCGTCTATCTGCGTCTTGGGCCCAACGGTGAGCAATGGCACCGCACCAGCGGCATGCCGCGATTCGACGACTACGGTGCGTTCCTGGGTTATCGAGGCGTCGGCGCGGACGTTACCGCCACGGTGTTGAACGAGCGGCGCGCACAGCAAGCCGATCAGCGCCTGCGCGCGGCGATCGAGAATTTGAGAGAGTCGGTGACGTTGTTCGACGCCGAGGACCGTCTGGTGCTCAGCAATCGGCGCATGCGTGAGGCCAATCACGGCAAATTCCATCCGGGTATCCACTATGTGGAGTTTCTGCGCGCGCAACTCGCGGCGGGCCTCTATCCGGAAGCGGTTGGTCGCGAAGAGCAATGGATCGACGAGCGCCTCGAACAGCGCCGCAATCCGCGCGGCCCAGTGGAACTGCGCCGCCGCGACGGCTGGCTGTCGTTGACCGATCAGCGCCTGCCCGACGGCGGCCTCATTACCGTGACGCTGGACATCACCGAGCGCAAACGCACTGAGCAGGCGTTGCAGGCGTCCAAAGAGTTTCTCGATCACCTGCTCAACGCGTTGCCCGATCCGATCTTCGTCAAGGACCGGGCACAGCGCTTCATGATGGTCAACGACGCGTACTGCGAGTTCGCCGGTTGCAGCCGCGCGGAGCTGATCGGTTATTCCGAGCAGGATCTGCTGGCCGCCGAGTACGCTGACGTCGCCGGGTCGCAAGACGAGCTTGCGCAGGATCTCGATCAGGAACAGGTGATCGAGGAAGCAATGACCGACGCCGGTGGCACGCTGCGCTTCATGTCGACCAAGCGGCGTGCGCTGGAGATGCCCGACGGGAGCCGGATGACGATCGGGCTGGTGCGCGACATCACCCAGCTCAAGCAGCAGCAGGCCTCGCTGCGCGACAGCGAGCGCCGGCTCAGGCTGCTCATGGATCATCTGCCGGTCGCGATCGCGAAGGTCGACCCCGACCTGCGCTATGCGTTGGCGAATCAGGCGTTCGCGCGATGGATGGATCGCGAGCCGGGGGAGATGATCGGCCACTCGGTTGAGGAGGTGATCGGCCAGGCCAATTACCGCGACGTGCAGCCGTCGGTGCGGCGCGCGTTGCGCGGGGAGATCGTGCGCTACGAGCGCGAGTACGTCAGCCCGCTGGGCCGCAGCAGTCACTACGCGATGCAACTGCTGCCCGAGCCGATGGATGACGGCACCGGCAACGGCTATCTGGTGATCGGCTACGACATCACTGATCGCAAGCGCGCCGAGGAAGCCATGCGCCTGGCCAAGGAAGAGGCCGAGGCGGCAAGCCGTGCCAAATCGCAGTTCCTCGCCAACATGAGCCACGAGATCCGCACCCCCATGAACGGCGTGCTTGGCATGTCGGAACTGCTGCTGGGTACCGATCTGGACGAGCGGCAGCGCAAGTTCGCACACGCGATTCACAGCTCGGGCGCGGCGCTG
The DNA here is from genome assembly GCA_902825905.1 of uncultured beta proteobacterium. Classification (GTDB taxonomy): domain Bacteria; phylum Pseudomonadota; class Gammaproteobacteria; order Burkholderiales; family SG8-39; genus CADEDU01. The sequence continues at coordinate 3,625 of CADECO010000453.1, forward strand.
TTACGGCTCATCAACGACATCCTCGATTTCTCCAAGATCGAGGCGGGGCGCCTGGAGCTCGAGTCGGCCCGGTTCGATCCGCGCGAACTCGCCGGCGAGGTCGTCGAGTTGATGGGAGAGGTCGCCAAGGGCAAGGGTTTGATCCTGGGGTGCGAGGTGGATCCCGCGATTCCCGGCCGGCTCGAAGGCGACCCGCTGCGGCTGCGGCAGATTCTGACCAACCTCATCGGCAACGCGATCAAATTCACCGCGCAGGGCGGCGTTCAGATTCAGGTCTCGCTCGCCCGGGAGGATCAATTGCAGCCGCTCGCGACCGAGCATGATCCGGCGCACGACCCGGCACAGCGCGTCGGCCTTCACTTCAAGGTCAATGACACCGGGATCGGCATCGGACCAGCCAGCATCCAAAGGCTGTTCCAGGTGTTCACGCAGGCCGACGGCTCCACCACGCGACGCTTCGGTGGGACCGGGCTTGGGCTGGCGATCAGCAAGCAACTGGCCGAGATGATGGGCGGCACGATCGGCGCCGAGAGCGTGGTGGGCGAAGGCTCGACGTTCTGGTTCACCGTCCGCATGCGACGGGAACAACTGACTGCGGGCGAGCGCGGGGACCCGGCAACGAACATCGCCGGCCGTGGCGTCGAGGCCATCCACACCGGCTCACTCCCGGCGCCAACGCGACGACTGCGCGTGCTGCTCGCCGAGGACAATCCCATTAATCGCGAGATCGCCAAGGCGATGCTTTCGAGCCTGAACTGCGAAGTGCTGATCGCGGAGAACGGCAAGGAGGCGCTGGAGCGGACGCTGACACAGCGCATCGATCTGATCCTGATGGACTGCCAGATGCCTGAGATGGACGGCTTCGAGGCGACCAGCGCCATTCGTCAAGCCGAGCGTCAAGCCGAGGGCTACGCCGAACGCGGCGGCGAGTTGTCGAAGGACGCAACCCAGGTGCAACGGGTACCGATCATCGCGCTCACCGCCAACGCCATGCAGGGCGATCGC
>CADECO010000454.1:0-4617 GCA_902825905.1 uncultured beta proteobacterium
TCGGCAACGTCGGCTCGGCCTCGATCTACCTGGCGCTCGAGGAGCTGTTGCATTCCGGCCGGCTCGAGCGCGGGCAGCGCGTGCTGTGTTTCGTGCCCGAGAGCGCACGCTTCTCGGTCTACTACATGCTGCTCACCGTCGTATAGGCGCCGCGATGCGCGTCGACGAGATTCCGCAGGACGACTCGATCCTCGAAGGCCATCAGCGCGCCTGCTACGCGCGCGACGCGAGCGGACGCTACGTCGTCGCCACCAGCCGCGGTTGGGAGGTCGAAAAGCTCGCCAATCAGCTCGCGGTGGAATCGGTGAACCAGGCGATCGATTTGGCGCGTCACGACGTGCGCACCGGCAAGGCCAGCCCGCTCGCGTATCACATGGCCCGCTGCCACATGGACGCACGCATGCTCGCGGCAGCCAGCGGCGTGTGGTCGATGCGCGTGCGACGCCATCTGCGCCCGCAAGTGTTCGCCAGGCTTTCCGAGGCGGTGCTGGGTCGCTACGCCCGCGCGCTGGGGATCAGCGTTGCCCAGCTGCGAACGCCGCCCGAATGAACGGCTGGGGCGAGCGGTGAGCGGCCGGCCACAGCCTGCCTCGATGAGCTGCTCGAACCGGCTCGATGCGCCGCGATCCTGTCGCACAACTCACCGCATGCCGCAGCCGTGCTGACCTCGTTCGATCACGTGCACGCCGCGCACTGCGAGAGCGGTGCATTCGCGGCGCTGCTCCGGCACGAGGGCGTGAGGCTTTCCGAGCCGATGGTGTTCGGAATCGGCAGCGGTTTGTTCTTTCTGTTCCTGCCGTTCATGAAGCTCTATGGCGCGCCACTGGTCGCCTATCGCGACATGCCCAACGCCATCATCGCGCGCTGCGCAAAGCGGCTGGGCGTGCGCATCGCGCGGCAACGCTTCAGCGACGAGGCGCGCGGGATGCAGGCGCTCGATGCGATGCTCGCGCGCGACCGCCCGGTCGGTCTACAAACCGGCGTGTTCTGGCTGCCGTACTTTCCGCGCGACATGCGTTTCCAGTTCAACGGCCATCATGTCATCGCGTACGGCAGGCAAGATGACGACTATCTCTTGAGCGACACGGTGTTCGAGGACGTGGTGCGCTGTCATGCCGACGACCTGCGTCGCGCGCGTTTCTCCAAAGGGCCGCTCGCACCGAAAGGGCTGCTCTACACAATCGAAAGCGTCAACCGCGCGCCGGACCTCGAGCACGCAGTGCGCGCCGGCCTGCGCATGACCACGAGCCGAATGTTGCGCGTGCCGCTCCCTTATCTGGGGCTGCGCGCCATCGACACGCTCGCGCGCGCTATCCGCGAGTGGCCGCAGCGATTGCCCGCGAAAACGGCGCAGCAGTGGCTGGCCAATGTGATCCGCATGCAAGAAGAAATCGGCACCGGCGGTGGCGGATTCCGTTTCATGTTCGCGGCGTTCCTGGAGGAGGCCGCCACTGTGCTCAATATCTCTGCGCTGCGTGAAGCGAGTGCGGCGATGACGGAAGTGGGCGATCGCTGGCGCGAGTTCGCGGTGCGCTCGGCCCAGATTTTGCGCGGAGCGGACGCTTCCCCTGCGGCTTACGGCGCGGTGGCCGACATCGTGCGCGACTGCGGGCGGCGCGAGGCGGAAGTGTTGCGGCAGCTGCGCACTATGGTGCGCTGAGCGTCGAGCGGGTTTGCGGTTAGACCTGCGCCCGGCACGTGACGATGCCGGCGCGGGCGGCAATCAAGTTTCAATCCGCAGCGGCATGTCGAGCGAAAGACCGAGCAGCTCGCGGGCCGAGATGCTGTTGGCGGCGATCTCCACCAGACCCTGGCTGTTGACGTACCAGAACGGCTCGCCGGTCGGGACGTCGGCAAAGGTGCGTGCGTAGCGCAGTGATCGGCCGGCTACGCACACGCCCGCACCGGTCGAAACGGTTGAGCCGCGCAAGCCGCTGAACGCGTTGCCGTAGTGATCGAAGTAGATGATCCGCGCGAGGTCGTTGCCACCCAGTTCCACGTCGAGGCAAGGCGAGGCGCCGAGCAGATGATCGGGAAAATCGCCCGCGACCAGCTGTGCGGCAAGCGGCGCAAACACGTCGCGACCGTGGAACGTGGGCGACGCGGTCTGCGGCGTCTCGCGCAGGTGCCAGACCCGGCAGACACGACTGCGAGCTGCGACGACCGAGAGCAGGCCGTTGTCGGGTCCGACGAACCATCGCGAGTCGGCCTGGACGACGACGCCACGGCGCATCGAGCCGACGCCGGGATCCACGACTGCAACCACGGCACTTTGCTCGGGGATCTGCGCAGCGAGCGCCGCCAACAGATGTGCGCTCGCGTCGATCGCGAACGCCGGTGCATCATGGAGCAGGTGCACGACGCGCGCAGCGGGGGCGACGCGCAGGATCGCCATCTCGACCTGTCCCACGTACAGATCGTTGCTGCCGAAATCGGTAAACAGGACGATCGCCATGGATGGCTCGGTCTGGCTCAATCGGCGAATGCGCGCAGCACGACCATCCCGGTGCGGCCTGCGTCATCGCGATTGACATGAATGATGGTTGTTGCGCTCGGCGCGTTCAGCCCTTCGATCATCGCGAGCGAGATCGCGGTGGGAAACACACCAGTGCGCGAGAGATAGTCTGGCGCGAGCGTCACGCCGGCACGCTGTGCGAGGCGGTGTGCGTCGGCCGGTTCGAGTCGGCAGCCGGCCAGCAAGCTTGCGCTTGGTCGAGTTGATGCGGGAACGCTGTCGTTGATCCGATCGGCGACTTGCGTGACCGACGCATCATCGAGTGGACCGGCGCGCGTGGGCCAGACCTGCACGTCGAGCAACTCGCCGATCGCACCGTCCGATCCGGTGCCAAGCACGAACCAGCTGCTCGCCTCGCCGATGTGCTCGTGCTCACGTAACGCGAACCGCCGCACATAGAATTCGCGCGGCACGGTCGTTTCATCCACGCTGCCGACGAAGGCACACGGCGCTGCAAGATGACGCAGATCGCTGCATGCGCGCAGCAGCGCCTGCTCCAACGACAGTGCGTCGGCGCAGACCGTCAGATTGCGCGCGCGCAGCCCCGCGTATTGCGCCACGAAGAATCCCGCCATGTTGTTGCCCGAAGTGGCGAAATGAGCCGGGGAGGCGACTTCGCTGCGCGGTGGCATGACCTGGTAGTAGAGCGCGTCGGTACGTGCCACGTCTCCCAGCCCACTTGCCAGGTAGAGCCGCGTTGCGGCATCGAGCGGTGCGGGCAGCCGTTGCAGGCACGCGTGCGCGCCCAGCGAAGCGAGTTCGGCAAAGCGCGAGGCCACGCGAGGAACGGCAATGGCGCGCGCTTTCAAGAGTGGTTTGAGTGCGATCGGTGCGGCATCGGCCGGCTGCAACGCGCTGACTGGGTCGCCCTGCCAGATGCGTCCGTCCGGGCCGATTCCGCCGCAGGCGTGGATGTAGATGCGTGAGGCGTTCATCGTTCAGCGCAGCGCCAGCACCAGCGAGGTGTAGTTGCCGCCAAAGCCGAAGAAGTTGAGTAGGTAGGCGCCGGGGCGGGCAGGCAAGGCGGCGCGCAGTGGTTCGATGCCGAGTTCGGGATCGATCGTCGTAAACCCCGCCGCGTGCGGAATGAAGCCTTCGGCCAAGCACGCGCTGAACGCCGCAGTCTCGAGCGCGCCGCAAGCGCCCAACGTGTGGCCGAGATAGTGCTTGAGTGCGGTGATCGGCGGCAATCGAGTGCCGAACAGCGCACGCAGCGCCGCGGCTTCGGCTGCATCGCTGTCGCGACTACCGGTGGCGTGCGCTTTGACCGCGACGATCGCTTCCGCGGCGACACCTGATACCGCGAGCGCCTCGCGCATCACCGCCAGCATCTCGGTGCCTTCCGGTGTTGCACTGGTGAGGTGGTGGGTATCGCACAGGCTGGCGCCGCCGAGCAACCGGACTGGTGCGGATTCGTCCGCAGCAAGCACCAGTGCCGCGATGCCTTCGCCGATCTGCAGGCCGGCACGATCGCGATCGAACGGGCGGCAGCCGTGCGGATCGAGCAACATCAATCCGTCGAATCCACTCAGAGTCACTGCGCTCAGTCCTTCGGCACCCACTACGAGCGCGCGCCGTAGTTCGCCACGCGTCAGCATTTCGGTCGCGCACAGCATTGCGTTCGCGCTCGATGAGCAGCCGGTCGAGAGGGTCACGCACGGTCCACGCAAGCCGAATGATTCAACGATGCGCTCGCTGCCCCAGGCCGGACCACGCACTTGAAACGGCGTGTCGTTGGACACCGTGCCAAGCGCGCGGCCATAGAGTTCCGCCCCGGACGCGTACAGGAATCCGCCGCTACCGACGATCAGACCGCAGTCTTCGCGGCGCCACCATGAGGAACGATCGGTCGCTGGTTCGAGCACGCCTTGCACGGTCTGCAGCAGCGCCTGCTCGGCGCCACGATCGCCCGCGGGGAAGGTTTCCGGAAAGCGGCTGACCTGGGGCGAAGTTTCGGTTGGAAAACCGATGTCACTCGCTGCGCGACGCGGTGCATCGCCCGCACGCATTGCGGCGACAACGCCGCCGGCCCCTCGGCCGAATACCGAGAGCATGGTACTGGCGATGATGCCGATGGATGGCTGCGTTCCCACGAATCGGCT
>CADECO010000455.1:0-2599 GCA_902825905.1 uncultured beta proteobacterium
ACAAGGCGACCCGCGAGGGCAAGCACGGCTACACGCCCTCAGCGGGCATCGCTGAGTTGCGCGAGGCCGCAGCGCGCTACATGGGCGAGATGCGCGGCCTGAAGATCTCGGCCGACGAAGTCGTGGTCGGCGCCGGCGCCAAGCCATTCATCGCCTACGCGATCCTGTGCACGACCGACTACGGCGCCGGCGACGAGGTGATCTATCCGCAGCCGGGCTTCCCGATCTACGAATCGCAGATCCAGGCGCACGGCGCGGTGCCCGTTCCGCTATCGCTGCGCGAGGCGCGCAATTTCGCGTTCGACCCGGCCGAGCTCGAAGCGCGCATCACACCCAAGACCAAGCTGCTCATTCTCAACTCGCCGCAGAACCCCACTGGCGGGATCCTCACCAAGCGCGATCTGGAAGACATCGCCGCGATCCTGCGCAAGCATCCGAACGTGTGGGTGTACGCCGACGAGATCTACTCGCGCTTGTGCTACGAGGGCTCGTTCGCCTCGATCGCATCGCTGCCCGACATGTACGAGCGCACCATCATCTCCGATGGCGCATCGAAAACCTGGGCGATGACCGGCTGGCGCATCGGTTTTGCTTCCAACCCGATCCTGGCGCCGCAGTTCGTGCGCTGGGTGACCAACACCGATTCGTGTGCCTCACACATCAGCCAGGTGGCGGCGGTGCAGGCCATCAACGGTTCGCAGGACGACGCCCGCACCATGCGCGATTCGTTTCTCGCGAGGCGCGATCTGATCGTGGGATTGCTCAACAAGGTACCTGGAGTGAGCTGTCGTACGCCCGGTGGTGCTTTTTACGCCTGGCCCAACATCACCGAGGCGTGCCGGATGATCGGCGCGGCCGACTCTGAAGAATTTCGCAAGCGTCTGCTGCACGAAGCGGGGGTGGCGGTGCTGGCCGACATCCACTTCGGCGCACGAGTCGCCGGCGATGGTCAGCACATCCGCTTCAGCTACGCCGCCTCCAATCAGGCGATCGAGTCCGGCATCTCACGCATGGCCGATTTCATCACCAAGAACGCCCGTCGCGCCGCCTGATGACCGAAGTCTGGCGGCCGTCGGTCACCGTCGCGGCCATCGCCGAGCGTGACGGAAAGTTCCTGCTCATCGAGGAGCGCGACAACGACGCGCTGGTGCTCAATCAGCCGGCCGGCCACTGGGAACAGGGCGAGACGCTGCTCGCCGCGTGCGCGCGCGAAACGCGGGAGGAATCCGGTTACGACTTCATGCCGACCGCGCTGGTAGGCATCTATCGCTGGCTACCGCCGGGGAGCACGACCACCTATCTGCGCTTCGCGTTCTGCGGGCAGATCGGCGATCGCGACGCGCGGCGCGAACTCGATCCCGACATCGTCGCCGTGAACTGGATGTCGATGGAGCAGCTGTTGCAAGCACGCACGCGCCACCGCAGTCCGCTGGTGCTTCGGTGCGTCGAGGACTACCTCGGCGGTCGTCGCGTGCCGCTCGAAGTCTTGACCCACTTCTAGCGGGCACCGACGCAAGGGCTCATGGCTTCACGTAGACATTTCAGCCGCCGCATCGCCCGGACAGGTTGAGCGCATGGCCGAAAGAATCGTCGTCGGCATGTCGGGCGGGGTCGATTCGTCGGTCGCCGCGCTGCTGTTGAAGCAGCAGGGATTCGAAGTAGTCGGCCTGTTCATGAAGAACTGGGAAGACGACGATGACGACGAGTACTGCTCGACGCGCGCAGACCTCATCGACGTCGCTTCGGTTGCCGATCTGCTCGGCATCGAGCTCGAGGTCGTCAACTTCGCAGCCGAATACAAGGACCGGGTGTTCAGCGAATTCCTGCGCGAGTACGCGGCCGGGCGCACGCCCAACCCCGACGTACTGTGCAACGCCGAGATCAAGTTCAAGGCGTTTCTCGATCACGCGATGAAGCTCGGCGCCGAGCGCATCGCCACCGGTCACTATGCGCGTGTGCGTCAGGCGGGCGCGCGCTTCGAGTTGCTCAAGGCGCGCGACGGCGCCAAGGATCAGAGCTACTTCCTGCACCGGCTCAATCAGCAGCAGCTCGCGCGCGTGCTGTTTCCGCTGGGCGAGCTCACCAAGACCCGGGTGCGCGAACTTGCCAAGGCCGCCAACCTGCCGGTGCACGCGAAGAAGGACTCGACCGGCATCTGTTTCATCGGCGAGCGGCCGTTTCGAGAGTTCCTCAATCGTTATCTGGCGCGCAAGCCCGGACTTATGCGCACGCCCGAGGGAGCCGTCGTCGGCGAGCACATCGGGCTGATGTTCTACACGATCGGCCAGCGCAAGGGCATCGGCATCGGCGGGCGCAAGGCGAGTGATGGTTCGCCGTGGTACGTCGCGCAGAAGAACATGGCGGCCAACGAGCTGATCGTGGTGCAGGGGCACGATCACCCGCTGCTGCTGTCGTCAAACCTTAAAGCTGCCGACCTGTCATGGGTGAGCGGCGAATGGCCCGAGCGCCATGGCGCGCTCGGTGCGAAGACGCGATACCGCCAAAGCGATGCAGCCTGCGTCATCGCGCATGCGAACGCCGACGCGTGCGAGGTGACGTTCGTGCAGCCGCAATGGGCCGTCACGCCGGGTCAGTCGGC
>CADECO010000455.1:2699-4602 GCA_902825905.1 uncultured beta proteobacterium
CGGTTGCGCGGGCTCGGATGCGGCAGCGGAAATATCGTCGGCGGACACTCGCGGAAGCGCTGCACGGTTTCGGTGAGCGATCGACCGCGATGCTCGGGCAGGTAGAAGCGGTGCGCGTAAGCGCCGATCGCCAGGATCAGTTCAATCCGCGGCAGGAGTGCGCGCAACCGCGGGTGCCACAGCGGTGCGCATTCGGGGCGTGGCGGCAGATCACCGCCCTTGCCGGTACCGGGGTAGCACAGTCCCACCGGCACGATCGCGATATGGCGCTCGTCGTAGAAGCGCTCGCGATCCAGTTCCAGCCACGCGCGCAGCAGATCGCCCGAGGGATCGTTCCACGGCAGGCCGGTCTCGTGGACGCGGCGGCCGGGCGCCTGTCCGACGATCAGCAGGCGTGCGGTCGCGCTCGCGCGCAGCACCGGACGCGGGCCGAGCGGCAGATGCGCCTCGCACAATCGGCATGCGCGGGCCTGGGCGAGGGTGCGAGCAAGGGCGCGAGCGAGGGTGCGCGCAGCCCGATCGGCCGATGGCCCGGTGCTATCCTCCGCGCTCCGCTTCGCTCTGCGCTGCATCGACAGCCTCGTTCCGAGTACGTGCCGCACGCCCCGAGCGTGCCGACTACCCCGCCAACCCCGCAGCGCTTCGACCGATGAGTACGCCTGATCCCGTCAACCCTGTCGCGGCGTCGGTTTCGCCCGCCCTTACCGCACTCTCGCCGCTCGACGGCCGCTACCAGTCGCAAGTCGCGCCGTTGCGCGCGTATTTCAGCGAGGCGGCGCTGATCCGCTATCGGGTCAAGGTTGAAGTCGAATGGCTACTCGCCCTTGGAGCGGAGTCGGGTGTTGCTGGGATGGGGCCGCTGTCCGAATCGGCGATCGGGCTCGTGCGCAGTCTGGCGGAGCGCTTCGATGATGCCAGCGCCGCGCGGGTCAAGGCAATCGAGCGCAAGACCAACCACGACGTGAAGGCGGTCGAGTATTGGCTGCGCGAACAGACCGCATCGAATGGCGAACTCGCGCGCGTGGCCGAGTTCTGGCATTTCGCGTGCACGTCCGAGGACATCAACAATCTCGCCTATTCGTTGATGGTGCGCGATGCGCGCGATGGCGTGCTGCTGCCCGAAATTCAGCGAGTGGTCGACGCGTTGCGTGCCCTCGCGCATGACCTGGCCGACGTCGCCATGCTCTCGCGCACCCATGGGCAGCCGGCCACACCGACGACGCTGGGCAAGGAACTGGCCAACGTGGTCGACCGGCTCGAACGTGCGATCAGGCAGGTCGCCGGGGTGCGCTTGACCGGCAAGGCTAATGGCGCGGTCGGCAACTACAACGCGCACGTGGTGGCGTATCCCGAAGTCGATTGGGAGCGCTTCTCGCAGCGCTTCGTCGAATCGCTCGGACTGGCCTTCAACGCCTATACCATCCAGATCGAACCGCACGATGCGCTGGCCGAGCTGTTCGATGCGATCGCGCGATTGAACACGGTGCTGATCGATCTCGATCGCGATCTGTGGGGTTACATCTCGCTTGGCTACTTTCGCCAGCGCGTGGTGGAGGGCGAAGTGGGGTCGTCGACCATGCCGCACAAGGTCAATCCGATCGACTTCGAGAACTCCGAAGGCAATCTTGGCGTGGCCAACGCGCTGCTGCGACATTTCGCCGAGAAGCTGCCAGTGTCGCGCTGGCAGCGCGATCTCACCGACTCGACCGTGTTGCGCAATATCGGCGTGGCGATGGGTCATGCGCTGGCCGGCTACCTTTCCTGCCGGCGTGGCCTGGGCAAGCTGGAGGCCGACGGCGTGCGCCTTGCGGCCGACCTCGACCAGAACTGGGAAGTGCTGGCCGAACCGAGCCAGACGATGATGCGCCGCTTGGTGGAGGCCGACGCCGACGAGCGGCTCAAC
>CADECO010000456.1:0-4597 GCA_902825905.1 uncultured beta proteobacterium
GAGGTGCTCCTTGGGCGTGACGTAGCACAGCATCGCCGTGCCGTACCAGCCGATCTGCGCCGCCCCGATCGCTGAAGTGATGTGGTCGTAACCTGGCGCGATGTCGGTGGTGAGCGGCCCCAGCGTGTAGAAGGGGGCCTCGTAGCAGTCCTTCAGCTGGATGTCCATGTTCTCCTTGATCAACTGCATCGGCACATGGCCCGGCCCTTCGATCATCACCTGCACGTCGTGCTTCCAGGCGATCTGCGTGAGCTCGCCAAGCGTGCGCAGCTCCGAGAGTTGCGCTTCGTCGTTGGCGTCGTAGTTGGAGCCCGGACGCAGACCATCACCCAGCGAGAACGCGACGTCGTACGCCTTCATGATCTCGCAGATATCCTCGAAATGCGTGTAGAGGAAGCTTTCCTTGTGATGCGCGAGGCACCACTTCGCCATGATCGAGCCGCCGCGCGAGACGATGCCGGTCATGCGACTTGCGGTGAGCGGCACGTAGCGCAGCAGCACGCCGGCGTGGATGGTGAAGTAGTCGACGCCCTGCTCGCACTGCTCGATCAGCGTGTCGCGATACATCTCCCAGGTGAGCTCTTCGGCTTTGCCGTTCACTTTCTCGAGCGCCTGATAGATCGGCACCGTGCCGATCGGCACCGGCGAATTGCGGATGATCCACTCGCGCGTCTCGTGGATGTTCTTGCCGGTCGACAGATCCATCACCGTGTCGCCGCCCCAGCGGGTGGCCCAGGTCATCTTCTCGACCTCTTCGGCGATCGACGAGCTGACCGCGGAGTTGCCGATGTTGGCGTTGATCTTCACCAGGAAATTGCGGCCGATGATCATCGGCTCGGTTTCCGGATGGTTGATGTTCGACGGAATGATCGCCCGCCCGCGCGCCACTTCGCTGCGCACGAATTCCGGCGTGATCTCGGCCGGAATCGATGCGCCGAACGATTGGCCCGGATGCTGACGGCCGAGCAGCGCGGCCATCTTCGCGCCGGTGGGTCCGGCATGCTTGAGCGACTCGATGTACTCCTTGCGTCGCATGTTCTCGCGGATCGCGATGAATTCCATTTCCGGCGTGATGAGGCCGGCGCGCGCGTAGTGCATCTGCGAGACGTTCTTGCCGGCCTTGGCGCGGCGCGGCTTGCGGTGCAACCCGGTGAAGCGCAGCTCGGCGAGCTTCGGATCGATCGCGCGCACCTTGCCGTAATCCGATGAGGGGCCGCCGAGTTCCTCGGTATCGCCGCGCTCCAGAATCCAGTTGAGCCGCAGCGGTTTCAAGCCGTGGCGAATGTCGATCTTCGCATTGGGGTCGGTGTAAGGACCCGAGGTGTCGTACACGAAGATCGGCGGATTGGGCTCGGCGCCGAACGAAGCCGGCGTATCGGACTGGGCGATCTCGCGCATCGGCACGCGGACGTCGGCGCGCGAGCCTTCGACGTAGATCTTCTTCGAGCCGGCCAGCGGCTTGACTGCCGCGTCGTCGACGCGCGCGGTCGCTGCGAGAAATTTCGGATTGGCTGCCATGGTCATCGCTCCTTGCACGCAAAAGGCGCCGCAGGAGCGGGCAGGCAGAAGGGGCGGGCTGCCGACGCTTTCCTACGGCGGTATTAACCGCATCAGGTTCAAAGGGTTTCTCTCACCGGCCCGCGATGCGGACTGGACCCCCAGGTCGTGCAAGCGAGGCTACTCCGATTGATCGCCCGGCGCAATTTCGGCTGCGCGCGGCGGGCACGATGGCGCATAGTCCGCGCTTGACCTCATTGCGCGCGCAGCCTTCCGTTCAGCGATCGAAGTGGCGGCGTCGACCTTGTTCGTACTGTTGGAACGCGTCGTGCGACATTCCCGTGAGGGCCGCCGCGTAGGGCAGGTAGCGCTTGCCGAACACCCGCTGGCAATAGAACCAGCATTGATCGTGCGCCTGCACTGAAGTGAGATCCGATGGCGCGAGGCGAAGCGGATGATCGCGGTGCTCGGCATGGATCTGGCGCCACTGGTTGTAGACATACAACGTGCTGATGACGACGGCGAGCGCGGCTTCCTCGATCTGCGTTCGGGAGATCTGCACGTCGGTGCGCGCGACGGTGGCGTCGTAGTGGATCACCGCGTCATGCATCGCGTCGTTCAGCTTGTCGCGCAGCGTGTCCGGCGCGATGCCGGGAAACATGGCGCTGCCTGCGCCATGCGCGACCATGCAGTGCGTCGGAGTGACATCGATCGTCACTCCGAGCCTGGCGAGATAGTCAGTGGGATCGATGGCCACCGGATGAGTGCAAGACTTTCCGCAAACGCTTCAGCCGCCGTAGAACACCTTCTCACCCAGATCCTTCATCCACAGAATCGCGTCGTCGGCGCGGCCGGTGGGCGGTGTCTTCACGCGCACATCGACCACCTCGGCGACGAAGGCGGTGTGATCGCCGCGCTTGACCGCATCGACCACCCTGCACTCGATGTGCGCGGGGCAGTTCTCGAGCACCGGCGCCTTGACCGTGTTGCCCAGCGTGAACGGCTCGCCGCTCAGCTTGTTGCCGTCGACCACTGCCGGCTTGAAGAAGGTGAACGCCATGCCGTTGCCGCCCTTGCCGATCACGTTGAGCACGAACTCCTTGGTCTGATCGACGATCGCGTGCGCGCCCGAATCGGCCTTCACGCCGGCGACGATCAGCGGCGGGGCGAACGACACCTGCGTCACCCAGTTGATCGTGGCTCCGGCAACCTGACCGTCGGCGCCCTTGGCGGTGAGCACGTACAGGCCGTACGGAATCATGCGTAGCGCAGTCTTCTTGGCATCGGCATCCATGAGGTGTCCTCCTCGGTGTCGTCGAAAGGTCGAGATATTCGCCCAGTGCACTCATCGAATCAATCGCTGCCCGCGCGAAGGTCGAGGCGGGCGTGGCCAGCGATTGCGGTTGACGTATCGGCTCACCGCGAATCAAGATCGCCGCACGCCTCGCGCAGGCGAGCGTTCGTATCGAATGACCACCAAAGGGGGATGACATGAGCAATCAGCACAACGCGCTGTGTGCCTGCGGCGCCGGCTTCACCCGCCGCGGCTTCCTGAGTGCGATGGGAGCAATGGGCACGCTTGCTGCCACAGGTTGCGCCAACATGATGGCGCCCGCCGGGCCGCATCGGATCGACGTGCATCACCACATCTCGCCACCGGCGTGGGTCAACGCGCTGAAGGCGGCCAAGCTCGACTCGCCGCCGGTGAACAACTGGACCCCGCGCCAGTCGCTCGACGATATGGACAAGGCAGGCATCGCAACGTCGATGACCTCGCCGACGCTGCCTGCACTGGGTTTCCTCGGACCGAAAGACGCCGCTGACGTCGCCCGCGCCTCGAACGACTACGCACGCAAGCTCACCGGCGATCATCCGGGCCGCTTCGGCATGTTCGCGCTATTGCCGATGCCGCACGTCGACGAAACGCTGAAGGAAATCGCCTACGCGTTCGACGTGTTGAAGTGCGACGGCGTGGCGTTCATGACGAGCTACGACAGCAAGTTCCTCGGCGACGCGGCCTTCACGCCGGTGCTGGAAGAACTGAATCGCCGCAACGCGACCGCCTATACGCATCCGAACGAGCCCGCGTGCTGTCGCAACCTGGCCACCGCGGTGCCATCGGTGATCGTCGAGTACGGCACCGACACCACGCGCACCATTGCCAGCCTGATCTTCTCGGGCGCCTCGGCGAAGTTCCCGAACATCAACTGGATCTTCTCCCATGGCGGCGGCACGCTCACGGCGCTGACCGAGCGCTTCACCACTCAGATCATCATGTTCCCGCCGTTCCAGAAGCGTGGCTTCACCAGCGAGGGCGTATGGAAGGAGATTCGCCGCTTCTACTACGACACCGCGCAGGCTTCCAATCCGGTGGCGATGGCCTCGCTCACGAAAATGGTGCCGACCTCGCAGATCGTGTTCGGTACCGATTACCCGTATCGCACCGGCGCCGATCACGTGAAGGGGCTGACCGAGCTGTTCGGCGGCGCCGACCTGCACGCGATCGATCGGGGCAACGCGCTGCGAATCCTGCCGCGTCTTCGCGCCTAGCCTTCGCGGCTCCGACGGATCGCACCGCGACCCGTCGGCCGCGGCTCATCGCGCCGGCACGCTGCCCTGCGCCGCGTGCCGCAGCCACAGCTCGGCTTCGAAACCACCACCGATTCGATTGCGGAACACGCAGCGCCCGCCGCAGGCCTCGGTGCAGCGCTTGACGATCGCCAGGCCCAAGCCGAACCCGCCGCGATCGCGCGTCCGCGAAGCTTCGATCCGATAGAACGGCTCGCCCAGGTGCTGCACGGCACTCGCGGGCACGCCCGGACCGCGATCGCGAACCACCACGCGCACTTGTTCGTCTGCGCGGTCTGCCACGATCTCGATCGGCCCTTCGGCATCGGCGGCATAGCGCATGGCATTGCGAATCAGGTTCGCCAGCGCTCGCTTGAGCAGCGTCGGCTGCGCCGCGACGATCAAACCGGGCGCGATGTTCGCACTGATGCGTTCGATCGCATTCTCTGCATGCAGCGCCTCGTCGACGAGTACCGCCAGATCGACCGGCACCAGCGGCGCACGATCGGATTGCAGGTCGGCGCGTGACAGC
>CADECO010000457.1:0-4568 GCA_902825905.1 uncultured beta proteobacterium
GCACCACCGCCGACAAGAACATCACCACGCTCGCGCTCGAAGTGCCGATCAGCTGTCTCACCAATGGCAGCGACCCGGTCATCGGCGGCTGGACCACCGCAAGCCTGCGCCAGGGGCGATTGCTCAATCCGAATCCGAAGAGCGATACGACGTCGGCTTCGCTGGAAGGCGGTCCGTGGGTGCAGGTCTCGCGGCTCGGTCATCCGCTCGTCAATGAACTGGTCATCGGCCTGAAGGACAAGGACAAGTTCAATTCGAGCCACCCGAAGGATGACGGCCAGTTCGCCGACTACGTGACCAACCCGACCTTGCCCGCGCTGCTCGAGATCCTCTATGCAAACGCTGGCGTGAAGGCGCCAACGGTGTTTCCGCGCAGCGATCTGGTCACGGTGTTCCTCACCGGTGTGCCGAATGTGAACAAGCCGGCCGGCAACCAGTCGCTTTCGGAGATGCTGCGGCTGAACACTGCGATTCCGGCGACGGCATCGGCGGCGCAGAACCGCCTCGGCGCGGCGCAGTGCTTCAACCAGGGCGCGCTCAATCTATCGAACAACGGCTGCGATCCGGCGGGATTTCCCAATGGCCGGCGTCCGGGCGATGACGTGGTCGACATCGAACTGCGCGTGGCGATGGGCTTCCTGCTGCCGATGGCCTCGGCGCCGAGTGGACAGTTGCCGCTCACCGATGGTGCGATCGTCAACGCGGCGCAGTTCGACAACGCGTTCCCATACTTGCGGACGCCGATCCCTGGCAGCCCCAACGGCCTGAACGGCGTACCGGCCAATCCCTGATGCATGCGCGAACGGAGGCTCTTATGACCAAGCGAACGATCAGGGCATGGACCGGCGCAGCGCTGCTCGCCGCGTTGGTCGCCGCCGGATGCGGTGGTGGCGGCGGCGGTGATGGCGGTGCGGGCAATACCGGAAATCCCGGCGGCGGCGGGCAGGGTGTCGATGCATTCGTCGCCGCGGTGGATGCGGTGATCGCCACGCCGAACGCCGACGATGTGGACGGGCTGAACACCGCCAACGCCACGCCGACCAAAGACGACACGTCCGAGCCGTACGCAGTGCGGACGAACTGAGAAGCAGACCAACGAGGCTAGCGATGATTCGTCTGTGCTTCGTTGCGGTGCTGGCATGCACGCTCTTCACGAGCGCGCATGCCGCGCCGTTCACGCCCGAGCATGGTGCACAAGTGCTCGAACGAATATCCAACGCGGGGCAAGGTTCGTCGCCGCGCGCACTGAAGTCGTTACGTCGTGATCTGGCCAAAGACCCGGCGAACGTCGAGCTTGCGCTGCGATTCGCACGAGCTGCGATGGAGCACTCGCGCATCGACGGCGATCCGCGCTTCGTGGGCCAGGCACAGGCAGCGCTCGCGCCGTGGTGGAACCAGTCCGATGCGCCGCTCGATGTATTGGTCATGCGCGCGATCATCCGCAGCAACCAGCATGCGTTCGCCGCGGCGATCGACGATCTCGAGGCAGTGCTGGCACGCGATTCGCGTCACGCGCAGGCGCTCCTGACCAGAGCCAATCTGGCGACCGTTACAGGGCGTTTCGATGACGCCCGCAAGGTGTGTGCGCGCTTGGTGCCGGTTGCAGGGGAGTTGTTGACCGCCGCGTGTCTGGCCGGGCCCGCTTCGCTGAGCGGACAGGCGGCTTCAGCGTATGCGTTGTTGTCGCGCGCCCTCGGTGAAGGCCGCGCGGTGTCCGGCGATGAGCGATCGTGGATGATGACGTTGCTCGCCGAGATCGCGGCACGACGCGGCGAGTTCGATGTCGCCGAGCGGCATTTCCGTTCAGCGCTAGCTGCGGGCGCCAACGATGCCTACTTGTTGAATGCCTACGCCGACTTTCTGATCGATCGCGGACGCGGGCGCGAAGTGCGTGCGTTGCTGGGGGAGGATCCCAAGAGCGATGGTGCGCTGCTGCGCGTGGCGATTGCGGCGAAACAGGCCGGTTCGGCATCGATCGACCGATACGCCGCCAATCTGCGCGCCCGCTTCGAGGCGGCGCACGCGCGCGCGGACGTCACCCATCTGCGCGACGAGGCGCGCTTTGCACTGCACGTGCAGGGCGATGCGTTACGCGCGCTCGATCTGGCGCAGCGAAACTGGGCCAATCAGCGCGAGCCCTGGGATGCACGCTTGGTGCTGGAAGCGGCGCTTGCGGCACGCAAGCCAATCGCCGCGCAGTCGGTGGTCGAGTGGTTGCGCGCACACCGTACCGAAGACGTGCTGCTTGCTTCGATAGTGGAGCGGCTGGACGGAGCGTCGCGATGAGCACCGCCAGATTTGGGTACGGCCCAGCGACTTCGCGCTGCGCAGCAATATTGCGCGGCACTGCGAAACCGGGCGGCAGCACGATTGCACGTTTGGCGTATGCACTTTGCGTCGCGCTGCTCGCAGGCGCCGCGTCGCTCGCCCACGCACACAAGGCGAGCGACAGCTATCTGCGCATCGATGCGCGCGCGACGACGATGCAGTTGCAGTGGGACATCGCACTGCGTGATCTGGAACTGGCACTCGGGCTCGACGCCGACGGCGACGATGCGATCACCTGGGACGAGCTGCGCGCGCGCCAGTTCGATGTGGCGGCTTACGCAACCTCGCGCCTCACGCTGCGCGCGGACGGCGCGTCCTGCGCACTCGCGTTCAGCAGGATGCAGGTCGACCGGCACGCCGATGGTGCGTACGCGGTGCTGAATCTGACCAGTCCGTGCAGCGGTACCACATTCGAGCTGGACTACCGGCTGCTGTTCGATCTCGACGCGCAGCATCGCGGGCTGGTGAAGTTGCGCACGGCCACGAATGAAACCGCGTTCGTGATGAGTCCGGAACGCACGGTGCAGCGCGTGGCGCTGGTGGAATCGGGCGCGCTCGATCGATTCATGCAGTTCGTCGGGGAAGGCGTCTGGCACATCTGGATCGGTGCCGATCACATCCTGTTCCTGCTGTCGCTGCTGCTGCCGCTGGTGGGGTTGCGCGGCGGGACGGCCCCAATTGCCACTTCGCGGCTGGCGTGGGACATCACGCGGATCGTCACTGCGTTCACGGTCTCGCACTCGATCACGCTCGCCGCGGCCACCTTGGGCTGGGTCACGATACCGGCGCAGTGGACCGAGACGGCTAGCGCGGCAACTGTGCTGCTGGTGCCGCTACTCAATCTGTTCTCGACGACGCATGCGCGTCGCTGGGGGCTCGCGTTCGTGTTGGGCCTGGTGCACGGCCTGGGGTTCGCCAACGTGCTGAGCGAGTTGGGCCTCTCGCCCGCCACGCTGGCGGTGTCACTGCTCGCGTTCAACGTGGGCGTCGAGATCGGGCAACTCGCGATCGTCGCGCTGTTTCTGGCCGCGACGTATGCGTGGGCGCGTCAGGCCAGCTTCGGGCTCATCGCGGTGCGCGGTGGATCGATGGCGATCGGCGTTGTCGCGCTGGCGTGGAACGTGGAGCGGGCGGGTTCTTGAAGGAACGAACTACGGTGCGATCGCTTGCCTCGCGAATCAAGCCGACGGACTTCGCGGCAACACGGCCCAGAGGGGTACGGCCTCGACCCGGTCCTCTATCGAGTAGCGATGCTCGCCCGGATACACGACATAGAGTCGATCCAACTGCAGATCCTCGCAGGCGATGCGCATCGAAGGCGTCATTTTGGGTGCGTCTGCGCGTTTGAACTCGACGCCGATTCGCGCCTGACCTCGGAGCAACAGCAGATCGAGCTCGGCGCCTTGGTGCGTGGCCCAGAAGTAGGCCGCGTCGGGTCGCGCGATCCGAAGGACCTGTTCGAGCGCGAATCCCTCCCAACTCGCGCCGCAACTCGGGTGAGCGAGCAGATCGGGGAGTGTCGTCACACCCGCGAGCGCGTGCAGCAGACCGCTATCGCGAAAGTAGATTTTCGGTGCTTTGACCTGCCGCTTGCTCAGGTTCGCGTGCCATGGCATCAGTTGGCGGACCATCAGGCTCTGGGTCAGCGTGTCGAGGTAGCGGCGCACCGTTGGCTCCGACACTCCCAGAGAGCGTGCGGGCTCCGCTGCGTTCCAGATCTGCCCGTGGTAGTGAGCAAGCATTCGCCAGAACCGGAGCATGGCCGGCGCGGCGATGTTGATGCCGAATTGCGGCAAATCGACTTCGACATGACTGGTGATCGCGCCCAGGCGCCACGCCATGCTGTCGGAGTCCGAGCCCGCCAGGAACGAACGAGGGTAGCCACCTCGCAGCCAGAGTCGTTCGGCCACGTGGTCCACACCGTCTGGCGATGGGCCGCCAAGGGCTTCGTCCAGATCGAACCCGGCAACCTCGATCACTTCGATGCGTCCAAGTAGCGATTCCCCTGCTTGCCGTAGCAGACTGGGCGAGGCACTCCCAAGCAGCAGGTATTGGCCGTTCCGATCGGTTCGATCGATCAGGACGCGCAGTGTCGGAAACAAGCCGGGCAGGCGCTGAACTTCGTCGATCACGACAAGCCCGTCGAGACGGGACAGCGTGTCGAGAGGCTGGCCGAGCCGGGCCTGATGCTGCGGATTCTCCAAATCGAAATACCGCGGCGAATCTTTGCCGAGGATCGC
>CADECO010000458.1:0-4559 GCA_902825905.1 uncultured beta proteobacterium
GCGAGTGTGCCCGGCGGCACCATGCGGTCGTACGTGACGGCCGCGCGCGCGTCGTCCAACTGCAGCAGCAGACCGCTGTCGACGATCATGCGGTACTCGGTGCGCATCGCCTCGGCGATCGCTTCGAGACACTTCTCATCGCTTGCGTAGTACTCGTTCTTGCGATCGGGGATGACGCTCGACGGCGCGGCCACCGGCAGGAACCCTTCGGTGACCTTTGTCGCCGCGAGGGCGGCCTTCAGATCATCGATGTCCTGCTGTAGCGCGGCCTGCCCGGTATAGGCGATCGGGCCGACGCACACCGAGTCGGTCTGGGTGGCGACGCCATCGCGTGCATCCATCTCGGCGTAGAACTCGGCGAAGCGCGTGCGATCGGCGCCGCGGGTGAACGGATTGACGCTGCCGGGCTTGATCGGCCGGCGCTCGAAGCCGCTCAGCCGTTCGAGTGCGTACTGCGACCAGCTGATCGCCTTGCCGAACTCGCCGTCGCTCACCACGTCGATGCCGGCGTCACCCTGCTGCTTCACGACCTGTGCGACGCTCGTCTTCAGAGCACGCGCATGCGCGGCGGCGTCGATGGGTTTGCCCTGCTGTTTGGCGCGCAGGAACTCGAGGATCTCGGGTGGCCGGATCAGGCTGCCGACGTGGGTGGTGAGAATGCGGTCGACACTGCGTTTCATGCACGTTGCTCCTTCATTGGTCCCTCATTGATCCATTACGCTGGCTGCAAACACTTCCTCGAGCTTGATCACCCGTGGTGTGAGCCCCTGCTCGTGCGAATAGCGCGCCGCGGTCTCCAGCACTGCACGGTTGGCTTTGATGCCGTGATTCACCACCGGCATGCGTAGGGCGGCTTCGACGTCTTTCGGCACCAGTCCCGCTGCAACGTAGTACTCGATGTGCTCCATGCGCTCGGCATTGGCGATGGTATTGGCCTGCTGGAACGCCTTGAACAGGTTCAGCACCGCCCAGGGATGTTTGTCTGCGACCGCGCGGCGCATCACCATGCCGTGATTGATCGGATACAGGCCCGTCTTGGAGTAGTAGCGATGGCCCTCGGCGGCGGCGTCGGGAAACAACGGCCGGATGTTCGGGTGATTCGACAGATCGACATGGCTGCGATCGACCAGATTGGGCTGCGACAGATAGAGCAGCGTCGCGTCGAGCTCGCCGGCAAGCAGCATCGAGCCGATGTTCTTCTCCGGCGGGATCTGGTTCACCGTCACTCCCGGCGGCGGCTTGAAGCCGACCGTGCCGCCGTGGCTGTGCGAGGGCACCCGCTCCATGAAGAATTCCATGTCCTTGGGCGCCACTCCGAAATCGTGCTGCAGGATGCCGCGCGTCCACAGCGCCGCGGTCTGCTGGTACTCGGGCACGCCGACGCGCTTGCCTTTGAGGTCTTCGGGGCGCTCGATGCCGGCGCCTTTGCGAATGAGCGCCCACGTCTGAAAGAAATGGCGCGTCGTGAACACCGGCAGCCCCACGAACCGATCGTCGCCGCGCAGCGTGGCCATCATCAAGGAGGACATCGACATCTCGCTGGCGTCGAAGTCGGCGAATTTCAGCATGCGCCAGAACATCTCCGAAGGGTGCAGCACCGTGCAGGTGAGGTCGATGCCGTCGGGCTTGACGCGGCCTTGCAGGATCGGCCGGGTGCGCGGATTGTCGGTGAGCGCGACGCTGAGCTGAAGATTCATGGCGAGCCTGCAAAAAGAGGAGCGATCAAGCTTAGCATTGCGATCAACGCGGATCGCGCGTGGGACACCTGGAGCAAACCTGATGGCGCAAGTTCTGTCGAATCGTGATGGCGCGGTGGCGACGATCACGATCTCCAATCCGGCCAAGCACAACGCGGTCACGCCGGAGATGTGGGACCAGTTGAAAGACGCGTTGGATACGGCGGATGCCGACGACACCGTTCGCGTGATCGTGCTGACCGGCGCGGGCGACAAGGCGTTCGTGTCCGGCGCTGATATCGGCAAGATCGGGCGGATCAAACACGCCGATCCCGATGAAGTGCCGCTGGAGCGCCGCGGCCCGTACATGGCACCGATGGCGTGCCGCAAGCCGGTGATCGCCAAGATCCGCGGCATCTGCATGGGTGGTGGGCTGGGGCTGGCGGCCGCGTGCGACGTGCGCATCTGCGCCGACGACGCCGTATTCGCGATGCCGGCGGCGCGCCTGGGCGTGGGCTACTCGCATGCCGGGGTGCGGCACTACATCCAGCTGATCGGGCCGCAGAACACGCTCGATATCTTCTTCTCGGCGCGCAAGTTCGATGCGGCCGAGGCGCTGCGCATGGGGTTCGTGTCGCGCGTCATCCCGGCCGCCGAGCTCGACGCGCACATTGCCACCTACTGCGCGCAGATCGCCGCCAACGCGCCGCTCACGCTGATGGCCGCCAAGCGCTCGGTCCTCGAAGAACTGCGCGAGCCGCGTGAGCGCGAATTCAGCGCCGTGCAAGCCGCGATCGATCGCTGCCTGGACAGCGAGGACTTCAAGGAAGGGCGTCAGGCATTTCTCGAGAAGCGCAAGCCCGTTTGGCAAGGGCGGTAGGCGGTCGCTCTCCCGCCCCCCGCCAACCCGAGGCGCTCTCCCGCCCCCCGCGCTCCCTCTCTCGCGCCGCTTCGCGGCTAGAAAGGGAGGGGGCCTGCTTTGCGGCGCAGCGTGTGCGCCGGTGCCTGTCGCGCGCGCTCCTGAACATTTGTTGTGTTCGGCATCATCGCTCGCCACTAGAATCGGCCCCGCGTTCGACCACTCTCCACCTTCCCGCCCCGCCATGAAATTTCGCTTCCCCGTAGTCATCATCGACGAAGACTGGAAGACCGACTCGTCCAGCGGCTTGGGCATCCGCGCGCTCGCCAAGGCGATCGAGGAGCAGGGCTGGGAGGTGGTGGGCGGCTTCACCTACGTCGACGTGACGATGGTGGCCAACCAGGCGGCGCGCGCCTCGGCGTTCATCGTGTCGATCGACGACGAGGAGATCAACGAAGACGGCGCCGAGAGCAAGGCGCTGCACGATCTGAAGAACTTCATCGTGGAGACGCGCCGGCGCAATGCCGACATCCCGATCTTCCTGTTCGGCGAGACGCGCACCTCAAAGCACATCCCCAACGACATCCTGAAGGAGCTGCACGGCTTCATTCACATGTTCGAGGACACGCCGGAGTTCGTGGCGCGCTACATCATCCGTGAGTCCACCAACTATCTGAACTCGCTCGCCCCGCCGTTCTTCAAGGCGTTGGTGCATTACGCCAACGACGGATCGTATTCATGGCACTGCCCGGGGCATTCGGGCGGCGTGGCGTTCCTGAAGAGCCCGGTGGGGCAGATGTTCCACCAGTTCTTCGGCGAGAACATGCTGCGGGCCGACGTGTGCAACGCGGTCGACGAGTTGGGTCAGCTGCTCGATCACACCGGGCCGGTGGCCGCAGCGGAGAAGAACGCGGCGCGCATCTTCAATTGTGATCACCTGTTCTTCGTCACCAACGGCACCTCGACCTCGAACAAGATCGTGTGGCACTCGGCGGTCGGCACCGACGACATCGTGCTGGTGGATCGCAATTGCCACAAGTCGATCCTGCACGCGCTGATGATGACCGGGACGATCCCGATCTTCCTGCAGCCCACGCGCAATCACCTGGGCATCATCGGTCCGATTCCGCGCGAGGAATTCGAGCCCGCCAACATCCAGCGCAAGATCAACGCCAACCCGCTGATCAGGGACAAGGCGGCGCGGCCGCGGGTGATGACCATCACCCAATCCACCTACGACGGCGTGATGTACAACGTCGAGCGCATCAAGCAGACGGTGGGCGACTACATCGAGAATCTGCACTTCGACGAAGCGTGGCTGCCGCACGCCACGTTCCACCCGTTCTATCACGAGTTCCACGCCATCGGCCCCAACCGGCCGCGCAGCAAGGAATCGATGGTGTTCGCCACGCAATCGACCCACAAGCTGCTGGCGGGGCTGTCGCAGGCCTCGATGATCCTGGTGCAGGACTCCGAGGCGCGCAAGCTCGATCGCGACAGCTTCAACGAAGCATTCCTGATGCACACCTCGACCAGCCCGCAGTACGCGATCATCGCCTCGTGCGACGTCGCGGCGGCGATGATGGAGCCGCCCGGCGGCACCGCGCTGGTCGAAGAGTCGATCTACGAATCGCTCGAATTTCGCCGCGCGATGCGCAAGGTCGACGCCGAGTTCGGCAAGGACTGGTGGTTTCAGGTGTGGGGGCCGAAGGAGTTCGCCGATTCGAGCATCGGCCGGCGCGAGGAGTGGTTCCTGCGCAACGGCGAGCGCTGGCACGGGTTCGGCAAGCTCGAGCCCAACTTCAATATGCTCGACCCGATCAAGGCCACGATCGTCACGCCGGGCCTGGACATCAACGGCAAGTTCGCGCCGTGGGGCGTGCCCGCCGCGGTGGTCACTAAGTATCTGGCCGAGCATGGCGTCATCGTCGAGAAGACCGGGCTGTACTCGTTCTTCGTCATGTTCACGATCGGCATCACCAAGGGCCGCTGGAACACCCTGGTGACCGAACTGCAGCAGTTCA
>CADECO010000459.1:0-3256 GCA_902825905.1 uncultured beta proteobacterium
ATCGACGGCAGCATCTTCACCACCTCGGCGGGTGTGAATCCGACCAGCACCATTCAGGCGCTCGCGCTCTACATTGCCGACGCGATGAAGCAACGCCTGGCGAATCTGTTCGACTGAGGGCGATCGATCATGCGCACCGCTTCGACCGCCTCGCTTGCTCCGTTCACCGATGCGCAGCTTGCCGCATTGGATGTGATGATGGATCTGCTCATTCCGGCATCCCCCGATGGCCGCATGCCTGCAGCGAGAACGCTCGGCTTGTTCCGCGAGCCGGGCCGCATGCCCGCACGGGATCGCGCGCTATTCGAACAAGGTCTGGCGGCGCTCGATGCGCTCGCGATGCAGGCGCACGGCGTCGCGTTCGCTCGCCTGGAGCTCGCGCCGGCCGGTGTGCTGGTCGACCAGATGCGAGTCGACCAGCCGGCGTTCGTGCAGACCTTCATTACCCAGACGGTTGGTCGCTACGTGTCGAACCCGCTGGTCATGCCGCTGCTCGGCCTGGAGCCGCGGCCGCTGTGGCCCAAGGGCAACGTGGTCGCCGAGGGCGACTGGTCGCTGCTCGATGTCGTGCGGCGGCGCGGGAAGAGCTATCGGCAGGTTTAGGCGGGCGTTCGTGGGAAGGCGGGCGCCGCATTGCGCTCGCTCGTGGCCCGGCCGGGCCGGACGTCATTGCGGAGCGGTGCGGGCGCTGCCTGGGTCCGGAATCGGACCGAGGCGGAAGGCGTCCGGCCAAGATCGCTGCGATGCCGTCCGCGAGTTGCACACGAGCTGACCTCGACCCAGCTTCGCAGATGCCGCTCACAGACGATGCACATGGTCCGGCTCCTTGGGGTTACGCCATCCGCAATCCGAGCGTCGCGGCCTTGGCGACGACATCGGGCAGCGCCGACTCGCGCATCAGGCTGATTTCGCCGTTGGCTTCCACCACGTACTTGCGATAGCCCTCTTCGCCGTACAGGATCGGCGCACGGGTGGCGCGCTCGGCGAACTGGCACAGCGACACCGGCACGTCCGACAAACCCGCCTGCAGCTTGGCGTGCCAGGCGCGCAGCCAGAAGAAGAATCCGTAGGGCACGTCGCGGCGCTCCTGCTGCGTGCGCTTCCATTGCGCGCCTTCCAGCTCGGCCAGCAGGTCTAACGCTTCGGGTTGGGTGATGTGCACCATGACGGACTCCGGCCAGAGGTACTGCTGGTAGTGCTCTTTGCCTGAGTCACGGGCGCGCGAATGCGGGTTCAATAATTTGTTCCGCTCAGCGTCCAGTTGGCCTTCGCGGCGTGCGGGTGGTTCCGGCGCCGCGCGGTGTTCATCGCCCGGCGCCACTTGCTGTCGAGCAGGCGCGTGCTGCCTGGGCGATCGCTGAACTACACTATTCGGGGAAAGGAGATAAAGACACCATGAGATCGGCCATCGTCGGCTTCGCGATCGTCGCAGCGTTGCATACGTCGTTGACTGCTGGGCAGAGTAGCCATCCTGGCCCGGGACAAAGCACAAAGAACTCGGTCGTGGTCACGATGGTTGCCAGCAAGCTCCGCTACAACCGGGAGCTTTTCTGGGAGAACATCGAAATCCAGGCTGATGACGGCGTCGTAACTCTGTCCGGCAACGTGTCCACGCAGGAAAGGGCGGACCTGGCGGTCAAGCTCGCATCCGAAACCTCGCTCGTGAAGCGCGTGGAAAACAAGATGACGGTCGCCAGATAGCGATCGACGCGCAACTGACGATTGCCGCGTTCCGGCTGAATCAGCTCGTTCGCTGCGCGGCGTTTCAAGCAGCTGCGCAGCACCTCGCTCGCGCTACATCAACAAATTCGGCAGCCACAACACGACGCCGGGGAAGAGCACCAGCACGACGATGATCAGGCAGATCATCGCGACGAATGGCAGCGACTCGCGGGTGAACTCCTCCATCGACGTATCGAGGATCGAGCACACCGCGAACATCGCCGGCCCGACCGGAGGGGTCATGCTGCCCAGCGTCACGATCGACATCATCACGATGCCGAAGTGGACCGGATCGACGCCCAGCTTGGTCACGATCGGCACGAAGATCGGTGTGAGCAGCAGCACCATGACCGTGCTCTCCAGCGCCGTGCCCAGCACGAACAGGAACGCGAGAATGAGCAGCACGATGACGGTCGGGCTGGTCGAGACGCCCAGCAGCCATTCGGCCATCACTTGCGGCGTCTGCTCGAAGATGATCGCGTAGCCGACCGGCCCGGACATCAGAATGATGAACATGATGATGCCCACGTCGAGCACGCTTTCAGCGAGCGCCTCCTCGAAGCCCTTCCAGGTCAGTTCCTTGTGCAGGAAGATGCCGACCAGCACCGCATAGATCACCGCGAACGCACCGATCTCGGACGGTGTGAACACGCCGCCGCGAATGCCGAGCAGCAACGCGACCGGAAAGAGCAACGCCCACTTGGCATCGACCACGGCTCGCCACACCGTGCGCGGATTGGGCAGTTCCTTGGCGGCGGGTTGGTAGCCGCGGCGGCGCGAGACGATCCACACCACCGCCATCAGGCCGACCATCATCATCAAACCGGGAATCACGCCGGCGAGAAACAGCCGGCCGACCGAAACGTTGCCGACGTATCCGTACAGGATCAGCCCCAAGCTGGGCGGGATGGTGGCCGTGATGAGTGATCCGACTGCGATCGCGGCGCAGGTGAAGCCTTTGGAGTAGCCGCGACGCAGCATCTCCGGGCCGAGCATGCGCGCCTCCATCGCGGCATCGGCGACGGCCGAACCCGAGATGCCGCCCATCAGCGTCGATAGCAGGATGCACACCTGCGCCAGGCCGCCCGCCATCCATGCGACCAGCACGTTGGAGCAGTTGATCAGGCGCTGGGTGATGCCGGTCTTGTTCATCATGTGACCGGCGAGCACGAAGAACGGCACGGCGAGCAGCGGAAAGCTCTGCGACTGGGTGGCGATCTGCTGCACGGCGATGCTGACCGGCACGGTGTCGCTCAGCACGAAGAAGGCGAAGCCTGCCAGCCCGATGGCCATGGCGACCGGCATGCCCAGGAACATCAGCACCACGAACAGGAGCGTCAGCAGCAGCAAGCCATCACCCCAGCTGGCTGTGCGATCGTTCGAGGTCGCCCGGCTTGTCTGGATAGAACACGAGCGCGCGGCTGCGCACCGAGCGCACCATGTGGATCAGGACTTCCACGCCCATCAGCGCGCAGCCGGCCGGGATCGCGCCGGTGACCCAGGCATACGACAGGCCGCTGTCGCCGTAGATGCG
>CADECO010000459.1:3356-4552 GCA_902825905.1 uncultured beta proteobacterium
AGCGAGTCCTCGGTCAGCTTCGAGGCGAAATCGCCGGCCGCGAGCGCTTCCTCCTTGAGGATTTTCTGCAGATCGCCGGGGAGTTTGTCGAACCACGCGGCCGAGGTGACCACGCCGGTGATCAGATTGAAGTGCCCGGTCTTGGTGAGATGCTTGGTCACTTCGTAGAGGCGGGAGCCGTAGCTGGCCGGATGTTGCGCTTCCACCGCGTCGATGAC
Organism: uncultured beta proteobacterium; assembly: GCA_902825905.1. GTDB lineage: Bacteria > Pseudomonadota > Gammaproteobacteria > Burkholderiales > SG8-39 > CADEDU01. The sequence goes on from CADECO010000459.1 coordinate 3,575, forward strand.
TTTCTGCTGCAGCGCCGGGTACACCTCGCCCCAGCCCATCGGAGTGGGCGTAGCGCCCATCGCGCGGATCGTCTCCATCCACACCGGGGCACCCGGCGTGCGCATGCGGATGCCCGCGAGGTCACGCGGCAAGGTGATCGGCTTGTTGGTCAGCAGATGCCGTTCGCCCTGCCACCAGTTGAACGCCACAGCGTAATGTCCGGACGCCGTCTTCAGCTTCGCGTTCCACTCGTCGAACATCGGCGAAGTCACCACCTTGCGGATGCCCGCGAAGCCGTTCGCGAGATAGGGTGCGCCGAGCACGCCGAATTCCTTCACGAACACCGCCAGGCGGCCGCCGTCGACCACGACCGCGACATTCGCCCCGGCGCGTGCCTGCTCCAGCACGTCTTCATCCTTGCCCAGCTGCGAGCCGGGGAAGAGCCGGATGCTCAGGCGCTTGTTTGAGCGCTCGGCCACGCGGTCGCGCAACTGCTCGAGTCCCTTGTAGATCGGGTCGTCGCGCGTGAGGGCGGTATTGATGTTGAGCTGCGTCTGCGCCCAACTGGTCGCGGCCCCGGCGGATAGGGCGAGGGCAGAAGCAAGCAAGGTGAGGCGTCGCTTGATGGAAGTGTGCATCTCGTTTCCTCTGGGGATGGGGCGGGCGCGACGATCGATGTCGTGCGTTCGTGTTGCCGGGCGTTGCTGAACACGCGTGCTGGTAGGATGCATCAGCGCCCCGGCACGGGCAAGCAATTGCGATTGCATGCCCACCGAAGCCGACGCCGGCGCACGCGCAAACGGTGCGGGCCGCATCCGGCCGTCGCGCTGATCCGAGCCATACCGTGAGTCGAGCATCGAGTCGCGCATCAAGTCGAGGAGTCGCACCATGCAACGCAGCGCCCAACGCATTCTGACCACACACGCCGGCAGCTTGCCGCGCCCGTCATCGCCCACCCAGCTTTTCCTCAGGCGCGCGCAAGGTCCCGCGGTCGACGC
>CADECO010000460.1:0-4518 GCA_902825905.1 uncultured beta proteobacterium
GCCGCGCGCCATGCGTTCCTTTGCACTCCCGCTCCAGTCCATTTGGATCGCCGATCGCGTCGTCTGCCGCGAAACTGGAACCGACCAGAGCGGCCACGTGAAGGTCATGTCGTCGCCTCGACCGACGACGCCCGTCGTGACGATCCTCGTGCCCCGCGGGAAGCTCGGCAGCAAGGGTAAACCGCGGAATGCAAGCCACTCGAGCGGGGCATCCACGCAAGTGCCTTTGCCGCTCGGGTTGTTCGCCATCAAGGCCCAGTTGCGCTCGGAGCTTGGGTCCCATCGAAGGTTGCTGCCTGGCCGTTCACCGTGCCCCCTGAACAGCGATTGTTGGACCCACTTTGCGGTCACTGAAGCTCGAATGTTCTCCACCGCACCCAGGAACGTCTGCTGCGCCGCCGTGAAATGAAACGCGGTCGGCTTGGTGTTGCGCTTGCCATCGACCACCACGTCGGTCCCATAGGCCGCCGCGTAACCTGCGGCCGCCTCGTTGCCCGAGAGCCACGCCATAACGCAGGTCGCGAGGAATTTCTTGAATTCGTCCGGTGGCGGCTTCAGATCGGCGACTTCCTGCGGCCCCTGCTTCTTGGTCGCGCCCTTCGTGTATGTGAAGCGCCACGGGGCGTCTGGGCCTGCCGAGGCTTGAGCGTCTGCCGCGACGAGCGCAGCGAGGTCGGATTCGGTTTCTTTGAAGCCGTCTACGAAGGCCAGGAACGAACCGTCTTCGGAAAAGCCGAGCTTCGCGTCGGGGACGACACTAAGCAAACCCAGCGCAGCCAGGAAACCAAGTGGATTGGAGCCGTCCACGCCCACGAGTTGAATGCGGCTCATGGCTTCGATCGCTCCTCTTCACTAGCACGGTGATCGGCAAGGCGAAGGATCGTCTCGAGCCAGCACAGCTCCTGCCAGCCGTATTTCGAAACCAGCGCCCAGAAACGGTCAGCGAGCGGGGAGTCGAGTCGGTGCAGATCGTTCTTTGAGTTCGTCGTGGCGAAATCGATTTCGCCGAACTTCGGGCTTGTGTGGCAGACAAGCGTCACATCGACAGGGCTGTCGTCGGCGATGGCAGGCGCGAACGGGCGACAGTAGCCGTGGTGACTCGCGACGAGGTGAAGCACGAGATCGACGTCGGCCTCTTTGGAGGGGTTGTGTTTCTGCAGCCGCTCGATCAATGCCGCCTTCTGTCCATCGAGCATCGCGAGCGACTGCACCTCGTGGCGGGCGCCGCGCGGATAGCCGCTCTTTATCTGCGCGAGTCGGTGCGCAGCGCGCGCGCCTGGAGGCATCGCCGATTTGGCCCACGGCGTCTCGTCCTTGAAAAACTGTATCTCGCTCCCACCTCGCAGCATGAGTTGAAACCGCCGGTCGGCTTTACCGATGTCGTGCAGCCAGGCTGCGATCGCGATGTGCTGCGCGAGGCCGGTGCCGAGCCCGCAGCGCAACGCGTACTCACGCGCGAACCTCTCGACGTCTGCGCTGTGCTCGGCGAGCGAGACGGCTTCTCCGGCATGAAACGAGTCGTCGCCGTCCGTGGTCAGCTCGACGCCGTATTCGAGCGTCTCCTCGGGTTGAAGAACGTCTCGAAGCAGGGCGATCGGAACTCGCCTCGCTTCGATCACCGCCCACGAACGCTCTCCCGGAACGACGAGCGAACCGCTGCCCTTGGCGAGCCTCTCTGCCCACAGTCGCTTCCACGCGGGCCACTCGCCAATCGCGGCAAGCCGGTCGAGCATGGCGCGGGCCTCGTCCGGTTCGTCGAGTGGTACGGAGACCCCGAGCTTCTCAACGATGGCAGGATGCAGCCGCAGAACGGGGCGCGCGCGCGCAAACAGCTCAGCCTGCTCCGCGCGGTCGGCAACTGGCTCTGGCGAAATGGCGTCGAAGCAACCACTGCGGATGCCGCCATAGTTACTGGGCACGACGATGGTGTCACCCGGCTTCAACGAGGGTTCCGAGTCGGACTTCGCGCAGACGATCTCACTCTCGTCACCCCTCCAGCGAAGCGCGCGTCGCCCCGCTATGTTCGGCTGATCGCTATCGTCGAGTGTCGCACCCTCGGTGTCACTCAAATCGCGCGTCGGTTGGTTCGCCAGCCACGCCTGCGCTGTCATGAACGGCAGCGAGATCGCTTCGAGACTCGAAGGGCGAACCGCCGCGACAATGGCGGTTGCCGTCTCGACATCTCCACACTGAAGCACGTCCTCCGTGAGATCTGCGCGCCAAACGACCTGTACATCCGCCGGACCCGAGCTCGGCCCGTGCAGCCAGAGGTTCACATCGGGAAGCTGACTCGGCGCCGGAGAGGTCTGCGCCCAGAGGTCGAGGTACGCAGGAAGCAGCGTCGGTGCGTTAGGCTTTGGCGCGAGCAGCTTTGTCAGGTCGTCACCCGTTGGGACATCGAGCGCGAGGACGCCAAAATCCACCAGAGTCATCCTCGCGAACCGAGCTTCGGCCTGCTGCTTTGCCTCACCCTTCAGCTTCTTGGCTTCGTCCTTGATCTTGCTCAGCGCGTCTCTTAGCTTCTTCGGACGCTCCGTCTCTTGTTCCTTGAACCACTTAACCGTCGCGATGATGGCATTGCCGTACACCGGGTCGTCCCTGGCCGACTTGTCGTAGACGATAACGCCCTCGGCCTTCCCGTACTGGCCGAGCCGATCCACCCGACCGAAGCGCTGCCGCAGGCTGTCGAGGCTTGCGGCTTCGGTAACGAGCGCGTCGAAGTCGAAGTCCGCGCCCGCCTCGATGCACTGGGTGCCGACGATGACGCGCTTCGGGCTGTCGTCGCTCCGTTTGCGCCCTGTCTGCACGGCGGGCCTCAGCTCGCGGAGCACGTCGTCACGGTCGAGCGGGCGCATGCGGCCCGTGAGTAGCGTGACCGCCGCATCAGTGCCCAGCATCTGGCCGAGCTGTCGCGCGATTATGCTGGCACTCGCGACGCGGTTGAGGACCACGGCGATCGTGCGGTGCCGTTTGAGCAGGTCCCTCGCCTGATCGACGCACGCCTTCACCAGCACGCTCCGATCGGCAACCTCGACGAGACGCACGGGCTTGCTCGCGTGCAGGCGCGGTCCGAGCGGCGAATCGGGCGTCTTTTCATCGTCAAGCAGCGAGAAGGGGGTTGTTGCACTAGCACCCGGCGTTGCTGACAAGAACGCGAGCGAAAAGCGCGTCCTCATGCCACCGCGCGCGAAGCGCGTCCGCAAGCGCGCGAGTTGGTCAAGGGTCTGCCGGAACGGCTCGGAGAGATGCACCTCATCGAGGAGGGGCCGCGGGTCGTAGGCCAGCAGACCCGCAGGCACCGGCTTCATTCTCTGCCTCACCCCGTAGCCCTGCATGAGCACTCGCGAGCCGACTTGATCGACAGTCGAGGCGATGACGAGTGGCTGATCAGGCGTGCGCGCCCAGCCGTCGTCTTTGGGCATGCCGCCGCGAAGTGTGAACACGCCGAGCGGTTCCTCGCCCGTGAGTGTCAAGGAGCGCAGCCGTCGAGCGACCTCGACAACAACGGGATCCGTGCTCGTCATCAAAGCGCGCAAGAAGGAGCGCCCGCGCTCGGCAACCTGGTCGACGGCGAGGCGTCGATCCACGACCATCGCGATGCGCCGCGGGCACCAACGGTCCTCGAAATTGTTCTCCACATCAAGCGCGAGCGCGAACAGCGCGACGTCGATGCAAGTGGTCTTGCCCGCGCCGGTCGGCAGGTCGAGCACACTCGGCCAAGCCTTGTCTCGAACGATCTTCTCAAGCAGGCGCTGCTGCCAAGCGAAGGGCTGCTTGCCGCCATGCACCGCTGCGTGAAAGACGCTGAAGTCAAGGGTGGAGAGCGTCATCGGTCCTCCACGGGCAGGCAGAGACCAAGGCCGAAGTGACGCCCGGCGCCTAACAGGAGCGGGCCTTGCACGCGTCCTTCGAAACGGATGTCGGCATGGACGCGCACGCGCGGCGTACGCCCTGGGCGACCAGGCCATGGCAGGAAGTCGCGAACGTGCTGCGCCCCGGAGAGCAACGGTGCGAACGACACCTCGACCGAGACCGGCCGGACACCGACGACGCGCATGCATGCGTCGTAGATGCTGCCCTGTGCCTCCAGAGCGGCCTTGCGTGCAGTTCCATCCTGGTTGCTGCGGAGGTTTCCTGGGTTCTTGTCGAGGGCGATCGGCGTTGCGGTGATGAAACGCGTGGACGCGCGGCACCACAGCTCGGGTGAGAGCGACCTCTTCGCCGACACATCCACACGGCGAAGGGTGAAGGGGGGGACCGAACCACCCGCGAGCGTGAGGTTGCCGCGCTTGTCGGAGCGCGCCTTTTCCCACTTCGCGACGAGGCGAAACAGTGTTTCGCGGTCACTCGCCGGAAGCACACGGGGCAGCACCAGCGCGCAGCCAATGATTGCTCCATCTGCGTGATCGTGTCCGACGAACGGCAGCGGGACGAACGCGACGTGCGGTTGCTCGGTAGGAGCGCTCTGTGCGTGGCCCGAGAGCGTCGCTGGCAACCCATCACCGTCGTGCTGTTCGA
>CADECO010000461.1:0-4461 GCA_902825905.1 uncultured beta proteobacterium
TGCGGCAAGCCGCCGTGCCCGGCGATACAGAGCAGGCTCATCGCCTGATATCGGTAGGTGATCTCGAGGTCGTCAGTCGGTGTATTCATGCGCGGCGCGATGCGCGGCGAACTCGGCAGGCACAGCACGTCGCCCGCTCGCACCACCTGATCGATCCGAGCAACGATGTGGCGCCGCAACGCGCGCTCGCGTTCGACCTCCGCCTGGGTGACCTGCGAGGCGATTTCGAAGCGCTCGCGAATGCCGGGCCCGAATTGCGGATCGTGCTCGCGCACCCACGGGCCGAGGTTGCGCCAGATCTCCTCAGCCTGAATCAAGCGGAAGCATTCCATCCAGGTACGCAGGTCGGTGTCGCACACGCAGATTTCCTCGACGCGTGCAAACGACCGCCCAAGCTCTCGCACTGCGCTTTGCAACGCATCGCTGATACGCGGCTCGACGAGCGCGAACGCGTCCTTGGCGATCAGCAGCCGCTCGGGTTTGGCAGGTGCATCATGATCGTTCAGTAGCACTCGCCCGACCTTCAACATCACCCCGGGATCGCGCGCCAGCCAGCCCATCGCATCGAACGTGGGCGCGAACGGAATCACGCCCTGCCCCGATACGCGACCATGACTGGGGCGCATGCCGAAGATGCCGCAGTAGCTCGCCGGCAATCGCACCGAACCGGCGCAATCCGTGCCGAGCGCGAAGTCCACATAGCCGCCGGCGGCAGCGGCCGCCGAGCCGCTCGAGGATCCTCCCGCGATGCGCCCGGGTGCATTCGGGTTGGTCGGCGTGCCGTAGTGAACGTTTTCGCCCGACAGGCTGTACGAGAGCTCATCGGTGAGCGTGACTCCGGCCATACGTGCGCCCGCGGCGAGCAACTGCTGAACGACTCGCGCCGATTCGCCGGACGCCGCGTGGGTGCGATACCACGTGGGCTGACCGAACGCGGTGCGATGGCCGGCGATCGCCATCACGTCCTTGGCTGCGAAGCTCAGGCCGTCGAGCAGGCCGGATCCGGTTGGCTCGAGCGCGGTGTGATTCTCCCTGCAGAACGCACCGAGCGGGTCGAACGGAATCTGTACCGGGCGCATCAATGTGGCCGATGCATCACCACCGGCTGACGTGTGAACGTCTGGTGGCCGCGCTTGAAACCATAGAGCGGCTGCGCCAACTCCGAGACCGCCGCGGCCGCATCGGTACAGTCGAGCACGACGAAATCTGCCGAGTTGCCGACCTTGATGCCGTAGTCGCCGATCCGGCAAAGCCGCGCCGAGCGCTCGGTTACCATGCGCAGGCACTCGATCACGTCAGTGCGCTTGCCCACCTGCGCGACGTTCGCGTACAGGTTGGCCATGCGGATGAGCGAGCAATCGCCGAACGGCGTGAACGGATTGAGGATGTTGTTCGACGACAGCGAGCAGTTGACCCCGTGCGGCAGCAGCTTGTGCGCGGGCACTACGCCGCGCGTGACAATGTGGTTGTGGGTGTGATGGCGTCCCATCAGATATAGGTCGGTCGACGGCAGCACGGTGAGCGCGACCCCAGCGCGCGCCAGTCGCCTGCCCACCGCATCGAATTCCTCGATGCTGAGCGCGGTGGCCTTGGTGACATGGCCGATCGCCACGCGCCCGCCATAGCCGAAGCGCTCGGTGAGCTGGCACACATAGTCCAGATCCATCCCGGCAGCGGCCGGCCCGAAGTCGAGATGCATGTCGATATCGACGTCGAACTCGCGTGCCATTGCGAACACCCGATCGATCTGCCCGTGCGAATCGGAATCGGTGTACGGCGCTCCGCCGACCACCCTGCATCCGCGCTTGAGCCCTTCGATCATCAACGCGTCGGTACCGGGATTGTTGAGCAGCCCTTCCTGCGGAAACACGCAGATCTCCAGATCGATCGCCCAGGCGTACTCCTTGATCAGCGGCAGCACGCCTTCGAGGCTGCGCAGTCCGATGCCCGGATCGACCTCGAGGTGCGTGCGCATGTGCGTCGTGCCGTTGACGATCGCGCGCTCGAGCGTGCGCTTGGCTCGCTCATGGACGTCCTCGGCAGAAAATGCCTGCTTCGCCCTGGCCACTTCGCTGATCGCCTCGTCCAGATCGCCTTTGTGCGCACTGCACCGGTCGAGAATGCGCGATTTATCCAGATGAATATGCGTTTCGATGAACCCGGGCGTGACCAGGCGTCCGCCCGCATCGATCTGCCGACCGCTCGCCTCCAGGCGCGGCCGGATCTCCACGAACTTGCCCCGATCGATGCCGATGTCGACTTGCGTGTCACTTGCGTCGCCGAATACGCGCGCGTTGCGAACGATCAGATCCATGCCCACCGTCCTCCCGCCCAGTCCGTGAACCACCGAGCATAGACGAACCCGCGCCATGGCTGGCGAACGTCCGCCCATGTCTCTTTCTGCATCAGGCGAATCGCGGTATCTTGCCGGGCGCATTGAGATGAAATCAGCAGGTCAAATCAGGACGAACCAGATGAGCCAAGCCCGCACCATCACCACCATCGCCGAGCTGGAATCGCTGTACGGCCAGCCCCTGGGCGCCTCGATCACCAAGGAGGTCGACTACATCTCCAGCGAGTACCGCGCCTTCATCGAGAAGGCGCCGTTCGTGGTGATCGGGACCGTCGGGCCCGAGGGGCTCGACTGCTCACCGCGCGGCGATCCGGCCGGTTTCGTGCGGGTGCTCGACAACAAACGCGTGCTGATCCCCGATCGGCGTGGCAACAACCGCATCGACTCGTTGCGCAACATCGTGCGTGATCCGCGCGTGTCGCTGCTGTTCCTGATTCCGGGGGTGAGCGAGACGCTGCGTATCAACGGCCGGGCGCGCATCGTCGTCGATCCGGCGTTGGCGGCGACCTTCACGGTCAACGAGAAGTTGCCGCAGACGCTGCTCGAGATCACCGCCGATCGCGTCTACTACCAGTGTGCCAAGGCGCTGATCCGCTCGAAGCTGTGGGACGCGGGCACGCAGATCAAGCGCTCGGAGCTGCCGAGCAACGGCCAGATCCTCGCCGCGCTCAGCAAGGAGCCCTTCGATACGGCGGAGTACGACCGCACGTACCCCGACCGCATCCGGCAAACGATCTACTGATCGCCCCGCTCAGCGCATCCCCTGCGCGGCGAGCCAATCGACCACGCGTTGCGCGATAGCGTCGGAGTTCTTGTCCATCATCAGCATGTGCGAATTGCCGCGCATGCCGAGCTTGGGCAGATCCATCTGCTCGGCGCGCACACCGGCTGCGCGCAGGCCGTCGCGATAGCGATCGATGCTCGGGATCAGCTTCGGCCACAGCGGATGCTTGTCGAGGAAATCGCCCCACACGAACAGGTGCGGCGTGCCTTTGAGCGCAGCGAGATTGGCCTTGGTCGGATCGGGCGCACCTGAGGGCTCGACCGCGACGATCGCCTTCACCTTGTCCGGCGCGTTGAGTGCGGCGTTGAAGGCGAAATTGCCGCCCTGGCTGTGCACGACGATGATGCAGGGACACACCTTCTGGATCAGCGCGTTGTACGCGGCCTGCGTCGGCCCATCGTTGGTGGCCCAGCGCGGCACACCCTGCTTCATGAACTGATCGAACGCGGCGGTCGGGAACTGCGTGCCCTCCAGACTCTTGCGTTTGCCCGGATCGGTCTCGTATGAACCGAGCGCGCCGATGCGAAACAGCTCCCACCCTTCTTTCTTGGTGCGAAAGAACGGCTCGCTCTTGTAGACCTCTGGATAGCGCGACCACGACGCACGGCCCCGCTCGACCGCGTCGGCCACGTACACGTCGAAGCCGGCCTTCAAGAAGAAGTTCTGCCAGCCCGGATCGCCGTCGGGCTTGGTCTCCCAGGTGACGCCGGAGAGTCCGCCGCCGTGGATCATCAGCACCGGATAGCGCCCGGCAGGACTGACGAGCTTCACGTATTGCGCGTACATCTGCTCGGTCTCGAAATCGCCGTTCGGATCGACCTTGAACGGCGGCGAGCCCGCGGTGAACACGATCTCGCGGGTCGGCAGCCCTGAGAGCGTGACCGCGCGACCGCCAATGTGCATGCTGCCCACTTCCTTCACCTGCATGCCGGCGCAACCCAGCAAAGCGCTTGTGCCCAATGCCGCGGCAAGCGCATGGAGCGGCATTCGCCGCATGGTCGTGCTCATCCTACCGACCGTACTCATTGCGATCTCCCCTTTTTTTGTCTGTGTGATCGTCGCCAGCTGCGTCGATGATAGTGGATCGGCATCGTCGCCAGGGAGCCTCCGCATAACCTATCCCAGGATGCGGCGGTCCCAAATCTCCCGGGAGGCATGAGGGGCGGGCCCCTTGTGAGGACATTCCCTAGCCACAACCGACGGGTCGAAGTAGATTTCGACCCGTTCAGCGACGTAGCGTCGAATCAACAAAAGAGGAGGAGGACCCATGCTCGGCAGACGAGCTTTCCTGATGTCGGCTTCCGCGCTGCCCGCGACACGCGCC
>CADECO010000462.1:0-4435 GCA_902825905.1 uncultured beta proteobacterium
GAACAATGGCCAAAGCCAGAACGCTCCACCACCGATCACAACGCTCAGCGCCGCGACGGCGATGGCCCACCGTGGCAGCCGAAATCGCCTGGACTTGCTTTCCGGCGCTGTCCGCTCCGGGTCCACTGAATGCGTGAACGCGGGGATTTCCTCGACCGCATCCTGTTCTACGTCGACCCGGCGGCTGCGCCGCCTGGCTTGTGTGCGACCGGCTCGTCCCGGTTCGTCGCGGTCTCGCCCACCCTCAGTCGGCAGCTTTGCAGCGACTTCCGCTTCGGCCGTGGACGGTGCCGCGGCTCGCGCAATTACTTGCCTGGCGGTTTCCGCGACACTCGCTTCGATCGCTGCGTGATTCGCCAGCGCCTGGGCCACGTCACCGAATGCGCCGTCCTTGTCGCTCGCCGGTTCATTCGACGTAGCTGGAGGAGCGGGAGGTTCAATGCCTTCGATCTGCACCGGAATCCGGCCCGCCCCGACTGTCCGTTCCAGGGTCTGTTCGAAATCGGCGGCCGGCACGAGGTCTTTGATCGCCAGCGTAGCTTCCTGCACGTACCCGTCACGCACCAGCTTCTGGATGCCGAGGCCGACGACGCGCCCGTCGCCGTCACCCACCCGGGCGGTGATCGCGCCGAGATTCGATTCGCCATCGATCAGCGCGAGCAGCTTGGCAAGCGTGGGCGGCAGTGTCTGTGTGCGGCCGATGTATTCCTGTGCCCCCTTGGCGGTGCGCGCGAACACCTGGGCAGAACCGAATTTGACTCCCGCTGCAGCCCCCCCCGGAATCGAGGACGCAACTAGTGCTCCATCAGCGAGTGCAACGGCCTTGCGGGCAGTCACCGCGACACTCGAGGAGCTCGCCATGTGTTCGACCTGGTGGAGGCGCTCGACAATCGACTGGCGGCGAGACTGGTCCTGAGCCTGCTTGAGCGCCGCGTTGATTGCATCATCCGACGTCGCGGTCAGCGCCGGCTCGACATCGGCGGCGGACCTTCCCGCCGCGGACTGAACCGCGCCCGGCCGGCTGGCGCGCGTCGGATCGATCAATACCCCATTGGTGATGTCGGTCTCGCTGCCCATCTCGCTCGGGCCAGGCACGAAGATGAATTCCTCGCGCACCAGTTTGTCGATGGATGCCTGCAGGCGTGATTTGAGCGACGGATCCAGGCGCGCCTCGATCTCACCGAGCGTGACCTTGCCGGTCACCAGAAAAAGGATATTGCGGTCGGACGAGCCCAGCAGGCTCGTTCGCCCCATCAGTTCCTTGAGCCCCTTGGAGGTCCGCAAGTAGACGGCCCGACGGTCCATGCCGATGTCACCCGTACAGCAAGCGCTGATCGTTGTTGCGAGGCCCGGCCCTGGCGTTGCAGAGTCGGAGTAGTACGGCCGCCTCGGTTCATGTCCGGCACGATCCGCAGTGATCGCACCCGCGTACGCTTGTTCGACTCGCCACGGCGGTACCTCACTGGTACCAGGAGCTGTCGGCGCAACGCGCACTGCGGCAGGCTAACACCCGCCTCCACCGGCCCACGTGCAAAACTGCGCTGCATCTCCGCGTGACGACCACCGGCTCAGATGGTTTGTGCGAAAGTTTCCGGGCCTGATCGGTCGCTGCCAACGAATATGCATTGCCGTCACCATGCAGACGGTGAGGCGCCTCGTGATGCTGCGGCCATCCGCGTGAACGATGACGCGCTGCGTCTGAGGCACTGCCTCATCGGCGCAAAGGCTCAAAGCCTCGCAGCTATCAGTCCTTCCGGCCGACGATCACCGGCCGTCGCACGGTACCGCCCAAATCAACGCCGTTGCTCACCTGGCCCTGTGGCGTCCATAGCGAGCCGGCAATCTGCGCGCGCAACGCGCCGTTCCCGTCCACCTGCGCGGAAGCCGTCCCGGCAACGCGATTGGACTTGAAGCGCACGTTGGCGATCGACAGCCGGCTGCCCAGTTGCGCACTGAAGCCGGCAGTCAGTTCAGTGAGCGGCGTGACCCCACGCGGACTGTCTTCGCGTAGTACCACGCGAGACAGGTCTGCGCCGTTGAACGTGCCTCGATCGACTGAGAGTGCGCCCTCGACGCTTCCACCCGCGAACAGCTCATGCGGTGTATTTGCGCTGGTGCGAAATCGCCCTTTGGCCGACAAGGTGCCGTCATCGAAGAGCGGCTTGGCCGCCTGTGCCAGGTCGACGCCACGCGCCTCGAACGTGCCCTCGGCGACCCAATTTGCTCCCTGACGGATGCGTGCTTGCCCGTTCACCACGCCGCCCAGCAATCGGCCATCGAATTCGCGCAGCAGGAATTCGTCGGTCGTGTAGCTCCCGCGCGCATCGAACTGGTCGATCACCAGCGCCGTCCCTGGCAGCGCCATCTTCGCCGCGCTGATCTCCAGATTGATCGATCCATCTGCGCTGGGCAGAAACTGCGCCTTGAGCGCGCCATCGGCACTCGAGACGGTCAGGCGGCGTACGGCGTGGTTGCGACCGATCTCCACGTCGATGTTCGCGTTGTTGAACTTCCACGTGGCATCGAGAATGTGGATGCGGCGCGCTTCGATGCGGCGCAGGGTCAACGCCTGCGCATTCCCCTGAGCACTCGGCTTCAGCAACTTTCGAAGTTCCGTCGTCGTCACGATGGCACCATCGATTTCCAGCAGCGGCACGACCAGCTCGCTACCCGTCAACCATTCAAGGCCGATTCGCGCATAAGCACTTTCGATACGCAATCCGCTTCGTTCATCACCGATACGCAAGTCGCTCAACCTCACTGCTGGCCGTGGCCACAACGTCAGACTTGCTCCCCCGATTCGCACCGGCTCGTCGAAGTATTGACCCGCCGCCACTTCGTACCGTGCCGTGTCGAAGAACGGCGCCAGCAGATAGCCCACGATGGCCAGCAGCACTGCAATGGCCGCGATCGGCGCCGCCGCTCGCTTGGCCAGTACACCTTGCTTCGGCTCGACCTTGCGCGCGCGCGTCCGGCGGGCGAACTGCTCGCTCGCCCAGTCGCCATCGGCAGCGGGGCGTGGCGCATACCGTTCGAACATCGCAGCCGGCTCCGCGCTCCGCTCCTCACGCCGCGAAGCTCGTGGCGACGAGCGCACCGGCGCATCGGTCTCGACCCGATCGATGTATTCCTCACTCTGCCGTGCGGCGCGCGAAACCTCCTCGGCGTGTGCGGCAAGGTCGCGGCGTTGTTGCGCAGCGAGTTCCCGCCATACATCAGCGAGCGTCGAGCGCTCGGCTTCCAGGGCTTGAATGTCGGCCGGCGCGAGGGGCTCGGTCCCCGGACTGATCGTTTGCGGCCCCCGCGCGGAGACGTTGGCATCGAAATCGATGTCGGGCTCCAGCCCTTCCAGCACCGCGGCTGAATCCTGGATGTAGCCGCGCTTGAGCAGCGTATCCAATCCCGACGCTACTGCTTTGTCACTATGTCCGATGCGCCGTTGGATCTCATCAACGGTCGATACGCCGTCGACCTGCGCGAGGATCTTCTGCAGGCCCGGCCGCAGCGTGCAGGTGCGCCCGATGAACTCGAGCGCGCCCTTGCCCGAACGCGCGAGAATGCGCTTGGGATCAAGCACCGGTTCTGCCGCAGGTGCCTCGCTGTGCGCACTGAACGCGGCTTGCAACCGCTTGGCCGGAAGCACCATACCGCGCGCCTCGGTCGCCTTGGGCGCTGCCGCCTTCTTGCGTGCGTCGGACTCCATCTGACGCATGCGTTCGACCAACCCCTGGCGACGCGACGACTCCTTCGCCTGCTGCAGCACCGCGTTCACCAGATCGTCGGCGGCCGGATTGGCTTCCGGCTCAGGCAGCGTCTCCGGCGGCTCCATCGTCACGATCGAGCCCGAATCGCGCGAACCGACCGCCAGCCGCTCCCCGATCTGGATGCGCTCCGGTGGCGCGGAGATCTCGTGCGGTTCCGGCACGTGGATGAACTGCTCGCGCAGCAGTCTCTGCACGACGCTGTCCAGACGCTTGGCGATCGAGGGATCGATGCGTGACTCGATCTCGCGCAACGACTCCTTGCCCGTGAACAGGAACAGGACGCTGCGATCGGCCGCCTTGAGGAATGTGGTTCGGCCCGCCACTTCCTTGTGGCCCTTGTTGGTCCGCGCGAAGACGATCTGACGGTCCATCGATTCCCCCAATGACGATCCATGCTCCGGATACTGCGAACCGTCAGGCGCGCGTGCGCGCACGTGGGAGAGGTACGTCAGGACATCGGGGGCCGGAAGCGGCCGACGACGTGCTCGATCAGGGAGTCGTCATCCAGTCGCCTTAGCAGGAGCGTGGAGCCCGTGTCGGGCGCCACCATCGGCAACTTGGATCGGCTTGCGGTTCACATCGAGCGCGCACGTTAGCAGCCGCTGAAAACACGATCCGTGAGGAAATGCACTACGCCTGGGACCGGAATTTATGCTTACGGATCTTTCGTG
>CADECO010000463.1:0-4354 GCA_902825905.1 uncultured beta proteobacterium
TCCTGCGCGCGCAGGTGCTTCTTCACCGTCATCGGATAGTAGGTGCCGCCCTTGACGGTGGCGTCGTTGGCGACGATCACGCACTCGGTGCCCGACACACGGCCCACGCCGGTGATGATGCCGGCGCAGGGCGCTTCGTCCTTGTACATCCCGAACGCGGCCAGTTGCGACAGCTCGAGGAACGGCGCGCCCGGATCGAGCAGCATCCGCACCCGCTCGCGCGGCAGCAGTTTGCCGCGAGCGGCGTGCCTGGCACGGGCGTCCTCACCGCCGCCGAGGCCGACGCGAGCGACCTTGTCGCGCAGATCGCCCACCAGCGTTCGCATCGTCTGCGCATTGGACTGGAATTCGGCGCTGCGTGCGTTGAGCCGCGTCTTGATGGTAGCCATGAAAACGTTCGATGACTGGTTGAGCGTTCAGGCGGGCGGCACCGCCGCGGCCTTGCCTTGCATGTAGAGCCACGCACCGGCCATCGCGATCGGAATCGTGCAGATCAGCCCGACAAGCCGGACCCAGAACATCGAGCTGTCGGCTTCACCAGCCTGCAGCAGCACTTCGCCGGTGAGCAGCGACATCAATCCGGTGACGAACGCCAACCGCAACTCCGAGTAGTTGGCGATGCGCGCGGTGACATAGCCGCCGAGCGCGGTGAATCCCATGCCGAACACCAGCCCGAGCATCTGCCAGCCACCGGAGCGCTCCAGCGCGGCAAGCGCGGCCGGGCTCGATCCGGCAATGGCTCCTGCGAGCAGCGCGAGAACGGTGCTCGCGAACACGATCGTGCCGCCGATGTCGGCGAGCCAGCCGAAAAACACGGCGCGCCACGGCGAACCGCGACGATTGCGCGGGTCGCGATCATCGACTTTCGCGCCCGGCGGGGCATACGGATTGTTGTTGCTCATTGGGCGGACGGGGCGGTGGGTCGAACGGGCCCGTCCATCGTTGGCGCCCGGCATCGAGCGCGAGGGGTTTGCGAGGCGAGCAAGTCGCGGATTCTACCCCGCGGCCCACTACCCCAGCGTGCTTCGGCAATGCTTCCCCCGCGTGACGGCAGCACCGGGCCGATGCGAACTTGTACACGCCGGCTTGCGCGCCACGGCCAAGATGGCCTGGTGAACCTCGCGGGCGTGAACATTGACCTGCTTGCCTCACCACGCCTGGCACAACAATGCGCGCCGTCTGCGCACCAGAGTTGCGGGCGTGCAATGGACCGAACCTGTCCACGCATGCCGCGCGATCACACTACAAAAGTACGAGCGTCCGCGATGACTTCCCTTTCCAAATCCCTGGCACCGTCCACACGCGTCGTCACCAGCGCTTTCTTTCTGGTTCTCGCGGCCGTGGCGATCACTGCGGCGACGGTGATCGTGTTCGAGTCGATCAAGCTGCACCGCTTTCATCCTGCCGTCTCCGCCACGACGGCGGTGACCTTCGGCCTGATGCTGACGTCGCTCAGCGGCGCGGTCCTGTCGGTCATCCTGCCGCCGCGCTCGGGCCGGGTCGTGCTGCTGGCAAGCGCGGTGATGTTTTTCGTCGGTGTGGCGCTGGCACTGATCTACGGCATCCGCGACTGAGCGTTCGCGCCAGCGCGGCGCAAGGCGCGCGTTACAGCAATTCGATCGCCATCGCGGTCGCCTCGCCGCCACCGATACACAGGCTCGCTACCCCGCGCTTACCACCGGTTTTGCGCAGCGCGCCGATCAGGGTGACCAGGATGCGCGCACCCGACGCACCGATCGGATGACCGAGCGCGCAGGCGCCGCCGTGAATATTGACCTTCTCATGCGCGAGCTTGTGTTCGCGCATCGCGGCCATCGTCACCACCGCAAAGGCTTCGTTGATCTCGTACAGATCGACCTGTTTGTCGGTCCACCCGGTCTTGTCGTACAGCTTCTTGATCGCACCTACCGGTGCGGTGGTGAACTGTGCCGGCGCCTGGGCGTGCGTGGTATGTGCGTGGACCACGGCGAGCGCCTTCACGCCGAGGCGATCGGCGCTCGAGCGACGCATCATCACCAGGGCAGCGGCGCCATCGGAGATCGAGCTGGAGTTGGCGGCCGTCACGGTACCGTCCTTGCGGAACGCCGGCTTGAGCGTGGGGATCTTCTCGATGTTCGCTTTGAACGGTTGCTCGTCGCCTTCGATGAAGCGCTCGTCCTTGCCCGATTTGATCGCGAGCGGCGTCGTTTCCCAGGCGAACCAGCCCTGCTTGTTGGCCGCCTGCGCGCGTTCCAGCGAAGTGATCGCGAAATGGTCCTGCTCGGCGCGCGCGAACTGCATCGCGCCGGCGCAGTCTTCGGCGAAGGTGCCCATCAGCCGGCCTTTTTCGTAGGCGTCCTCCAGGCCGTCGAAGAACATGTGGTCGATCACCTGGTGATGGCCCATGCGATAGCCGTGGCGCGCTTTGGGCAGCAGATAAGGCGCGTTGGTCATCGATTCCATGCCGCCGGCGACCATGATGTCGTTGGTCCCCGCGGCGAGCAGATCGTGCGCGAGCATCGCCGCCTTCATGCCCGAGCCGCACATCTTGTTGATGGTGGTGCAGCCGGTGGCAAGTGGCAGCCCGGCGCCCAGCGACGCCTGCCGCGCAGGGGCCTGCCCCTGACCTGCCGGCAGCACGCAGCCCATGATCACTTCATCGATCTGCTCGGGCTTCACACCGCAACGCTCGACGGCGGCGCGAATCGCCGCAGCCCCCAGCTCCGGCGCGGCGAATCCCTTGAGTTCGCCGTTGAACGCTCCCATCGGGGTGCGGACGGCGGCGGCGATGATGATCGGATCGTTCGGCATGATGGTCTCCAGGTGAGCAATCGTTGGCGACGGAGCTGGCGCGCGGCAGGGCGGTCACTCTATGAGCGGGCAGCCACAGGCGTCAATGCCGCGGGTCGACCGTCCATGACGAGCACGCGGATTTCGATAGGATGAGGCGGTCGCGAGTCTTGCTAGTGGAGCAAGGCGCGAGGTGCGGCGGATCGATCTGCGACAATGGCCGTCCTTCTGCAACGGCATGCGCACTGCAACGATGGCCGATCCCGCCGCCTTGCGTTACCCGACTGAAACGCCGCCCGAACCCGCCCAGGTGCTGCCGATCGCGCCCGGCGTACGCTGGGTGCGCATGCCGCTGCCTTTCGCGCTCAACCACATCAATCTGTGGCTGCTCGACGACGGCGATCGCGTCGTGATGGTCGATTGCGGCATCGGCGATGAGCCCACGCGCGCGCTTTGGAATCAGTTGCTGCCCGGCGAGTTGCGCGGCCGATCGGTGTCGCGCGTGATGGTTACGCATCTGCATCCCGACCACGCCGGCAACGCGCGCTGGTTGAGCGAGCGCTTCGCCGCGACGTTCCACATCTCGCAGGGCGACTACCTGATGGCGCACGCGTGGATCGGCCAGTCGGCCGGCTACGCCGTGGCGCGACTGGTCAAGCTGTTCCGCGATCACGGCCTGGGCGACGAGTGGCTGGCACACATCGACCTGTATCGCGGTGATGCGTATCGGCGCGGGGTGCCGGAGTTTCCCGAAGCGTATCGACGCTTGATCGATGGCGACACGCTCTCGATCGACGGCGAGCGCTGGCATGTCATCATGGGCTACGGCCACGCGCCCGAGCACGCATCGTTCTTCTGCCCGGCGCGAAAGTTGTTGATCTCGGGTGACATGGTGCTGCCTCGCATCAGCACCAACGTGTCGGTGTCGGCGGTCAATCCCGACGGTAATCCGCTCAAACGCTTCATCGATTCGGTCAAGCGGATGCGCGAGTTGCCCGATGACACGCTGGTGCTGCCCTCGCACGGCTTGCCGTTCTACGGGCTGCATGAGCGCGTGCGCCAGCTGGTCGATCATCACGATGCGCGCTTTGCCGAGCTGGAGGAGGCGTGCGTTGCGCCGCACACCGCGGCCGAGCTGATTCCGACCTTATTTCGACGCAAGCTCGATGCGCACGGCGTGTTCTTCGCGATGGGCGAAACGTTGGCGCATCTCAACTATCTGGTCGAAGCAGGCCGCGTCGAGCGCATCGTGGATGCCGAGGGGCGCCAGCGCTTTATCCGCAAGTAGTCGCGCGCAACCGCAGAGACCCGCGCGGGCCACGGAATCGCGCACGGACAACGGCTACGCGTAGCGCGACGCCGGCATGGTGCGGCATCGGCCGTTTCAGACCAGCGAACGCCGCAGCGCCGGCAGGTATTCCAAGCCGCGGATGGCACGGCTGCCGTACCAGGAAGTCATCTCGCCATCGATGAGCGACACCGGCTTGTCGCGCAGCGCCGGCATGACCGACAACTCCGCCACGTGGTGGTCGCGAAATCGATACGGCTCGCTCGACAGCAGCATCCGATCGATGCAAGCCAGCAA
>CADECO010000464.1:0-2745 GCA_902825905.1 uncultured beta proteobacterium
GACCGATACGGTGGTGCGCGCGCATGCCGCCGCAGGCACGGCGGAACAGGTCAAGGCGCGTTATGCCCAGTACGGCGCGCTCGGCGCCGATGAGGTCATCATCGGCGGCGTGGACACCAACGCGGATCTGTTGCGGGTGCTCGGCGCGCTGGATCACTGACGCGCCGAGCCTTGTCGGGCCGATCAATCGCGGCGAGCCGAGCCGGCCGTCTGCCAGGGCAGATCGATCTCGGTACCGTCGGGAAATTCCACGCGCACCGGTGCGGCGCTGAGTGCGGCGATCAACCGGAGCGCGCGCTCGCCCGTGTTGAAGATCTGGTGAGGTTTGTTGGGCGGTATCACGAGCGTCTGTCCTTGGGTGAAGGGCAGTTCGGCGCCGTCGATCGACAGCGCGCCGCTTCCTTCCAGGATGAGGATGACTTCCTCGCAGTCGTGACGATGAGGCGGGGAGCCGGCCCCGGCATCGATCGATTGTGACCACACGGCCAGCTGGCGCAAACCATGTTCGGCACCGGCGAGGGTGCTGTGGGCGAGTCCGGGCAGGATGTTCGGGGTCAGCGCGGTGTTGGCATAAACAGTCATTGGAGTCTCCTGGTGCGGTGATGCGGTTGGTCGGTGATTCCCTGGGTGCCGGCGCGTCGATGCGACCGGCATGACGCGCATTTCAACGCAGCCGTCGATCTGGATAAACTGGCTGCCGGGAAGAACATTGCGGACCGATGGTCCGCAATCCGTCACGAATGGGTTGCAACCGGATCACGTCATGGAGCACTTCAACGGCATCCTCGCCTTCGTACGCGCCGCGGAGTTGGGCGGATTCACGCGCGCGGCTCACGTGCTCGGCATTACGCCTTCGGGCGTCGGCAAGAGCATCGCGCGTCTGGAAGCTGATCTGGGTGTGCGCCTGCTGCACCGAACGACGCGGCGCATCTCGCTGACCGATGAGGGGGCGCTCTTCTTCGGCCAGTGCCGGCAGCTGATCGAGGATCTGGAGTCCGCACGCAATCAGCTCTCGCACCGTTCGATCGCGCCGCGCGGCCGGCTGCGCGTGAACATGCCGATGACGATCGGCAAACGTCTGATCGTTCCCCATCTGCACGGCTTCCTCGAACGCTACCCCGAGGTTCGACTGGAGCTGAGCTTCTCCGATCGCTTCATCAACCTGGTCGAGGACAACATCGACATCGCGATTCGGATCGGAACCCTGAACGACTCGACACTGGTTGCGCGACCGATCGGCGTGCAGGGCATCGTCACCATCGCTTCGCCCAAGTTGGCGCGAATCACCGAGGTGCGTGCGCTCGAGGAGCTCGAGCGGTATCCGGCGCTGGTTTTCCGCGGACTGGCGTCGCGGCGGGAGCGACCCTGGCGGTTCCTGGTCGAAGGCAAGACCGTCGAACATCACCCTCGCGCGAGCATGCTGATCGACGATGGCGAAGCGTTGGTGGCCGCGGCGCAAGCCGGTTTGGGTATTGCGCAGGTCCCCGACAACATGGTCGTAGATGCGATTGCGAACGGCGAGCTGATCGAACTGCTGCCCGCGCTACGCACCCGGCCCGAACCCATCAACGCGATCTACCTGAGCCAGAGAAATCTGCCGGCGCGCGTGCGTGCGTTCGTCGACTTCATGGGAACGATCGCACGACTGCGCAAACCACAGCAGCTGCCGTCGGCGCGTATTCGATCGACCGAGACTGCGGTGCGGCGCAAACCGCCGTCGCCGGCTTGAGCCTGATCACTTCACCTTCGGGATCACCTCGGCGGCGAACACTTCCATCTGATCGATCAGATCGGACACCGAGTTCGCCGCGAAGTACAGGCCGAGCAGATGCGTGACGCCGGCTTCGCGCAGCGCGAGCGCCTTTTCCACCACTTCGCTCGGCGTGCCGATGAGATTGCATTCCTCCATCGTCAGGCTGCCTTGCTCCTTGAGCGTCGATTTGCGCAGTGACACGACGTGTTTGTACATCTGGCTCGCCTGGAAATCGCGTACCGCTTCGGCGGTGGTTTTGCCCACGCGGACGATGAACTGCGGGGCCACTTCCATCTTCGAGAAGTCGCGGCCGGCCTGCCCGGCGAGCTGCTTCATCAGCGCCACGCCCTCGCGCACCTTGGTGACGTGGATGCCGGCCGGCAGCCAGCCGTCGGCCGATTTCACCGCGCGGCGGATGTTGTTGAAGTTGTTGCCGCCGACCAGGATCGGGATGTTTTTCTGCTTCGGCTTGGGAAAGAACTCGACGTCGCGATAACGGTAGAACTTGCCCTCGAACGAGGCGACGCGGTCGCTGAAGAGCTTCTTCATCGCCTCCAACCCTTCGCTCACGATGTCACCGCGCTGCAGCGGGGAATCGGGCTGCACCGCATCGAACTCCTCGCGATATGCACCGATGCCCACGCCGATCTCGAGCCGGCCGCCCGAGAAGTGGTCGAGCGTGCAGATCTGCTTGGCGGTGGCGACGATGTCGCGGCGCATCGGCAGCACCAGCACGCCGGTGCCGAAGCGCAGGGTCTTGGTGATGCCGGCAAGGTACGCATAGGTGACCAGCGGCTCCCAGAAGCGCGGCGGCACCGGGAACTCCTCGCGCACGTAGTGCTGCGTGGTCATGTGATCGTTGCCCCACACCGAGTCGTAGCCCAGACGCTCGGCGGCTAGCGCGATCCTGGCGACGTTCTCAGGATCGGAGAACGGGATGGGGTAGGTGAGGCCCTCCATCCCGGTGGGTAGTCCGGCGCTTACTCGCATGC
>CADECO010000464.1:2845-4349 GCA_902825905.1 uncultured beta proteobacterium
AAATGCACGCGATCGTAGTTGGCGCTGATCATGTACGGCACGTTGTCCAGATGCACCGCTTCCATCACCTGGCCGAGGCCGCCGCGATTCCTGCCCGGCCCGCCCGAATCGACGCGGTACTCCTTGCGCGTGACCAGCAGCGGCGAGAGCGCTTCGGTGATCTCGATCGGTACGTTGCGCACGCCGCTGGGGAAGGCGGTAGCCGACAGGCCGTCCTTGCCCGGGCGGGCACCGGTGCCGCCGGAATGAAAGCTCATCACGTTGAACGCTTTGGTCTTGGCGATCGCTTCGACGTCGGCTTCGATGCGCGAGTCACCGCCCATGGCGAACAGATTCCACAGGCAGGAGGTGCCCTCGGCCGGTACGCCGCCGTTCAGCGCCTGATGCAGGCAGCCGAACATCAGATCGGGCAGCAGCTGTCCGGTGATGTGGCGCGTGGCCACCGGCGCCGGATGAACCGCATTGAGGATCGTGCCCACCGGTGCGGTCACGCGGATGCATGAGAGTGAGCCTTCGTTGTTGGGCACTTTGGGTGCGACGATGCACTTCACGCCGAAGCTCGAGTACGCCTCGGTGTAGCACATCGGCACGTTGATTCCGTAGGAGGACACGCCAGAGGTGCCGTCGAACGCGACGTCGATGCCGGTTGGGCCGATGGTCATCGTGGCGGCCAGCTTCACCGGCTTGTCGTAGCCGTCGGCAGTGAGCTCGTGCTTGTAGACGCCCGGCCTGATCTTGCCGATCGCGGCCAACGTGGCTTCCCTTGAGCGTTCCAGAATGTGCGCGGCGAGCGCATCGAGCGTGTCGATCTCGAACTCGTCCATCATCTGCACCAGCCGCCGGCCGCCGACCTTGTTGCACGCCGCGAGTGAGTAGAGATCACCGATCACCTGCGCCGACTCGCGTACGTTGGCGCGGATGATCTCGACCACCGGTTCTTCCACTCGTCCGGCGCGCGCGAACCGCATCAGCGGGATGTAGATGCCTTCCTCGTACACCTGGCGCGAATCGGGGCCCATACCACGACCGCCCACGTCGACCATGTGACTGGTGGAGGCGAACAGGCCCACCGGCTTGCCCTTGCGGAAGGTGGGCGTCACGAACGTGAAGTCGTGCAGATGGCCGGTGCCCTTCCACGGATCGTTGGTGAAGAACACGTCGCCGTCGGCCATCGTCTCGAGCGGAAACTTGGCGAGGAAATGCCGCACCGCGCGCGCCATCGCATTGACGTGGCCGGGCGTGCCGGTGACCGCCTGCGCGAGCATGTTGCCGCTCGCGTCGAACACGCCGGCCGAGACGTCGCCCGCTTCGCGCGTCGACGTGGAAAAGCCGGTGCGGATGAGCGTGAGCGCCTGTTCCTCGGCGACGGCGATCAACCGGTCCCACATGACCTGCATGCGGATCTGGGCGAGCGAGGCGAGCGCCTGGTCGGTGGCGGGCTTCATGTTGCGGCCTCCATGCGACGACGGATGAGGATGTGCCCGAGGGCGTTTACGGCAGCGTC
>CADECO010000465.1:0-4345 GCA_902825905.1 uncultured beta proteobacterium
GCGAGTGTTATTGGGTCGATTCGCCACAGTACGGGGATAACGTTGCTCGGGATGACCGCCTCACCGATCGGTCCCAAAGTGAGATCGGGCAAGCAGCCGTAAGGCTCGCCCGCGTTGATCCATCCGGGCAACAACACACGCCGCAGCCTTTCATGCGCCGCCGCATCGTAGACGGCGACACCTCGACTAGTGAGAATCCATACGCGGCCGCGCTCCGCGTCAACCCGGCTCCGGACCTGCGGTCCGAGTGACTCCGCTCCCTTGGCAATGCACACCGGAAGGGACAAGACGAGCGCGGCACTGAACACTGCAAATAGAAACCTCGAACTCATAACTACTCCTCCCCCGACAACGGGGACCTGGAGCAGTGCTTGAGACGAAGTGTCCTTTCGGACCGGGTGCCTGCGAACGAACCCGGCTAGGCAAACGCCGCAAACGGCATCAACCTACAAAGCT
Source organism: uncultured beta proteobacterium (assembly GCA_902825905.1). Lineage (GTDB taxonomy): Bacteria > Pseudomonadota > Gammaproteobacteria > Burkholderiales > SG8-39 > CADEDU01. Next base: position 457 of record CADECO010000465.1, read on the forward strand.
GATCACCGCATTGGTGGGACAACTGCGAGAAAAACGCCCATAGCAACGTTTTCAATTCGCGTTGACCGACGCGTACTCATGTTATTTCGGCGCCGCCGAGCTGAAGCGGAATTGATCGAACTCGGTCACGCTATCGGCCTTGGTCCACACGCCGACCTTGCCGGCGCGAGGCAGGCGCGCATCATCGAGCGCGATCAGCGTCTGGCCGTTGAGCGCGACGCGAATGGCGCGGCCGCTGAACTCGGCGCGCAGCGTGCTCCACCGGCCGCGCGGAACCGACGAATCAACGTATTTGATCGTGATACGCCGGCCGCCCTGTGTGATGTACAGCGACACGTTGTTCTCGAGCGCATTGGCACGCGCAACGTAGTAGTTGTTCGCGTCCTGCCAGCGCCAGACCACGCCGCCGGCTTGGTCCTCGCGTCCGGCGACCGGTCGGAGGCGCACCTCGACGAAGCCATCGGCGATCGCGGTTCCGTTCTTCACGCACCATGGAAAATCGCCGCTGCCCGTTTGGCGAAGGACGTTGCCGGCAGTCTGCCCGTCGGCGCTGCGCTCGACCGCCCACTTGGGTGATCCGCGTCCGGTCACGCCGCACTGCCAACCGGTCGGCACCGCGCCCGGCGACACGGACTCGAACCGCTCGACCGTGTCGGCTCCCGGGATTTGCGCGGCGCCGTCGGCATTCGCGACCGCGAGCAACGTCGCCCCGATCCATCGCTTTGTCGTGTTCAGCATTGCTGGCCCTCGTCGCTGTCAGGCGGTCTTGAACAATTCGGCGTTGTGCACTTCACCGCGCGCCGCACGGAGCCACGCGTAGAGTGCGTCGTAGACCTCGACGGCGCGCTCGAGCATCGCGTGGTCATCGCCGTACATCACCGAAAGTCCGAGCGAGACGGCAACCAAACCCGCTGCCTGTGGCGCGAGATCGACACGGTCGGTATCCGCGCCGCGCACGATCGTTGCGAGCGCATCGAGCACCGGGCTGCGCAGCTCGAAGTCGACAAGAAACGCATCGAAACTGCACTGCTCGCCACGATGCGAGAACCGGACCCGCGGGATGTCGTACGCGATCGCGCGCTCGCGATCGGCCGCAGTAACAACCTGGTCGGACGGTACGTACAGGAACTGCGCGCTCGGATCGATAAAACGGCGGATCAACCATGGGCAAGCGATGCGATCGATCTTCGGACGCTCGCGCGTGATCCACCGACTGGGCGTGCCGAGCGTCGCCGGTATGCCGAGCTCGCTTTGCTTGCGCAAGGTCGGCAGGGCGCCTGCCTCCCAAGCGGCCATACCTCCAACGAGATACGCGGCGTAGTAGCCCGCTTCAAGCAGTGCGCGTGCGACGCCTTGACTCACTTCGTGACCGTGCACGCAGTACACGACGATCGGCCGGCCCTGCGGCAGATGGCGCAGCCACGGCAGCGAGTCGGAACCCACGGTCTGCGGAGCGGCGCGCAGCGCCCCCGGTATGACCAAGCGCGACGCCGCGAACGCCGAGTCTCGACGCACATCGAGGACGAGCGGGGCGTGCGGCGAGCCGAACGAAGCAGCGAGTTGTGAGACGGAAAGAGAAGGTGGCGCAGGGGTTGCGGTGTCCATAGCAGCTCCAATGGTCTGGATGGCGCTGCGCTTGGACGGACACCGTCTTTGGCATGAAGCTCTTCGTTAGCTCGACACTGCATGCCATCGGGTGCGCATACCCGATGCCTGGAAGGCTAGCACGAACACGCATAATGGCGAAAGGGAGCGGGGAGCCGACTTTAATGAGGCCGCGGCATGAAGCCGCGGAAATCTGCCCAAGCGCTCAAGCAGGATGCTCATCGACTGAGCTTCAATGAGGCCGCGGCATGATGCCGCGGAAATCGACTTTCTCATTCAGAAAGTTCGCGATACCACAGGGCATGCTTCAATGAGGCCGAGGCATAGAGCCGCGGAAAGCGACATTATCGAGCATGTCGCGGGGACAGGGTACGGGCTTCAATGAGGTCGCGGCATCAAGCCGCGGAAATCTGCCCGAGCAATCAAGCAGGATGCTCATCCACTGAGCTTCAAGGAGGCCGCGGCATTAAGCCGCGGAAATCTAGACCAAGCCTTAGGAGCGTATGCCTCCGCTGGCTGAGTGCTTCAATGAGGCCGCGGCATGAAGCCGCGGAAATCGGCCGTGCTGAAATCCAGCTAGCCGAGGGCGTTCTCGGTCACGAATACGAGCGCTCAAGCCTAGCACCCGAATATTCCGAATCCGCCGACAAGCGATCGCATCGCCATGGACGCCCAATTATCGAACTATTAAAGAGCTTTGGCCGCGCGAGCGCTCCTTGAAGCAACTCGCATCACCGACGCGCTCGCGCCGTCCCGGCAAGAAAAATCTCACACGACGATCGCTTCTCGCTCTATCGGATTGAAGTCCTTGCCAAGACTCACCACGCGCGGATCAACGCCGTCTGCAGGACCGACATCGAGTATCACAACATGGTCATGCCCGTGCAAGATGATGCCGTCGACCAGGGCGATCATCTCGGTATGGCGGCGACGCGAAAGCCGACACTGGAACACCGACAACTGCAGCCACTCCCCGTATCCGTTCATGAGCCTGAAAAGGCGCCGCGACCGAAGCTGATCGCGAATATCGTAGGTGACAACGAAGATTCGATCATCTTTACTCGCAAGATCCACGATGGCTACCTCGTCACGAAGTTCGGGCAGTCGTCGAGCTCCCCGAGCAAATGACGCGCGAGCAGCCGAGCCTGCAACCCGAGCAGTTGCCTGTACGTCATGCGATAGCCGAACAGCGGATGGGTGATCTCGTGATCGAGACAGTGTTCGAACGCTGATTGCGTTACGCGTCAGTGCACGGAGTTCATCGTCGAACTGCACGGCAACGCGCTCGCGGGATTCAGCGAGAGAGAGAATGCCCTCCTGAACGCGGTAGCCGTTCGCTTCCAAGATCAACCCCTGGGCGCAGAGCTGTACCCGCTCGGGGTCGTAGGCGCCACCAGCAACATGCGGGCGTTTGCCCCGCTTGTAGTCAACGGGGACAACCAATCCGTCCTCGGCCTCAATCAGATCGAGCTTGGAAATTAGACCCAGTTCGTTGGAGGACAACGTGATCGATCGCGCATGGATGTCGGTGTGTGCGTCGATGTCTTCGGGCTTGGGAAGCTTGCCCGAACCTTTGTCCACGCGACCATGTACGTGTCGACCCTCGGTGGTATCGGCCGATTCCGCCCATTCGCCTTGGACGCATTCGAGGTACGCCAAGCGCGGGCAGTACTGAAACTCGTTGAGCATGCGCACCGGCAACAACGGCAGGTCGCGCGCCAGCTCGGGAAACGGCACAGGAAGCTCTTGCTGGGCCTGGCTCATCTGCGGCGTCCAGGAAGAAAGGGACGATATGGTCCGCAGGTTCGCTCGTCGTCCGCGAGGAAGTTTGCCCTGGTGCCACGCCAGCCGTCGCGACGGCTCTACCGTGGGACGGCTCGCCGGAAGCGGCACGCCGAGCGCACCCCAGGAGCGGCCTGCCTCAGCCTCCTCTCCTTCCGGATTGGACGATCGTACAATCCGGATTGGACGAAAAAATATTCCGGATTGGACGAAAGCCGATTCCGCTATGGCCGCTTCCAGCTCCACCTTGATTCCCCGTTTTGCCGCCGGCCGCGTGGCCAAGTCGCTCGCTGACACGCCGGTGGTCATGGTCACAGGGCCCCGCCAGGCCGGGAAGACGACGCTGGTCCGGACCTTCGCCGGCCGCGGCCGCACCTACGTCACCCTCGACGACGACACAGTGCTGGCGGGCGTGCACGGCGACCCCGTCGGTTTTCTTCGGAGTCTGGACCGAGCCGTCATCGATGAAGTGCAGCGTGCGCCCGAGTTGCTGCGCGCGATC
>CADECO010000466.1:0-2057 GCA_902825905.1 uncultured beta proteobacterium
GCGATCACCTGTTGCACGGCTACTGCCGAGCCCTTGCCCGGCAGCATGGTGATGTCCAGTCCCTCCTTGCCGAAGTGGCCGCCCGCCTGGGCGTTGAAGGTGGGCGCATAGCCGATCAGAAAGCCGAACGGTGTGACGAAGCTGAGCTTGCGCTGCGCGTAGGCAGGGCGGACGGCGAGGCCAGTCGCGCCCGCGAGTGTGGCGGTGGCAGCTACGGCGCGCACGAACTGCCGGCGGGAGGTCGAATGCATGATCCTTCTCCTTTTTCGAACGGTACTCTCAGGGCCTGTTGCGTCTGTCGAGAGTCCTTGCAGAGCGCTCGAATTTACTCCGCCCGCGGCGGAATGACCGGCAACAGCAGATAGGGTTGATGCGCGGCGCTGAAGTGCAGGGTGTTGATGCCGCCGAAGATCGCCGCTGGCCGGTCGTGCGTATTGGTGTGCACGAACGGCCCGACGCCGGTGTGCGTGTACTTGAAGCCGGGCACGGTGATCTTGCCGCCCGGGTGTTCGTAGTCTTTGCCGCGCACCGACAGGCCGAGGCGATAGCCGCGTGGCACCACGATGCAGGTGGGCCAGACTTCGATGTCCAGTTCCACTGCCGCGCCGGGCGTGAGCGGTTGCGGCTCATCGTGGGTGTGCCAGGGGCGGTAGGGCAGGCTTCTGGTCGGATCGAGCTTGCGATGCGAGGCACGCAACCAGCCTTGGCCGATCGGCGTGCGTGGATCGTTCGCGCCTTGAAACGTCACCTCGCGGCCATCGGGCGTGAACACGCGCAGCACCAGGAAGAGGTCTGCGTCGCTGGTGTTCGAGGAGACGAACAGCTTCGCCGCAACCGGGCCCGTGATTTCCATCTCATCGCGCAACGGGGCGGAGAGAAACATGAGCCCGTGGCCGAGGGCTTCATAGTCGAGCCGCTCGGTGACCGCTGGTGCGTCGGTACGGAGGCTGCCATCGCCCGGGTCGAGATAGAACCTGGTCCAGCGGGTGCGTTCGAGCGGCCACGCGTTCTCGGCGCGCTCGACGAACCGATCGACATGGCGCACCTGCAGCAGCACGCGCGGCTGACGATCCCAACCGGTGTTCTCGCCTTTGAGGAAATGCCCGAGAAACCGCTTCTGCAGGGCGATCCCGTAGTCGGTGTAGAAGCTTTCCCAGTGCGCGCCGCCGTGCGCTTCGAGCCATTTGTTCTTCGAGGCGGCGTGCATGAAACCTTCGAAATTGCCGCGCGTGTGCAGGCCTTGCCCGCCCCAGTTCGCCGCCGAGAGCACGGGCACGGTGATGCGCTCCCATTGCGGCGAGCGCGCGCGATGGTCTGCCTCGTCGAGCGGACGATCGAGCATCCAGCGCTCGATATTGATGTGGCGTCTCTTCAGTTCCTCGGGTGGCAGCGTCTCCGGCCCTGAGACCCACTCGCCGGTCACCTGACTGCGCAGGCCGCGCTCGCCCAGTCCGTGCTGCACGCGCTCGACGGCGCGCGGAAACCAGTTGGTGAGGAATCCCGAGAGGATGCCGCCGTGACGCGTCGCTTCACGATAGTAATCGCCCGAGCCCTCCCAGACGACGATCGCCGCCAGATGCGGTGGCTGCAAGGCCGCCGCCTGCCAGGCATTGATGGCGTAATACGAGATGCCGTTCATGCCCACTTTGCCGTTCGACCAGGTCTGCCCCGCAGCCCACTCGATGCACTGATAGATGTCCTGCGCTTCGCGCGGCGACCACGGGTCGATGAAGCCGGGTGAACGTCCCACGCCGCGCGAATCGATCCGCAGGCATGCGTAGCCCTCGGGTACCCACTTTTCGGGGTCGACGAGTTCCCATGACTGGTACAGGTTGGACGAACCCTGAAGCACTTCCGGGTGCATCTTCGTGAGGTGCTCCCACGCGCCCGGATTGCCTTCCTGGAACGACAAGCCCTTCGCGAACGGGCCGTAGGTGAGCACTACGGGGTACCGTCCTTCCGCCGCGGGCAGGAACACATCGGCGCGCAGCACGATGCCGTCGTCCATAGGAATCGGTGCGTTCCACAGCACGCGCATGCCGTCGCGGATTTCCTCG
>CADECO010000466.1:2157-4341 GCA_902825905.1 uncultured beta proteobacterium
CGCTTGGCGCCGGTGGTGGCGATGCCGCGCAGCTTGCCTTCCTTCACCAGACCCACCACCGGTGGAATGGTGGAGAACATGATCTTCACTTCGCCCGAGAGCAGGTCGCGGATCGTGTCGCCACCGCCCTTGTAGTGGACCGGCATCATCTTCGTGTTCGCCGTTGCATTGAAAAGCTCGGCGGCCAGATGGGTCGCCGTGCCGGCGCCGGCGCTGGCGTACAGCACACCGCCAGGCTTTGCTTGCGCGAACTTGATGAGATCGCCCACGTTCTTCACCTCGAGCGAGGGATGCACGACCACCACCAGGCCGGTCTGCGCCATGCCCCCTATCGGCTCGAAGTGCGACGCCATCTTGATCTTGAAGTCCTTGAACAGGCTCTCGTTGATGGCCGTGCTCATCAGCGCCATCAGTAATGTGTAGCCGTCAGCCTCGGCGCGAGAAGCCGCTTCGGTGGCGATGTTGCCGCCGCTGCCGACGCGGTTCTCGATGATCATTTGCTCGCCTAGCACCTTGGACATCCCGCCACCCACCACGCGCGCCAGAATGTCGGTCGGACCCGACGCGGCGAATCCAACCACGAGCTTCACCGGACGGCTGGGGTAGGTGGCTTGTGCGAGCGCAGCGACGCTGGTCGATAACGTAAAGGCTGCAACGGCCGCTGCCGCGGTCATACGCGCAATGCGATGCTGCATGAGGCGCGCGCGGCAGGCGATGGTTGGTGGCTGGGCGGTCATGGGATCCTCCTTTTGCTGCGGACGATAAGGCGAACGGGACTTAGAACGTCTGGGCGTCGTTCTCTTCGCCCGCGCGGCAGGTTTTGGCCTGGGGAAACACCGCGCGAATCGCCGCCATGGCGACCTGCTCGTCCTCCGACGATTTCACACCCGAGACGCCGATCGCACCGATCAGATCACCATCGATCAGGATCGGCACGCCGCCCTGGGCAGCGATGAACGGAAAGGTCGCGAATGCCGGGTGAGGGCCATCGACCCATCGCTGCCACACCACACTCGGACGACAGGTCATCGCCGAGGTGTTGGCTTTGGCCAGCGCGATCTGATCGTTGCCCGGTCGTGCGCCGTCCATGCGGTGCACCGCGACGATTCGTCCGCCATCGTTGAGGATGGCGATCACGACCTCCCAGCCATTGCGCCGCGCCTCATCCTCGGCGGCAGCCATCAGCTTCTTGGCGTCGTCCAACGTCAAGCTCGGTCTCATTCGCACGGTGTCTCCTCCTGGTTGTTGTGCAAGCGCATGTCGCGGCGCAACCTCGAAGCATGAGCGTGGGGCCTTGACAACTACTGCATCGTGAAGCCATCGTCGGTCGACGAAGATCATATCAAGGAGCCAGGCATGAGCGAGACCGGAACGCGCATCGTATTGTCGCGAGCGGACGGTTCGAAGTGGGAAACGAAGGGCCTGCGCGGGTTCCTCGAGTATCGCGATCTCGGTGTCGCGCAGACGAGTGATGGGCGGTTCAGCGCAACCATCGCCAGGGCTTTGCATGCGCACAAACCCGGCGCCGATGCGCCGATGCACGTGCACCAGCTCGGCTTTCACCTCATGTTCGTCTTCAAAGGCTGGGTGCGCTGCTACTACGAAGGACTGGGCGAGGTCGTGCTGCGCGAGGGCGACTGCGTCACCTACGAAGGTGAAGTGCCGCAAGCGCACATCGAATATTCGGCGGACTACGAGGTTCTGCAGGTGACGATGCCTGCGGAGTTTCCCACTGTGCCGGTGCCCGCGAAAACGTAGTGAGATTGCGAAGTTCGGAGCTGATGAAGTCGCGAAGGGCTGCCACTACTGCGGCTTGAGCCCCGCGGCGGGAATCACCTTGCGCCACTTCTCGGTTTCCTCGCGCAGGAACGCACTGAACTCCTCCGGTGTGCTCCAAGCTGATTCCTGTCCAAGCTTGACGAGCTGTTCCTGCAGCTCTGGTGTCTTGAGGGCGCCGACCAGGGCCTCGTGCAGCGTCGTGACGATGCTTCGGGGCGTGCCCGCCGGCGCGAGAATGCCGTTCCACGTGAACGCGGTGAAGTTGGCGAATCCCGACTCCATCATGGTCGGGACTTCCGGCAGCGCCGCGGCGCGCTGCCGACCTGTCACTGCGAGCGCACGCAACTTGCCCGCGCGGATCAGCGGCAGCGCGGAGGGCACCACATTGAACGTCAATTCGGCTTG
>CADECO010000467.1:0-4337 GCA_902825905.1 uncultured beta proteobacterium
AGCGCCGCAACCAGCCGCTTGCGCTCAAGCTCCATGATGGTGGTGATCTCTGGTGTCTGGACGTAGTGAGCGCCCTGCCCGGCAACCTGCCGGACAAGCTCTGCCGCGTCCGCGAGGTTTCTGCCGACATCGCGGCCTGTGCGCATCTGCACCAGACCCACTTTGAATGTGCCAGCCGACTGGCCCGACATCCTGTCCCCGGCTCCGCGAATTGCGCTACTTCTGCAGCAGTTTCAGGAGGTTTCCCACAGAACCTGCGCCCCGGCAACAACGTAGGCCCGCCGCTTTGCCCCAAGCCCTGCACAGGCGGGTTTTCCCTGTCGGACGGACAGGCTATGCCATACGCGACATCGACGGCGAGCTGCGATGGGCCGGGGCCTCAAAACGAAAGTGCAACGCGCGCCAGCCCAACCGGCTGCAAGCGCAGGTTCGGACGCGGCAACCGGCGAGCGCCGCGCGCCACCGCCCGCGCCCGTTGCCCCGCCCGAGCCGGCGCCCGCGAAGATACCGAGTGCCCCGCCGCCCGGCGTCACGCCCTCGATGGCGCAGTTCCTCGAAATCAAGGCCGCCAACCCCGACTGCCTCCTGTTCTACCGGATGGGCGATTTCTACGAGCTGTTCTTCGAGGACGCCGTCGCCGCCGCCGACGCGCTCGGCATCGTGCTGACCAAGCGCGGCAAGCACCTGGGCGAAGACATCCCCATGTGCGGCGTGCCGGTCCATCGCGCCGACGAGTACCTGCAGCGCCTGATCGCCAGCGGCTTCCGCGTCGCCGTTTGCGAACAGCTTGAAGACCCGGCCGAAGCCCGCAAGCGCGGCTCCAAGGCGGTCGTGCACCGCGACGTGGTCCGTCTGGTCACGCCCGGCACGCTGACCGAAGACAGCCTGCTCGACGCGAAAGCGCGCAACTACCTCACCGCGCTCGTCAAGGCTCCGGCAAGCAGCAACACGGTTGCGCTCGCCTCCGCCGACATCTCCACCGGCGAGTTCGAAGTCGGCGAGGTATCGCTGCAGGATTTCCCCGGTGAGCTGGTTCGCCTGCTGCCCAGCGAGATCGAAACGCTGCCTACCACCAAGGTGCGCTTCCAGGGCGATCCGGTGGCGTGCGTCGTGGCGCGTGATCGCTACCTCGCCGAAGACGCTGCCGAGTTGGTTGAAGTGCAGTACGCACCGCTGCCTGCGGTGGCGACGATGGCCGATGCGCTCGCGCCGGGCGCCGCGCTGGTCGATGAAGCGCTCGGCACCAATCGCATCTCTCGGCAGACGTTCACCAATGGCGATGTTGCGAGCACCATGCGTACCGCGCACCGTGTCGTCGAGGCATCGTTCTCGCAGCATCGGCAGACCCATCTGCCGATCGAGACGCGCGGCTGCATCGCGGTCTGGGACGAAGGTCGCCAGCATCTGACGTTTCATGTCGCCTCCCAGGTGCCGCATCCCTATCGCACGCAACTGGCGGCGCGGCTGCGGCTCGCCGAGACGCAGGTGACGGTGATCGTCCCGGACATCGGCGGGGGCTTCGGTCAGAAGATCACCCTGTATCGCGAGGAACTGACGGTCGCCGCGCTGTCGCACGCGCTCAGGCGGCCGGTCAGATGGCGCGAAGACCGCTACGAGAATCTGGTCGCCTCGGCACACGCGCGCGAAGACGTGTGCCGCACACGCGCCGCGGTCGACGAACAGGGCCGGCTGCTCGCACTCGAATTCTCCATTGCGGAGGATTTCGGCGCCTACTGCTTCTACCCGGCCAACTACATTGCACGCGTGGTGGCGACGATCCTCACCGGCCCGTACAAGGTGGCGCACTACGCGTACGAAGTCACCGCGGTGCTCACCAACAAGTGCGGGAATGCGCCGATGCGCGCACCGATGGCGATCACCAGTTGGGTGATGGACGGCACGCTCGAGGCGGTTGCGCGCGAACTGGGCATCGATCCGATTGAAGTACGCCGGCGCAACATGGTGAGCGCCGAGGATCAGCCTTACACGATGCCCACTGGCGAGGTGATCGTCGATGTCACGCCGGCCGAGACGATGCAGGTGGCGCTTGCCGCGATAGACATCGACGCGTTTCGCAGCGAACAGGCTGCGGCCCGCGATCGTGGGCGTCATCTCGGACTTGGACTGTGCAACGTGGTCGAGTCGACAACCTATGGGTCGGCGTTCTACAAGTCGGCAGGCATTCCCGGTTCCGGACACGAAGCGGCATGGATTCGCATCGAGCCCACCGGTGTGGTGAATGCTTCGGTCGGACTGATGAGTTCGGGCCAGAGCTACGAGACACCGTTCGCGCAGGTGGTGGCCGAGGCGCTCGGCATCGACCCCGCGCAGGTGCGCATCCTCACCGGAAACACCGACGTGGCGCCGTACGGCATGGGTAGCCGCGGTGCGCGCGGCGGCACGGTGGGCGGCAGCGTACTGTGGCTCTGTGCGCTCGATGCACGTGACAAGCTGCTGGCCATCGCGCGACACCTGCTGAGCGCCACTGCCAGCGCGTCGAGTACCGCGCCGGTGCCGGGCGACTTGCGCATCCGCGCCGGCAAAATCGAACGGCGCGACGCCGGGCAATGGCTGCAGACACCGCTCACGCTGGCGCAGATCGCGCGCACTGCGTATCTCGATCCGCTTGCGCTGCCGACTGGCATGGCCCCGGGGTTGGATTTCTCCAAGACGTACGACCCGCCACCGATGACCTACTCCAACGCCGCGCACGCATGCGTCGTCGAGGTCGACGTGCGCACGGGTCAAGTGAAGCTGTTGCGTTATCTGGTCGCCGAGGATTGCGGAACGGTGATGAATCCGCGCATTGTCGAAGGCCAGCAGCACGGCGCGGTCACGATGGGCCTGGGCGGCGCGTTGTTCGAGCATGTTCAATACGACGCGCAGGGACAGAACCTCTCGGCGACGCTCGCGGACTATCTCGTACCGACCGCGTGCGAGATTCCGGCACTCGAGGTGCTCAGCGTGCATACGCCGAGCCGCGCCACGCCACTCGGCCTCAAGGGCATGGCCGAGGGCGGTGTGATGGGCGCGATCGGCGCGGTGAGTCTGGCGGTGCAGGATGCACTGTCCCCGTTCAACGTCGTCGTCGATTGCCAACCCCTCAGCCCGCAGAACGTGCGCGCAATGCTGCGCAAGACCTCTCCATGAACAGGAACGCAAAACGATGACCCGCACTCATCTGGCGCCACGCCGGCTCCTTCGCACTCGACCGCGCAATCCGCGCGATTTCAGTCGCGCGATTTCGATCGCGATGAAGGCGGTGCTCGTCGCACTGGTGAGCGGCGCGGGCTCGCACGCCATGGCCCAGGACCGCTACCCCTCGCAACCGGTGACGGTGATCATGCCGTTCACCGCGGGCGGGGGCGTCGACATCCTCTCGCGCGTGATGGCCGCCGAGCTCACGCGCATCCTCGGTCAGGCGTTCGTGGTGGTGAATCGCGACGGCGCGAGCGGCACGATCGGCTTCGCACAACTGGCGCAAGCCAAGCCCGACGGTTACACGATTTCGATCTCGCCGGCCACGCCGATGACCAACACGCCGCACCTGATGAAATCACTGCCCTACACGTTCGAATCGATCGTGCCGGTGTGCGCGCATTTCGAGAACATCTTCGCGGTGCTGGTGAACCAGGCCTCGCCCTACAAGACGATCAAGGATCTCGTCGACGACGCCAAGACGAAACCGGGCAAGCTTTCCTGGGGCAGCGTGGGCTACGGCTCGATCCCGCATCTGTCGGGAGCGTCGTTCGCGCACGCGGCAAAGATCGACGTGAACTTCGTGCCTTATCGCGGCGATGCGCAGATGCTGCCGAACCTGATCTCAGGCGAGCTGACCTACGGCGTAGGCGCGTTCTCCTCGATCGTCGGTCGCGGCTTGCGCCCGCTCGCGGTGTTCAGCGAGAAGCGCCATCCGGGCGGGCCCGATGTGCCGACCGTGTTCGAACTCGGTCTGCCGAACGTGCCGCCCGGCTACAACGGCATGTTCGCGCCGAAAGGCACGCCCGATGCCGTACTCGACACGCTGGAGCGCGCGTGCGAACAGGCGGTCAAGTCGGAGGCGTACGCCGGCCAGCTCCAGAAACTCAATCAGACCGCCTCGTACGAGGGTCGAGCCGCGTTCGCCAGGAAGCTGCAAGCCGATTTCGAGTTGAAAGCGCGGATGGTGAAGGAACTGGGATTGAAGGTGCAGTAGGTCCCCAAAATGTCTCTAGGATCTTCGTGTGTCGTCGCAGGGGCAAATAGTCGCGAGCGCCAAGCCATCGGCCGGGCGCGGGCCCGACGAGCGCGATAAGCTCCGCATCGGTCCTCGACGGCCGCTCTCTGTTCAGTCCTCT
>CADECO010000468.1:0-4293 GCA_902825905.1 uncultured beta proteobacterium
TGCTCGATCTCCGCTTCGCTCAGACCGTACGCCTTCATGTAGGCGATGATCATCCGCATGCCCTCTACCGAATTCGGGAACAGCGGCTCGCCGCAGTCGCTCGACAGCGTGACCCATTCGGTGCCCACCGCGCGGATCGCCTGATACATCGCGGCCGGATCGACGCCCATCAGCGGGGAAAGCTCGTCGTAGGTGAAATTCATGGTGATGCCGGCGCGCGCGAACCGCTGCATGCGCTCGATCGGCATGTTCACGTACAGGCTGAACGGATGGTCGACGACCGCCTTCTTGAAGCCGATGCGATCGATCTCCTCGACCAGCGCATCTTGCTCCGGATGGGTGAAGTGGCCAAAGAACAGCGCGGCATCGTGCTCAGCGCATAGGCGCACGATCTCCTTCACCTGCGGATCGAGCTTGCTGTCGTGCAGAAAGTACATGCCCCCCGACCGGGTGAGGGCCTCGTCGAACGGCATCGGCTCGAGCAGGTTGCGCGAAGGCGCCTGCGGGTTCCACCAGATCTCGCGGCCGCCTGAAAGATGCAGCGAGTTGGCGTGACTGGCGGTGGGCATCCAGATTGCCTTCACGCCGGCTTTCAATTGCGGCTCGACCGCCGCGCGCGTGGGACGGCCGTGCCAGGTGTCGGTGACGAAGCCGGCCCAGCATTCGATCGGCTTCACATCCTCCGCGTCGGCCCAGCGATGCAGCGCGTCCTTGATCGCCTCGAGCTGCGGCATCGGCGCCTTGGCAAACGGCAAGGTCTTGTAGAGCAGCCCACCCATCCCTGATTGCGATGCGTGTCGGGCAAGCGCGAGTGCGTCCTGCTGGCCTTCGTGCGCATGACAGTGCACGTCGATCGCGTTGCTGACGCCGCTGACCGCGGGCGGGTATTGAATGGCGTCGCGATAGGCGCGCCGCTTGCGATACGAGGTCTGAAAGCGATCGAGGCTGGGCCCAAGGGAAGCGCCGGTGGGCAATCGGGCGGGCAGACCATCCGCAGTGTCGGGCATTTCAGAGCCTCCGTTGGCGAGAACGTCAGACGACGCGAACCACCATCACAACGGATGGTCGTTGACGCTGACCATCGAAGTCGCAGAGCATGCAGCACCCAACCCCGCGCAGCAAGACCCGCCGTCGAGCACGTGAACCACGCCTCCGTTTTGCGTCCGTCGCGCCCGGCGTTCGGGGCGGTGCTGTTCACTATTGGTGTGTCGTGCTGTTTTGCGATCGGGGCGATCCTCGCCAAGCTCGCTTACAACGCGGGCTCGAATCCGCTGACGATCGTGACCGTCCGGACCGTCGCCGCGTTCCTGTGGCTGGTGGTGCTGTTGTCGATCGCGCGGATTCCGCTGCGCATGCCGCCGCCGTTGCGCAAACGCGCGCTGCTGTTCGGCGTGTTGCTGGTGATCCAGACGCTCGGCCTGTACATCGCGGTAGCGGAGATGGCGCCGCCGCTCGCGTTGCTCACGTTCTGTACCAATCCGATGCTGATTGCGCTGGTGCAGGCGGCGACCGGGCAAGAGGCCATGACCTGGCGCAAGCTGACAGCGTTGCTGCTCGCCTTTGGTGGTCTGGTACTCACGCTCAACACTGGGTCGCTGCAGCCGACCTTGACCGGCGTGGTGGCCGCCACGATCGGTTCGGTCGCGTTCACCGTCATGCTGGTGCTGACCCCGCGACTGTTTCCGCAAGGCGATTCGCGTCCGCGCACGGCGCACATGAGCGGGGCGGCGAGCGTGGTGCTGATCGCGGCCTGCCTGTTGACCGGCGATGTCGCGCTGCCTGCGAACACCAGCGGCTGGATCGGCTTCTGGGGCGTGTGCATCTCGTTTCCGCTGGCGCTCACCGGGCTATTCATGGCGATCGGCAAACTCGGGCCGAGCCAGGCATCGCTGCTGCTCAATTTCGAGCCGGTGGCGGTCACGCTGTTCAGTTCAGTCGTGCTGGGGCAGACGTTGAGCGGCTGGCAATTGCTGGGCGGCGCGTTGGTGATCAGCGCGATCGTGCTCATTCAGTGGCCGCAGGGGCGCCGAGCAAGGTGCGCAGATTGTTGATCGGAGGAGACGATGAAACTGTTGAGTGCGTTGTGCCTCATGCTGATTGCGATGCCGACCTGGGCGCAGGGTTGGCCCGACAAGCCGATCCGATTCATCGTTGGGTTTCCGCCTGGGGGCAGTCCCGACGTGGTGGCCCGTGTGCTGGCGGCCAAGCTCAGCGAGCGATTGAAGCAGCCGGTCGTGGTGGAGCAGAAGGTCGGCGGCGTCGGCCTGGTCGCGAACGACGCGCTAGCCAAAGCGCCGCCCGATGGGCTCACCTGGGGCTTGCTCACCGGTGGTCATCCCGGTACCGCGGCCGTGATGAAGAAGCTGCCTTACGATCCGGTGAACGATTTCGGCATGGTCACGATGGTGGTGGACTATCCGATGGTGATTGCGGTAGCGCCCGCCTCGCCGATCAAGTCGCTGCCCGATCTGTTCGCGCGCGCCAAGGCGCAGCCGGGCAAGCTCAGCTACTCCACGACCGGGCCGGGCAGCCTGCACCATCTGCTGGGCGAATGGATGAACGCCGAGGCCGGCACGACGATGCTCAACGTGCCGTACAAGGGGACCGCGGAGCCTCTCACCGATCTGTTGAGCGGACGCATCGACGTGATGATCCAGACGGCGACGTTCGTGTTCCCGCAGGTCAAGGCCGGCAAGCTCCGGCCGATCGCGCTCTCGTCGAACGGGCGTTACCCGCTCATGCCGGAGGTGGCGACGGTGGCCGAGACGCTGCCCGGCCTGGCGTTCAGTTCATGGCTGGGGCTGGTGGTGGCGCCGAAGACGCCGCGACCGATCATCGATCGGTTGAACGCCGAGCTGCGCACGGTGCTCGCCGAAGACGAGATCCGGCAACGATTCGCCGGTCTCGGTGGCGTGCCGGCGTATTCGTCACCGGAAGCAATGCGCGAGCAGATCGAGCGCGAGATCGCGCGCTGGAAGCGCATCGTCGACGGCCGCGGGCTGGAGCGTCAATGAAACGCGCGGGTCTGACGCGTCGCGATCAGGGGCCACGGTGAATCGAACCCTGGCAGTCGGTTTTCCGATCGATGCCGCGGCGCGCGCGACGTTGCAGCATGCGGTTGGCGACGACATCGAGGTCGTGGCGCTCACCGACGATCGCGGGCAGCGACGCGCGGCGTTGCAAGCCGCCGAAGTGCTGCTCACCTTGAATCTCAAAGACTTCTCCACCGACGAACTGGCCTTGTTCGGACGCTTGAAGCTCGTACAGTTAATTACGGCGGGGGTCGATCACATCCCGCTGACCACCGTGCCCGCGGAGTCGATCGTGGCGTGCAACGCCGGCGCGTACGCCGGGCCGATGGCCGAACACGCGCTGGCGATGGCGCTCGCCGCGGCGAAACGATTGCTGGTCGAGCACGCGGCGATGACCCGCCACGATTTCAATCAGTTCACCGAGAACCGCATGCTGGCCGGGGGTGTGTGCGGCATTTTCGGATTCGGTGGGATCGGCGAGGCGGCCGCCCGCCTGTTCCGTGGGGTGGGCATGCGCGTGCACGGCATCAACCGCAGCGGCCGCGGCGCGGAACTCCTCGACTGGCTCGGCGCACCGTCGCAGCTCGACGATATGCTGCGTGCATCCGACGTGCTGCTGATCACTGCCCCGCTGACCCGCGCGACGGAAGGCGTGATCGGTGCACGCGAGTTGGGCCTGATGAAGAAGGACGCGATTCTCGTCAACCTCGCTCGCGGCGAGATCGTCGATGAGGCGGCGCTGTTCGCCCATCTGCAGGCCACGCCGGGTTTCACCGCATGCATCGACGCATGGTGGGTGGAGCCGATCCGTCATGGTGCCTTTCGGATGGATCACCCGTTTCTCTCGCTGCCCAACGTCGTTGCCTCGCCGCACAACTCGACCTCGGTGCCGAGCACGCGCGGCATCGCCCTGCGCATGGCAGGGGAGAACTGTCGTCGCGCTTTCGCCGGTGAACCGGTGCTGCACCGCGTGGCGATCGCGGATCGATTCCGGTAGCGCTAAGATGCGGCTTCTCGCCGCGTCTCGTGATGCATCCAGTTGGTGCACCGGGCGCGACCATTGCGTGATGTCAGGTGCGCGCCAGACGAACCGCGACTCGCGTTGACGATCACCGATTCGCACACCCCAGGAGCCGACGATGAGCGATACCGCCGTTGTAACGTCCGCAGCCGAGCGCACCGCTTCGCCGGCGCAAGGCATTACCCAGCTCGAGATCGATCAACGCGTGTTCGATCTCTACGACGAGTACTGCCACGGCCG
>CADECO010000469.1:0-4273 GCA_902825905.1 uncultured beta proteobacterium
ACCGCTTCGAACAGGCTCGCGACGTAGCGCGTGGTGGTCGGATCGCGTGGCTGCGTCTTGCGGTCCTTGCGCGCGTAGGCGAGGATCGGTGCGACCGCGGTGATCCGGGCGGCACCGGCGTCGCGCAGCGCGCCGATGAAGAACCACAACCGCACCAGCTTGTCGTTCACCGACTGGGTCGTATCGCCATACAAGGATTGCACGACATACACGTCGGCCCCGCGCACGCTCACGAGCGGCCGGCTCTTGTGCTCGCCATCCTCGAACGCGCGCTCCTCGTGCGCAGCGAGCGGCACGCCCACACAGGCCGCGACCTGCTCGCCGAGCGTGCGGCTCGCCTCCAGCGCGAACAGACGCAGAGCGCCCTCATCACTCATCGCACCACCGGCAGATGCGAGTGCGCGGGCACCACCGCACTGCGGGCGCGGCGCCGCGCCATCCACAGCGCGATCGTGTCGCTCAACGGCGCGCCGTGGTTCAGGATCTGATCGAGCGCCTCGCTGATCGGCATCGGCACGCCGAGACGTCGGGCCAGCGCGACGACCGCTTCGGTGGACAAGGCCCCCTCAGTGACCTCGCGCCGCTCCGCCAGCACGTCCGCGAGTTTGCGGCCCTGGCCCAGCGCCACGCCGAGCGAGGTATTCCGGGATTGCAGGCTGTTGGCGGTCAACGCGAGATCGCCGACACCAGCCAGCCCCAGAAACGTTTCCGCCTTCGCGCCCTTGGCTTGACCCAGGCGCATCGCCTCCTCCAAGCCGACCGTCATCAGCGTCGCACGGGCGTTCTCACCGAATTGCCTGCCGGCGGCAATGCCGCTGGCGATGGCGATCACGTTTTTCATCACGCCGCCAATCGCGGTGCCGACGATGTCCTCATTGGGATGCACCAGGAAGTTCGGCGTCTGGATCGCGCCGGCAAGCCGCTCGCCGACGCCTGCATCCGCGCAGGCCAAGGCGACGCCGCATGGCAGATCGCTCGCCACTTCTCTCGCAAACGACGGCCCGGAGAGCACCGCCACGACCGCGCCGGGCATTGAGGCGGCGAGCACTTCGGGCATCAGCGCACAACTGCCGCGCTCGATCCCTTTGGAGCAACTCACCACCGGCGTGCCTGAAGCCAGCCAGGCATTCATCTGCTGCGCCACCGCGCGCACGTGCTGCGCTGGCACCGCCATGAGGATGAAGTCCTGATCGCGCGTCGCGTCGATCAGTTCGGCGGTGCCGCGAATGTCCGGCTCGAGCTGGACATCGCGCAGAAACATCGGATTGGCGCGGTCACGATTGATTGCGGCGACGACTTCAGGTTCGCGCGCCCACAGCGTCGTCGCATGCCCGCCGCGACGCATCACGCAGGCCATCGCCGTGCCGAACGCCCCGCCACCGATGATGCCGACTCGCGCCATCGACACAGCATGCGAGCTGCAACAGCACCGGGTGTTGATGCCTGTCAAGCGATCCGGATCTGGGCGCTGCACACTGCCCGCGCCATTCACAATCATCGATTCACCGACAAAGGAGATGGTCATGATGCGAACCATCGGTGCGTTTGCGGTCGGTAGCCTTCTCTCCCTCACCGCCAACTTCCCGGCCTTCGCCCAGCAACCTCCCAAACCCGCGGCACCACCCATTGAGAGCGAGCTGGTGCTGATCACGCCGGTTTCGAAGTTCATCCATGACGCAGCGCTGGCGGAGTTTGCGAAATACGCCAAGGAGCGCTGGAACATCAACGTCAAGACCAATGCGCTTGCCGCCGGCACGCCGGTCGCGTACGGACGCATCGTCGAGTGGAAAGGCCGGCCAGAGGTCGACATCTTCTGGGGCGGCGAGAGCGCGCTGTTCGACAAGCTCGCCGAGCAGCGACTCATGGCGCCGCTCAACCTCTCGGAAGCCTCCTGGAATCTGGTGCCGCCATTCATCGGCAAACCGAAGCGCATTTATCTGCGCGATCCCAAAGGCTTCTGGATCGGCTCGGCGCTCGAACCGTACGGACTGGTCTACCACCCCAAACTCCTGGCGCGCCTGGGCGTGCAGCCGCCCAAGGATTGGGATGACCTGCTCGATCCGAAGCTCAAGGGCCATGTCGCGCAGTGCGCGCCGACGCGATCGAGCAGCAGCCACGCGACTTACGAAGTGATCCTGCAGCGCGGTGATGAGAACAAAGGGTGGGACTGGCTGAAGAACCTCGCGGGTAACACCGGACTGTTCACCGCCCGCAGCCGTGACGTGCCCTCGGTGGTGGCCAAGGGAGAGTTTGCGGTCGGTTTCGCCGTGCCGAGCTACATGGCGTTCGAGGAGCGGCTCGCCGGCTTCGACATTCGCTTCGTGGCGCCGAAGACGGCGTGGATCACGCCCGAGCCGATCGGCATTCTCGCCGGGGCGAAGAATCCCAACGCCGCGCGCGCGTTCATCGAATTCCTGCTCACCGAGCGCGGGCAGAAGGTGTTCATGGAGCGCGGACTGTTCCCGATCACACCGCAGTACCGGGTCAAGGGCGCGCCCGGCTCCGCGGCCGAGAAAGCTGTCGAATTCACCGGCGGGGTGCGCTCCTACTTCGATCAGGAGGTCACCAACATCTACGACGACGACGTCGCGCAGGCGCGCTACAACGCGGTCAACGAGCGCTATCGCAAGGAGATCGAGACCGTCTGGGATGAGTTGAAACGAAAGTTCTGAACTCCGACTTGGACTGCAGCAATGGACACGCTCACCGCTCCTCTCGCTCCCGCGCAGAAGGTGCAGGCCATGCGCATCGACATCCGCGATCTCACCAAACGGTTCGGCGAGATGGCGGCGGTGAGCGAGGTGTCGATCGCGATCGAAGAAGGCGAACTCTTCACGTTGCTCGGCCCTTCGGGTTGCGGCAAGTCAACTTTGCTGCGACTCATCGCGGGCTTCTACAACCCCGACCAGGGCACCATCCGCTTCAACGAGCGGGTGGTGAACGAAGTGCCGCCGCACGAACGGGGCATCGGCATGGTGTTCCAGAACTACGCGCTGTGGCCGCACATGACGGTGTTCGACAACGTCGCGTACGGCTTGAAGCTGCGCAGGATCGCGCGCAACGAGATCGCCGAGCGGGTGAAGGCGGTGCTGGAGAAGGTGAAGCTCGGTGGCCTGGAAAGCCGCTATCCGGGGCAACTGTCCGGCGGTCAGCAACAGCGCGTCGCACTGGCACGCGCGCTGGTGCTCAATCCGCAGATCCTGCTGCTCGATGAGCCGTTGTCGAACCTCGACGCGAAGATCCGCGTGCAGGTGCGCGCCGAGATCCGCAAGTTGCAGCAGCAGTTGGGCATCACCACCATCTACGTGACGCACGATCAGGACGAAGCGCTGACCCTCTCGGACCGGATCGCGGTGATCAATCAGGGCAAGGTGCTGCAGGTGGGTCCGCCCAAGGAGTTGTACGAACGGCCGGCAAATCGATTTGTCGCCGATTTCATCGGCACCAACAATCTGATCGAGGGCACCGTGCGCGTCGTCGATGCGTCGGCTTCGACCCTTGCAGCCGATACCCGGCACGGCATCGTCAATGCGATTTATGCGACGCCGTTGCAGCCCGGCGCCAAATGCGTCGTGTGCGTGCGACCGGAGAACGTGTCGGTGGATGCCGCCGGCGCCGCCACGCACAATCGGCTGACGGGCCGGATCGCGTTCGCCGCGTATCTGGGCAACACGTTGCGCTATGACGTCGAACTCGGCCCGGGCACGATCTTCAAGGCCGACATCCGCGACCCGTGGCACCACCAGCAACTGCCGATGGGCACCACGGTGACGCTCGCCTTCCCGGCGAGCAGCGCGCTGGCGATCCCGGTGCAGTGATGCCCTCATTGATGCTATGAGCATCGCAACACTGCCTCCGCCCGGCACCGAGCCACCCACCACCGCCAATCCAGGACGCGTGCGCGGTGTGCGCACGCCGGTCGGTGCAATCGTCGGCTTCGGCGTGATCTGGCTGTTCCTGCTGGTGTTCGTGCTGTTTCCGCTGGTGCGCATCTTCTACGACGCGTTCACCGACGAAGCCGGCGCGTTCACGCTGCTCAACTTCACCGAGTTCTTCACCGATCAGTACTACCTGCGTTCGCTGTGGAAATCGCTCCTGCTCGGCGTGGCGGCGGTGATCAGCACCTCGGTGGTCGGCTTCGCAGTGGCGTTCCTTCTGCTGCGTTACGACTTCCCCGGTCGCAACGTCTTCTCCTACCTGACCATGTTGCCGATGATCCTGCCGCCGCTGGTGGGCGTGCTGGGTTTCATCTTCATCCTCGGCCGTGCGGGCA
>CADECO010000470.1:0-4265 GCA_902825905.1 uncultured beta proteobacterium
GTCCGCCGAGTTCACCGGTTCATTCCTGTTGCTCACCGCGGCGAGCCTGCTCGCGATGGGTTTCCTGCTCGCCTTGCGTATCCCAGTTCCAACTATCCCCGCCGGAGGCGCAGGGACTGGCGCAAAGGCTCGGCCGCTGGGTGCCATCGTGGCGCAGCCGACTTATCTCGTCGCGCTGTTCGGCGCGACGACCGGATATGGTGTGATGATCCTCGCCATGACGGCGACGCCGCTCGCCATGATTCATCACCAGCACGGCCTCGGCGACGCCGCGCGGGTGATCCAGGCGCACACGCTCGGCATGTTCCTGCCTTCCTTCGTCACCGGCTCGCTCATCGCGCGCGTGGGCGTGCTGCGGATCATGCTCGCGGGTGTCGCGATCCTCGTCACCCATGTCGCGCTGACTTTGACGGGCACCAGCTTCGCGAGCTTCCTCTCGGCGCTGGTGCTGCTCGGCGTCGGCTGGAACTTCGCCTACATCGGCGGCACAACGCTGCTCACCGAGACATACGCGCCCGTCGAGCGGGCACGGGCGCAAGCGACCAACGACCTCACCATCTTCTCGATCGGCCTCGCTTCCTCGCTCGCCGCGGGCGCGATGCTCGAACAACTCGGATGGCAGATGCTGAACATCCTGCTGCTGCCATGGCTGGCCATCGCCGGTATCACCATCCTGTGGCTTTCCGCGAAGCGGATGCGCCGAGAAGGCGGATCCACTTGACCGTTCATGTCTGTGATTGCATTCGAGACCTCGTGGGCGGGCTGTCACGAATTGTTCAGTTTGCTTTGGTTTTGAGCGCTCGCTCTGTGATGCACCGGGGGGCGCGCGAAGCCCGTGGTTGAGCGCCCCGCCCCGATGTATCTTGGAAGCGCTGCTTCGCGTAGCGCCGTACACCGCCGGAGGCAGATTGCCGAGCCGGCTGTGCGGTTGCACCGTGTTGTAGTCGATCCGCCACGCCTCGACGATCGTATGAACCTCGCGCAGCGTGACGAAAACGTTCTCGTTTAGGCACTCGTCGCGCAGCTTGCCGTTGAAGGACTCGATGAAGGCGTTTTGCGTCGGCTAGCCGGGCGCGATTAAGTGCCAAGCGATCCCGGCCTCCTCGACCAGCGCAGCATCGCGTTGCTCGTGAACTCGGTACCGTTGTCGGAGACGATCATCGCTAGCTTGCCGCGATCGGCGATCATCCGATCGGCTTTTACCTTGTCTTCGGTTTTCGAAAAGATCGCATGTTCAGCGCTGATGCATTTATTTTGCACTAACTGGATACGCCGGTGATTCTTGTTTCTGTGCATGCACCCTCGCGCATGTCTATTCACGGGTTTCTGGTGGCAAGCCACATCCAAGCAATCGACCAGATTGTCGACAACAGCACCTTCGAGACATCCTGCGATTTCGCTTCTCAGGCCGCTATCGGAGTGAACGCGGACTCGGCGAGGACAGGCCGTTTCGCTAGCGATCGACACGATGCAGACATGCATTGCGCTGGCGTGCTGTCGGACGAATCGGGAAGCAATAGCATGCTTGATTCAGATCAATACACCACTGGCTGAGTCGCGAGATGTTAGATCCTCTTGACCCGTGCGCGGCCAGCGCTCGAAGTCTGGTAGACATCAGACATTTGCCACGTGTCGTTGCACGGACGAGCTATAGCGTCAAAGGACACTGATCATGTTGGACCGTTCTCGCAATACGACGGGTGCGACGCCAAGTCGCCCCCGTTGGGCTCTTGTTGCCGCCATTGCTAGTATCATCTTTGGCATACTGACAGTGCTGTCGGGTGGACAGGCGCTCTTCGGTGGCGATGCTGCGCGCGCAGCCGTCGGCGACGCCGTTGCATTTGTGCTCTGGTTCAATTTCGCTGCCGGCTTCTTCTACGTGCTTGCCGGTATAGGCCTGTTTCTCTGGCGGCGATGGGCAGCCACACTTTCTGCAATCGTTGCTATCGCAACTCTTCTTGTTTTTGCTGGCTTCGGCTGGCATGTCGCGACTGGCGGTGCCTACGAAATCCGGACTGTAGGAGCAATGTTCTTGAGAAGCGGGATTTGGATCGCCATAGCAATCGCCGCCTGCCGGGCATTTGGCTGTCTGACGTGGAAGAAGTGACCGAAACGCAATGGAGCCGATGATGGAAAGCGGCGCACAACCATCCAGGCTCGCTGGTGTCATGCGGAAATCGTGGTTCAAGACCGCGGTTGCAATCATCATCGCGTTCGGTGCGGTCGCTGGGGCGGTCTTCATTTATGCGAATCGCTCGATTGCCGTGCAGGTCGCGACACGCGAAGAAAGCGTGCCCGTTCGGGTCTTCGGCCTCGGGACGGTTGAAGCCCGTGTCCTATCCAAGATCGGGTTCGAGGTCGGAGCCACTCTCGTCGAACTCAAGGCCGACCACGGCGACCGTGTCGCCAAGGGCCAGATGCTGGCGCGTCTCAATATCGGCGAGCAAGAGGCGAAAGTCGCGAAGGCGCGCGCCGCGCTAATCATTGCCGAGGCCAGCATAAAGAGAGGAGAAGCCAATCTCGAAAAATCGCAGGCTGTACTGGCTCAGAAACAGTCGGCCAACCAGCGCAAACAGGCTCTTGTCGGCCGTGACATCGTAACCCAACAGGTGGCGGAGGAGGCTGTCAGGGATGAAGCCGTCGCGAAAGCCGATGTTGCTGTATCGCGGAGCGAGGTGGAAACCGCGAGAGCGCAACTGATCGATGCGCACGCGCACCTCCAGTTCGAAGAGATCATGCTACGGCACCGGACACTCGTCGCTCCATACGATGCATTGGTCATCGAGCGCCACAAGGAACTCGGTACGGTCATCAAGGCTGGCGATCCGATATTTACGCTCATCGCGACCGATACCTATTGGGGCCTTGCCTATGTCGACGAGGCTCGCGCTGGATTCATCCAGGAAGGCCAGAGGGTCGATGCCCGGCTTCGCTCGCGTCCGCAGGATGCTTTCACCGGCCAAGTTGTTCGCATCGCCCTGGAGAGCGATCGCGTAAGCGAAGAGCGGCGAGTGTTCATTAAGGGAGATAATCCGCCCGCGCGAGTCTATCTAGGCGAGCAGGCGGAGTTCTGGATATCCGTTGCCCAGCTTGACAACGCTTTGCTCGTGCCGGAAGCCGCGGTGCAAGGCTACAATGGCCGCGAGGGTCGCGTATGGACGGTTGAAGCTGGGCGCCTGCAGCGCCGTCTGGTCAAATTCCGGCATCGCACGGAGGACGCGCGGCTAGAGATTGTCGAGAGCCTGCCTGTGGGGGTGCGTGTCGTGTCGCGGATTGACGGTGGTTTTCGCGAAGGCCATTCAGCGAGAGTAATCGAGGCGCAAACAAAGTGAATCTGGCCTATCGGGACATTCGGCACAAAATCGGTCGATTCTTGCTTACGTGCATAGGCCTCGGGCTTTTGCTCGGGGTCGTCTTGGCGATGATTGGCATTTATCGCGGCCTGGTAGTCGATGCTCTGACCATCGCACGTGCACCGGCCGTCGATCTTTGGGTGGTCGAAGCCAACACGCGTGGTCCGTTCGCAGAGGCCTCGCGCATCCCCGGTGATGTTCGTGAAGCGATTGCCCGCATCGCCAGCGTCGCCGCCGCCGGTGGCATCACTTATCAAACGATCGAAGCGATACACCAGGGCGCGAAGTTGCGGCTTTACGTCATTGGTTATGAGCCAACACGTCCAGGCGGGCCACCTGACATCGTGCAGGGACGCGGCCTCGCCCGCAATCACTACGAGATGGTCGCTGACCGAACTTCCGGTCTCGAACTCGGCGATCGGATGCAGCTTGGCCGGAGAACGTTCACAGTCGTTGGGCTCACCCAGAACCAGGTCAATTCCGGCGGTGATCCAGCCATCTACATAACTCTGCCTGACGCGCAAAAACTGCAATTCGACCTCGCGCCTGCCGCCCAGCGCGTTCAGCTGGCGCGTGGTGCCGGAACGGCTAGCCGTGACACAGTCAATGCCGTCGTAGCCCGATTGCAACCCAATGCCTCAACTGACGCCACCGCCGATACAATCCGGCGCTGGAAGCACCTGTCCGCAATCACGCAGGAGGCGCAGGAATCCATTCTGTCGCAATCTTTGGTCGATAAGGCGCGGCGCCAGATCGGCCTTTTCGCGTCTCTCCTGCTCATTGTCTCCGCGGTGATCATTGCGCTCATCATTTACACGATGACGATGGAAAAGCTGAAGCAGATCGCGACCTTGAAGCTGATCGGAGCGTCTAACCGGACCATCGTTGGCATGATCGTGCAGCAGGCCATGG
>CADECO010000471.1:0-4231 GCA_902825905.1 uncultured beta proteobacterium
CCGTTGCGATCGGTGATCAGCCCGCGCGAGGGCTGCACCGGTATGACCGAGATGCGATTGTCTTCGGCGCGTGTGCGGTAGTAGTCGTGCTGCACTACCTGCAAGTACACGAAGCGCGCCGCCAGCAGGCCGAAGCAGATCAACACCACCGCGCCGGCGATCGCCAGCCGCGAGGTGAATCGCTGCATGTCGCGTTGCGTGTTGTGGATTTCGCCGAGCGCCATCGTCGATAGATGCGGCTAACGTGCTTCGTCTTCGGTCTGCGCGGCGCGCTGCGGTGCAAGCAGCACGAATGTCGCCAGCGGCCAGAGTGCGGCGGCCACGACACTGCCCAGAAAGTAGCTCCAGCCGGGAAACGTGCTGCCGGCGAACATGCGAACGAACAGCATCAGCACTTGCGCGAGCATGAACAGGACCAGTACATGGATCGCCTGGGCCCAGGCCGGAAACCACAACAGGCGCCGGTGCAACGCGTTGGCCAGAAACGCAAGCACCGCGTAGGCCAGCGCATGCTGGCCGAACAATACGCCGTTGGCCGCATCCATCAGCAACCCGACGAGGAACGGTATGCCGATACCCATGAATCGAGGCTGGTGGATCGCCCAGAATGTGATCACCAGCGCGACGAGATCGGGCACGCCGCGTAGATCGCGCCATGGCAGCAGGTTGAATACGAGCGCGACGATCACCGACAGCGCAACGAATCCGACCTTCGCGGGCGCGAGCAGTTGCTGTGAATCGGAGCGGGGATCGAACACCATCGCGCAGGGAACAGGGGGATCGGCCGATGTGGAGCTAACGCGGGCTGATGTAAAGCGCTATCGCGCTTTGCGACCGCGTTGCGGCCGTTTCGGCGCGGCCGGTTCCTCCTCCGGATAGGCCGGCGCGGCTTGCGGTTTGGACAGTACGAGCAACTCGCGGTTCTGTCCTGGTCCGCCGACCGGTGTGCACAGAATGCGCGCGAACGTGAACGCCGAGTCCTTGTCGATGCGCGATACCCGTGCCACCGGCAGGCCGACCGGGTACACGCCATCGAGGCCGGAGGTGACGAGCGCATCGCCGATCTGCACGTCAGCGTTGGCGGCCATGAAGCGCAACTCGATCGTCTCGCCGTCGCCCGAGCCGAATGCCACGCCGCGCACGCCGTTGCGCACCACCTCCACCGGAATGGCGTGGTCCTTGTCGATGATGAGCGTGATCTCGGACACCAGCGGATGCGCGCGCGTGACCTGTCCGATCAGTCCATACGCGTCGATCGCGGGTTGTCCGGCTTCGATGCCATGCTGGGTGCCCTTGTCGATGATCACCTTGCGGCTGAACGGGTCGCGACCCAGATAGATCACCTCGGCGAACTGCGCGTTGCCCGGGAGTCGGGTGCGAGCGTGGAGCAACTGGCGCAGTTTCTCGTTCTCGGCCTGCAGTGACTGCATGGTGAGCAGATCCTTGGCCGCACGCAGCTTCTCGTCGCGCAGCTGGGCTACCTCGCGTTGCAGCGTCGCCTGCGACACGAAGAACTCGCCCACCTGTTCGGCAAGCGATATCGGCGCAACCGCCGCACGCTGCAGCGGGTAGGCCGCGAGCACGAATCCCTGGCGCAACGCTTCGGCGTAGCGGAAACGCGAGTCGAGCACCATCAGCACGATCGCGGCGGTAACGAAGAACACCAGCCGCACCACTGGTGCCGGTCCGCGCTCGAACAGTGGCGGCGGCAAGTGCTCCATGGCGCTAGCGACTCAGCAGACCGGGGTGGGGAGAGGCAGTCCGAATCGTGCCGCGCCGGGTGGCGTGCCGCGATGCTGTTCCGGTCGAACCAGCATCGCAGGTCGTGCCTACTCGATCGCCAGAATGCTCGAGAGCTTGTTCATCTCTTCGAGCGCACGACCCGAGCCGCGGACCACGCAGGTGAGCGGATCCTCGGCGATCACCACCGGCAATCCGGTCTCCTCGGTGAGCAACCGATCCATGTCGCGCAGCAACGCGCCGCCGCCAGTCAGTACGAGGCCGCGATCGGCGATGTCGGCACCGAGTTCGGGTGGCGTCTGCTCCAGCGCGATCTTCACCGCCGACACGATCTGGTTGAGCGGCTCGGTGAGCGCCTCAAGGACCTCGTTCGACGAGATCGTGAAGCTGCGCGGGATCCCTTCGGCGAGGTTGCGGCCCTTCACCTCGATCTCACGGACTTCCGAACCGGGGAACGCAGAGCCGATCTGCTTCTTGATGTGCTCGGCGGTGGCTTCGCCGATCAGCATGCCGTAGTTGCGGCGGATGTAGTTGACGATTGCTTCGTCGAACTTGTCGCCGCCGACCCGCACCGAGCCCGCATAGACCATACCGCCGAGCGACACCACACCGACTTCCGTGGTGCCCCCGCCGATGTCGACCACCATCGAGCCGGTGGCTTCCGACACCGGCAGTTCAGCGCCGATCGCCGCGGCCATCGGTTCTTCGATCAGATACACCTGCGATGCGCCTGCTCGTTCGGCCGATTCACGAATCGCGCGGCGTTCGACCTGCGTGGAGCCCGATGGCACGCAGATGATGATGCGCGGGCTCGGACTGAGCAGCCGCGACACGTGTACTTTCTTGATGAACTGCTTGAGCATCTGCTCGGTCATGGTGAAGTCGGCGATCACGCCGTCCTTCATCGGCCGGATGACGTTGATGTTGCCGGGCGCCTTGCCCAGCATCAC
This sequence comes from uncultured beta proteobacterium, assembly GCA_902825905.1. GTDB lineage: Bacteria > Pseudomonadota > Gammaproteobacteria > Burkholderiales > SG8-39 > CADEDU01. Next base: position 2,691 of record CADECO010000471.1, read on the forward strand.
CTTCGCTTCCTTGCCTACCGCAGCGATGGATCGGCGGCCATTGGGACCGCCCTCTTCACGAATGGCGACAACCGAAGGCTCGTCGAGCACGATGCCTTTGCCGCGCACGTAGATCAGGGTGTTGGCCGTGCCCAGATCAATGGCCAAGTCGTCGGAAAAGTAAGCGCGCAGGAAACCGAGCATGGTGTGCGTCCGTCAGTGTGCTTCCTGGACTTCACCTGCCGTGTCGGCCGGTTCGCGAGCCGTAGCAAGCGCGGATGGCCGCGCTCCGCGGGCGGTGTGCTCACTGCCGAGATCTCGACGTGACGGCGTGTCGGGCGGGAAGCGTCGATGCATCAAAAGGGGGCACGAGTCCCCCTGTTAAATAAGTCCCTATAATACTTCGAAGCAATGTGCAGTTCGAGAGAAATCTCAAGAAATCTCGGGACTTATCGGCAAATGTCACTGGACGACGCAACAGTTCGCCGCATCGCAGCGCTGGCTCGAATCGCCATCACGGATGACGAGGCACAGCGCACGCGTGATGAGCTGAACGGCATCTTGACGTTGATCGAACAGATGCAAAACGTTGATACCACCGGTGTCGAACCGATGGCGCATGCCCTGGACGTTGCGGCACGCCTGCGACCCGACGAGGCGACCGAACCCGATCAGCGCGATGCATTCCAGGCCGTGGCGCCACAGGTGGAGCAGGGCCTGTATCTGGTTCCGCGCGTGATCGAGTAACGCGCATGATCGACGCAACACTTTCCGAGCTCGCGCGCGCGCTCAGCGAGCGCAAGCTCTCCAGCGTCGAGCTTACGCAGGCGTTCCTGCAGCGTATCGAGCGCGCCAATCCGCGGCTCAACGCATTCATCACCCTCGACGCCGAGCGCAGTCTCATGCAAGCGCGCCTGGCCGATGCGCGCCTGGCCGCGGGAGACGCGCACCCGCTCACCGGCATTCCAATCGCACACAAGGACGTGTTCGTTGCGCGTGACTGGCGCAGCACGTGCGGCTCGCGCATGCTCGCCGACTTCGTCAGTCCGTACGATGCGCACGTGATCGAGCAGTTCGCACGCGCGGGCGCAGTGGTGCTGGGCAAGACAAACATGGACGAGTTTGCGATGGGCTCGTCGAACGAGAACTCGTACTTCGGTCCGGTGCGTAACCCCTGGCATACCGAGTACGTTCCCGGTGGCTCTTCCGGCGGATCGGCCGCGGCAGTGGCAGCGGGCCTGGCACCGGCGGCGACCGGCACCGACACCGGCGGCTCGATCCGTCAGCCCGCCGCGTTCACCGGTGTGTGCGGCATCAAGCCGACGTACGGGCTGGTGTCACGCTACGGCATGGTCGCGTACGCCTCGAGCCTCGATCAGGGCGGGCCGTTCGCCCATTCGGCGCAAGAGCTGGCGGTTCTACTCAATGCCATGGTTGGGTTCGACGCGCGTGATGCCACCAGCCTGGAACGGCAGCCGGAGGACTACGCGCGCATGCTGGAGCAGCCGCTTGCCGGTGTGCGCATCGGCATCGCGCGAGAACATTTCGCTGCCGGACTCGAG
>CADECO010000472.1:0-4231 GCA_902825905.1 uncultured beta proteobacterium
GCAGGCACCGAAGGCGGCGCGTTGCTTGGCCATCTGGCGCCGTTGGTGTCGGCTACGGCGCGCGAAGCAACGACGCCGCACACCATCGTGCTCGGTTCGATCCGCGCCGATTCACTCGATCAGTTGCAAGCGCAGCCCAGCCTGCAGTCGTTGCCGATGCTGCTCTTCAACCTGCCGCCGGTGGCGCGCGGCGAATTCAAGAGCATCATCGAAGGCCCCGCCGCGAGGCACACGGCGGCCGGAAACGAACTCTCGATCGATCCGGCACTCACCGAGCGGCTCATGGCCGATGCCGACGGCGTCGATGCGCTGCCGCTGCTCGCGCTCACGCTCGAGCGGTTGTACGTCGAACACGGTGGTGACGGCGCGCTCACGCTCGATGAGTATGAGCGCATGGGTGGGCTCCATGGGTCGATCGAGGCCGCCGTCGAATCCGCTTTCGCTGAACCGACTCGACCACCCGCGGTATCAGCCGACCAGCGCGAGCGGCTGGACGTGCTGCGCCGAGCGTTCGTGCCATGGCTCGCGGCGGTCGATCCCGACTCGGGCGAGCGCAAACGTCGCGTCGCGCGCTGGGACGACCTGCCCGAGGATGCCAGACCGCTGCTCGATCGATTGGTGGCGCAGCGGCTGCTGGTGAAGGACCGGCGGCGGGTGCGCGACGGCGAGGCCGACACGACGGTGATCGAGGTTGCACACGAGGCACTGATTCGCCAGTGGGCGCCGCTGCGCGCGTGGCTCGATGCCGAGGAAGCCGACCTGCGCGAACTGGAAAGCGTGCGTCGCGCAGCGCAGGAGTGGCTGCGCAACGAGCGCGACGACGAATATCTGGTGCACACCGGCGAGCGGCTGGACGATGCCGAGGCGCTCACCCGCTGGCCCGACTTCAAAACAATGCTGGGCGAAACCGGCGTTGCGTATCTGCAGGCGTGCCGCAAACGCGACAGCGCAGTGCGCGCCGAACGCGAAGCGCAGCTGGCCCTGATCGCGCAGAAGCAAACACAAGTCGAACAGGCGCAGCAACACACCGCCCAAGCGCAGGCCAGGACCGCGCGGTTCCAGCGCTACGCCAGGCTCGCGCTTGGCGCGGTGGCGATCGTCCTGGCGGGAAGCGCCGGTTGGGTCGTGATGAAACAGCGCGACATCAATATGCAGGGTTCGTTCGTGCTCTCGCAGAACGCCGCGCGCGTCGCTGACGATGCTGCGCAGAGCAAGGATGTAACGCTTGCAGCGCGAGCCTTGCGCATAGCCGTGGCGGCCTCGCGCGAGCATTGGCTGTCGCCGGCACATCCGGGCGCGTTCGATCAGCTGGCGCGTGCGGCGCAGCTGTTCCGGCCGCATCGGATCGTCGGGCCGGCTGACGCCGCGTTCGAGTCGGTGCGCGTGCTGACCGGTGGTGATCGGGCGCTGACGCAGGATCAGGAAAGCGGCGTGGTGCGCCTGTGGGATCTTGCGAGCGGCCGCGAGCTGGCCGTGCTCGCCGCCGGGCCCAGTCGTGCCAGGGTGGAGGTGAGTGAGAACGGCGAGCGCATCATCACGCAAGGCGTAGTCACGCGCGAAGGCAAGGTCCCGGCAGCGTTGTGGGACAGCACCACCGGCAACTTGCTTGCGCGACTGGAAGGTGCCGAAAGCGGCGCGCTCCGCGAGCTGCGCTTCGTCCTGAATGACACTCGAATCGTGGCGCGCTTCGACGGCACGCCGGCCCAACTGTGGGATTCAGCCGATGGTCGGGCGATCGCCACACTTGGCGAGGCCAAGGTGGTCAGCGGCTTCATCACGGCGCCGCGTGCCCGCATCTTCGCGACTCGGGGCGAGGGCGGCGTGCGGCTCTGGAACGCGGCCGACGGCAGTTTCATCGCGATGCCGGACGGATCGGCCGGCGCACCGGCGCTGCGCTTCAGCCGCGACGGCACGCGTCTCATCGTCCGACATGGTCGTGACGAGTCACAACTGTGGGATGCGCACGCCGGCAAGCGCATTGCAGGCCTGGGCGACGCAGGCGGCTCGCGCTCATCGCAGTTCACTGCCGATGGCGCGCGAGTCATCGCGTACGCGTCCGACGGCACCGCGCGCCTGCATGACACGACAACCGGAGCCGTGCTCGCCGGGCTGGGGAGCCTGCGGGAAGCGTGGACCAGCCCCGATGGCTCACGCCTGGCTACGCTGTCGCCGGACGGCGGGTTACGTCTCTGGGAAGGGGCAACGGGTCGTGCCCTCGCCGAATTGCACCGGCCGCAGCCGGCATCCACCGCCGGTGAATCGCCCGAGGACACGGAGCGATCGACACGCGTCGGCGTCAATCACCCGCGTGGAGTGTTCAGCCGCGAAGGCAATCGCTTCCTGGTTTTCACCAGCGAGAAGACCGTCTCGGTATGGTCCGCCGACGGCGCGAGACTCGCCACGATCGAGGTCGACGCACCGATCGAACGCGCGACGTTTCGACGCAACGGAACGCGCCTGTTGATCGCGCCGCGCGGTGGACCCGAGCAGCTCCGCGATGCCGAATCCGGTTCGCTGATCCGGCAGTTCGAGCCGAAAGCCGAACTACGCTTCGATGCAGCCGAAGCACTCGTCGTATCGGTTCAACAAGACCGCGCGCCGGTCCTGTGGGAAGTCGACACGGGCCGGCGCATCCGCGAGCTCGACGGTAACCGCGGATCGGTCAACACGTTTTTCAATCCGACCGGCTCGCGCGTCCTCACCGTCGGCCGGGATGACACGCCCATCCTTTGGAACGCGAAGACGGGCGAGCGTATCGCCTGGCTGGAGGGACATCGAGGGTCGCTCCGTGCACAGAGGTTTACCGCCGATGGCCTGCGGCTGCTCACTCTGGCCGATGATCCGGCCGCACGCCTGTGGGACACCACCACCGGTCGGCCACTCGCCGTGCTGGCGGGCCACACCTATCAGACCGAACACGCGCAGTTCACGCGCGACGATGCACAGGTCGTGACGTGGTCGCGCCGTGGTCCGGCGTTTCTGTGGGACGCGGCCACCGACTTCCGTTCGGTGGTGTACGCGAAGGCGCAAGTCGAACATGCCACGGCTTCCCTCGACGGGCGAGGCATCGCGTTCGCAACGGCCGGCGCGGCGTGGCTTGCTGCATCACTGGACGGACGCGCCGACGTGCTGACCACGCGACCAGCCGGCGACACGCTGCTCGCGATCCCCGAGTTCGCTCGGATCACGCGCTTCGGCGCCAATGCGGTGCGCGTGTTCGATGGGCGGGCAAAGCGGGTGGTGGCTACGCTCAGCGGCCACGCCGACCGTGTCATCGATGCGCGGCCGAGCGCTGATCGCAAGATCGTCGCTACCGCGTCAGCCGACCGTACCGTGAAGCTCTGGTCGGCCAAAACCGGCAAGGTGCTGCAGGTGCTCGAAGGCCATCAAGGCGCGATCGAAGGAATTGCCCTCAGCTATGACGGCAAGTGGGCTGCCACGCGTTCGAGCGATCGCACCGCCCGATTGTGGGAAGTGCAGAGCGGTCGACCGGTCGCAGTACTTCAGGCGCATACCGATGCGGTCAACTTCGTGGCCTTCCAACCCAGCACCAAAGCGCCGCCGGAGCGCATCATCACCGCGTCGGCCGACGGCACGGCACGGGTGTGGCGCATTGAAGATGGTCAGCTGGTCGCAACGCTAGGCAAGCATGAAAGACCTGTCCGCAGCGCGTGGCTGAGTGTCGACGGCAAGCGCGCAGTCACGATTGCCGGGAGTGTCGCCTCGCTCTGGGACGTGGAGACCGGCGCCGTGCTGACGACGATCGCCGCTGACCAGTCCGACCTGCTCTTTGCCAGTCTGGATGAGAGCGGTACGCGGGTGGTTACGATCGCGACGACCGGGATGGTGCGTGTGTGGAAGGACAGCGGACAGGAAGTCGCGCGATTTCAGGGCGACCCCGCGCCGTATCGTGGCGGGATCGAAGGCGCCCGCGTGACTGTTTTTTCAAAGGATGGCACGCTGTACGAGTGGGACGTCACCAGCGGGGCAGTCTCTCGCAGCAGTGGAGCGCTGGCGGTGAGCGCGATGGCGCTCGACGGCACCGGCAAGCGGGCGCTCGCGGGGTGGAACGACGGTCTGGTGCAGGTGCTGCAGACCGATGCCGCTGAGCGCGCGCGCGACCAACCTGAGCGTGTGCGCGACGACCATGGACACGACTATCTCGAGCACGCACAGCCGATCCGCGCGGCGGCGCTGTCCGCGGACGGTCTGCGTGCTGCCACGGTGGATG
>CADECO010000473.1:0-4193 GCA_902825905.1 uncultured beta proteobacterium
TCCGAGATGGACTGGACCAACAAGAACGTGCATCCCTCGAAGGTCGTGCAGGTGGGCGACGAGGTCGAGGTGATGATCCTGGAGATCGACGAGGATCGCCGGCGGATTTCGCTGGGCATGAAGCAGTGCCTGCCCAATCCGTGGGAAGAGTTCTCGATGAACCAGAAGAAGGGCGAGAAGGTGCGCGGCCAGATCAAGTCGATCACCGACTTCGGCATCTTCGTGGGCCTGACCGGCAGCATCGACGGCCTGGTGCATCTGTCCGACCTGTCGTGGTCGTTGCCCGGCGAAGAGGCGGTGCGCAACTACAAGAAGGGCGACGAAGTCGAGGCGGTGGTGCTGTCGATCGACGTCGAGCGTGAGCGAATCTCCCTTGGCATCAAGCAGCTCGAGGGCGATCCGTTCAACAACTACGTCGCCACCCACGACAAGGGCTCGGTGGTGACCGGCACGGTCAAGACGGTCGATGCCAAGGGCGCCGTGGTCACGCTCGATGGCGAGGTCGAAGGCTACTTGCGGGCCTCCGAGGTTGCGCGCGACCGCGTCGAAGACGCCCGCACGCACCTGAAGGAAGGCGATCAGTTGAACGTGATGATCATCAACGTCGATCGCAAGAACCGCACGATCAACCTGTCGATCAAGGCGCGCGATGCCGCCGAGGAGAACGAGGCGATGGCCAAGCTCCAGAGCGAAAGCGCGGCGGCCAGCGGCAGTACCAGCCTGGGCGCGCTGCTCAAGGCGCGGCTCGACCGCGGTAGCCAGCAATGACCAATACGGCCGCGGAGGACCTCGACGGGCACGACGGCTCCGGGGGGATGACGAAGTCCGAGCTGATCGCCAAGCTCGCGGCGCGCTACCCCCAGCTCGTGGCCAAGGACGCCGAGTTCGCGGTGAAGATGATCCTCGATGCCATGACCGCGAGCCTGGTGCGGGGCCAGCGCATCGAGATCCGCGGGTTCGGCAGCTTCGGACTGAATCATCGCCCCGCGCGTGTCGGGCGCAACCCGAAGTCGGGCGAACGGGTGCACGTGCCCGAGAAGTTCGTGCCCCACTTCAAGGCCGGCAAGGAATTGCGCGAACGCGTCGACGGCAAGGAAGAAGACCAGGTCAGCTGAGAGTCGGTCACGCGCGAGCACACTGGCGCGCAGGATCGATCGCATCGGGCAGAGCGGCGGCAGGCAAGGCCGCCGTTTTGCTTTTGTAGAGGCCCGATCCATGGAGGCCCGATATGCCAACCATCCTGAAAATCCTCACCTGGTTGCTGCGCGGACTGGTGTTCCTCGTGTTGCTGCTGCTGGCCATGAAGAACACCGAGCCGGTGACGCTGCACTTCTATTTCGGACAATCGTGGACCGCGCCGCTCGCGCTCGTGCTGTTCCTGGTGCTGGCATTCGGGGCGCTGCTCGGTTTGATCGCGGGCCTGGAGCGGCTGGTTGCGCAGCGGCGCGAGGTTCTCACGCTCAAGCGCGAGATGCGCGTGCGTCTGGGTGAGGGCGCGCGCCGCGCCAGCGCCCTGGGCGAAGAAAGCGCGCCGCCGCGAACGCTGGGCGACGCACACCTGGGTCACTCATAGCCCCGCCGACATGCTCCCGGGGTCTTCCCCGACCGCGATGGCGTTCAGGCGCTCAACCTCTCCCTCCGATTCGATTCCATGGACTTCGAGTTCTGGTGGCTGATCGGCTTCCCGGTGTTCTTCGGGTTGGGCTGGCTGGCCGCGCGCATCGACTTGAAGCATCTGGTCTCGGAATCGCGGGCGCTGCCGCGTTCGTATTTCAAGGGGCTCAACTTCCTGCTGAACGAGCAGCCCGATAAGGCGATCGAGGCGTTCATCGAAGTGGTGAAGGTGGATCCCGAGACCGTCGAGCTGCACTTCGCGCTCGGCAGCCTGTTCCGGCGGCGTGGCGAAACCGATCGGGCGATCCGCATGCACCGCAATCTGCTCGAACGCTCCGATCTCGCAGACGATCAGCGCGTGCACGCGATGGCCGAGCTGGCCGAGGATTACCTCAAGGCCGGGCTGCTCGATCGGGCCGAGGAGGCTTTCAGCAAACTCAGGGACGGTCCTTACCGCGCCCGCGCGCTCAAGAGCCTGCTCGAGATCTTCCAGCTGGAGAAGGAATGGCGCAAGGCGGTGGAAGTCGCGCTCGAGCTGGGCAAGGATTCCGGTCAGCCCTGGAACAAGGAGATCGCGAACTACTGGTGCGAGATCGCTGCCGCGGAGATCGCCGGATCCGACATGCAGGCGGCCCGCCGTTCGCTGGAAGAAGCGCTCGGTGCGAATCGGCACTGTGTGCGTGCAAATCTGATGCTCGGTGACCTGGCCGCGCGCGAGGACGATCATGCGCGCGCGATCGAATACTGGCGCCGCATCGAGCAACAGAATCCGGCCTACGTGGCACTCGTGGCGCAGCGCATGCTCGCCAGCTATCGAACGACCGGGCGCAACAGCGAAGGGCTGGCGGTGCTCAAGAACGCGCTGGCCAACGCGCCATCGCTTGATCTGCTCGACGTGGTGTTCCAATCCACCCTCGATGCGCAGGGTGCCGACGAGGCATACCGCCTGGTGCGCGACGAGTTGCGGCGCAATCCCACCCTGCTGGGGCTCGACCGACTGCTCGAAGCCCAGCTGATCAACGCCACGCCCGATCGCCGCCAGGAACTGGAGATGGTGAAGGGGTTGGTCCACGGTCATACCCGACGCCTGTCCCGCTATCGCTGCGAGAACTGTGGTTTCAAGGCGCGGCAGTTCTACTGGCAATGCCCGGCCTGCAACGGCTGGGAGACATATCCGCCGCGGCGGACCGAAGAATTCGAGCTCGGGCAGTAGGCGGGTGGTGTGGGCTGGAAACGCCCGGCTAACGTGATGGAGAGCGATACGTGCGCATAACGATGATCGGCAGTGGTTACGTCGGCTTGGTGACCGGGGCCTGCTTCGCGGAGGTCGGCAACGACGTGGTGTGTCTCGATGTGGACGAGCGCAAGGTGCGCATCCTCAACGACGGCGGCATCCCGATCCACGAGCCGGGGCTGGAGCAGATGGTCAAGCGCAATCGTGCCGCGGGGCGCCTGCACTTCACCACCGACGTGGCCAAAGGTGTCGAGCATGGACTGGTGCAGTTCATCGCGGTGGGCACGCCACCGGAGGAAGACGGCTCTGCCGATCTGCGTCACGTGGTCAATGCCGCCCGCGCGATCGGCCGTCACATGACCTCGTACCGGCTCGTGGTCGACAAATCCACCGTGCCGGTCGGTACCGCCGACGCGGTGCGCGCGGCGATCGGCGACGAATTGCGCCAGCGCAAGCTCGATGTGAAGTACTCGGTGGTCTCCAACCCCGAGTTCCTCAAGGAAGGGGCTGCGATCGACGATTTCATGCGACCCGATCGCATCGTCGTCGGCGCCGACGACGCAGAGGCGTTCCGCATCATGCGTTCGCTCTACGCGCCGTTCCAGCGCAACCACGACAAGATCTTCGAGATGGATGTGCGCTCGGCCGAACTCACCAAGTACGCGGCCAACGCGATGCTCGCCACGCGCATTTCGTTCATGAACGAGCTGGCGAATCTGGCCGAGCGGCTGGGGGCCGACATCGAGCACGTGCGCCGCGGCATCGGCTCCGATCCGCGCATCGGTTTCGATTTCCTGTACCCGGGCATCGGTTACGGCGGCTCGTGCTTCCCCAAGGATGTGAAGGCGCTGATGCACACCGGCCAGCATTCGGGCATGGGTCTGGAGATTCTTTCGGCGGTCGATCGCGTCAACGATCAGCAGAAACAGGTGCTGACGCGCAAGATCGTGCGCCGCTTCGGCGAGCGTCTCACCGGCAAGCGATTCGCGCTGTGGGGGCTGGCTTTTAAACCCAACACCGATGACATGCGCGAGGCGCCGAGCCGCGTGCTGGTGGCCGATCTGCTCGAGCGCGGGGCGACCATCTGTGCCTACGATCCGGTAGCCATCGACGAGGCCAAGCGTGCGTTCGGCGACGATGCAAGGATCCAGTACGCAAGCGGCGCTGTCGACGCGCTGCGCGACGCCGATGCGCTGGTGATCGTCACCGAGTGGAAGGAGTTTCGGAGCCCCGATTTCGACCGTCTGCGCGAGATGCTCAAGGCGCGCGTGGTGTTCGATGGCCGCAATCTCTACGATCCGGTCGATCTGGCCCGCGCCGGCATTGAGTACCATCCGGTGGGTCG
>CADECO010000474.1:0-4171 GCA_902825905.1 uncultured beta proteobacterium
GGGCTGGTGCGCAACTACTCAATCAGGTCGCGCGTCGCGGGCTGGCGGTGCTGCGTGCGCGCGCGCCGCGCGAGGATCGCGGTGCGCGACGCTGGTGGATCGGTCTGTTGACCACCACCATCATGACCGCAGTGATCCACGTGGCGTTTGTGTTCGCGGTGCTCGACCTCGACCAGCCGTATGTCGCCGCGGTGCTGTTCCTGGTGACGTTCGCCATGGCCGGCGCCGGGCTCACCTACATTGCGTTGTCGCGGTTCCAGCTCTATCTCTATTCGATCGTGCTGCTGCTGCCCTTGCCGATCGCGGCGCTGGCGCACGGCAGCGGGCAATCGGCCTGGTTCGCGGCGTTGGCCGTGTGGATGAGCGCAAGCTGCATTCGCTTCGGCCGCGGGTTGCATCGCACTTACCACGCGGTGATCGCGCAACAGCTCGACCTGGAACAACAGGCGCTTGCGCTGCGCGAAGCACAGCAGGTCGCCGACCGCGCCAACAAAGCCAAGACCCGCTTCGTGGCCGCTGCTTCCCACGACCTGCGTCAGCCATTGCAAGCACTGGGCACCTACTCGATGCTGCTGGAGGAGGCGCCCAACCGCCACGATGCGCATGTGCTCGCGGCAAACATGCAGGTGTTGCTGCAATCACTGGAGCACTCACTCGATGGCCTGAGCGACATCTGCAAGCTCGACGATGCGGTGCTGCACCCGCAGTTCGAAACCGTGCCGCTGCAGGAAGTCATCGATCGGGCAGTGCTCGCCGTCAAGCATGCCGCCCGGCTGCGCGGTTTGCAGCTTCGGGTGCGGTCCACCTCGGTGTGGGTGCGCTCCGACCCGGCGTTGCTGGAGCGAATCGTCATCAATCTGCTTACCAATGCGATCCGCTACACCGACCAGGGCAAGATCGTGATCGGCGTCCGAAGATCGCGCGGGATGGTTCGCCTCCTGGTGCTCGACACCGGCATCGGCATCGATCCGGGCGATATCGACGCCGCATTTGCCGCCTACACGCGGTTGCACGATCGCCCGCACGGGCTGGGCCTCGGTCTGACCATCGTGCGTCAGTTCGCCGATCTGCTCGGCCACCACGTCGATGCGTGGTCCCGACCCGATCATGGCTCGTGCTTTGCGATCACCCTGGACCAGGCGCAACCCCAAGGCATCCGCTCAGCGGTGATCGCCGCCACGTGCGTGGCGCCGGACTTCGCCGGAAGCACGATCCTCATCCTCGATGACGACCCTGCGATCCGCGCCAGCCTGGGACAGCTATTCGCGCGATGGGACTGTTCGGTGCACACCGCGCGCACGTTCCTGGAGGCGGTGCAGTGCGTCGAGCATGAATCACGGGTTCCGGACCTGATCATCGTCGACTACAACCTCGGCGGTGAGCGAACGGGTCACGACGCACTTGCGGCAATTCGTGCGCGCGCAGGCAGGGCCGTTCCCGCCGTGGTCATTACCGGACAGATTGAACTGGAATTGCGGTGTCCGCCGCCCGGAATCGTTCTCGAAAAACCAGTCAGCCCTAGTGCGCTACGAACAAGCGTCGCGCAGCTGCTGCGCGTGGCCGATGACGGGCAGGATGAATGCGCACCGCCTGTTGCGGAAACGGGGCACCGTTAGAGTGCGAAGAGGAGCAAACGCGCATCCCGCACTGAGTAGCGCGAACTCGGCTACAGTGACTCCGTCATGAAGCTGATCTTCCACGAGAACGCGGAAAGGACCCTCGCACTATGAACAGAACCGTTCTTCTTCTCGCTTCCCTCGTGATCGCCGGTTGTGCTGGCATGGAACCGGCAGTGCCGCCCAACGCGTTCCGTATCACCTCGCCGCAGTTCGCCGACAACGCCATGCTCGCGCCGCAAAACGCGGGCAATTTCGCCAAGAATCCCAACTGCACCGGCAAGAACGTCTCGCCGGCGCTGCAATGGGTCAACACCCCGGCAAATACGAAGAGCTTCGTGCTCATCTGGGACGACCAGGCGGGTCGCAATGGCATCGGTGTGTCCCACGCGGTGATCTACGGCATCCCGGCGAGCGTGTCGTCGTTTGCCGAAGGCGAGCTCGCCGTAGCGCCGGCCGCCGGCCGCTTCGTCGCCGGCAAGAACACGCTCGGAACGCACTGGCTTGGGCCCTGCCCGCCAAAGGGCAACGCGCCACAGCACTACATCCTGACCTTCATCGCCAGCTCGCTCGAGCCGGGCGAGCTCGCCCCCGGCCTCACGCGCACGGAGGTGCTGAAGGCGCTCGAGGGTGGCAAGGCGCTTCGCGCCGCGAGCCTGGTGCTGAGGTTCGCCCAGCAATAAGAGACTTACTGAATGATCCAGCCGCTGTGGACGCGCTGTGGACGTTGTGTCGCTCTCGGATGAGCAAGAGGTACTGAGCGCGGTAGCTACAGTAGCGCTCAGAGTCGTTGACCTGCCGACGAGGTAGGGCAATACATCAGGTGCCGCCCAATCCGTCGAGCTCACTACCGAGGCCGCGCTGTGATTCCAGGGGCGTAGCATCACTGCTCCTGTCAACCAAGGAGCCTCCGATGACGCTGTGTCCCATAGCAGTAGCCGTGGGCTGCAAGAAGTGCCCAGCCTTCGCGATGTGTCCGCTCAAGACGGTGCTCGGCGATCAAAAGCCTGCCGACAAGAATGACAGTAAGTCGGCCGATTCGAGTACGAGTCAAAAGAAGCGGTGAACCCGGGCCGTTCGGGATGGCAGGCTCACGAGCCAACAACATCGTGTGTGGTGTCCGCGGCCCTGCGCTTGAATTGCATCTGGCGCGTTGAGCGTGTGGTCTGATCACCCACGCGTCGTTAATCCGTGTGAACTCGTGCAGAAATCCCAAGTCCTTTGATGCTTGGTGACGGCGATGGCCGCTACCCGCGCGCACACTCGATTGTGCGCAGCGTGATGGGTTCGCGCTCTCTGGAGGTCGGGTTTGCGGGATGCTTGCCTTCCGCTGCGCACCAAGAACTTCGCAACGGTCAAGGAACCGACGAGGACCATCGATCAGGCTATGGTCCTTGCGTGCGTGTCAGGCGAGGCGTCTTCGTTCGCCTCATAAGCTCTCGACGTACCACTCTTGCACGTATCCGCCGCGCTCGATGCCGCGCAGCGTGAACGCGTTGGTGGCCATGCCCACGAGCACCGGCTGGAACAATTCAACCGTGCTGCCACGCACCGGCGAGTGCTGGTCGAAGACCGATGCGACGAGCACGCGCTCATCGCGACCATCCATCAGGTGCGTGCGCAGATCACCGACATGACCCGGGCTGTTGCGGATTTGCTGCCAGGCGATACGTTTGCCCTGTCGGCGCATGAGTCGAACGCGAAAGTGCACAGGCCACGGTGGGACGCGTTGCATGAGACTGGTATTTTATATAGTCTCATTACAGGCGGCCGCCATTGCGGCGCCGTGCGCTACGACGCCACACGGTGACGTGCTTGCCCACGCGATGCGCCTTTTTGCGCCGATTGCAGCATCGGTCTGTTCTATACAAATACCGAATTGCCGCCCGCAATCGTGGTTGCGTCTTGCTGCGCCGCACGTGGTCGCGAGGCACCGGTGCGAGTAGTCTTGCGCGGGGGACTTTTCGTCAGTCCGTTGTCCGGGCGGCGGGTCAAGGCGAGTCACTAATCCCGGACTGTGTGCCTAGAGGGAAGGAGTATGCCCATGCACCGCATGTCAGATCGCATCTCACGGGTGTGCGCGGCGCTCGGTTTGGCGCTCGTCACGTCGATCGCCGTTGCACAGGTTCCCCTTGAAGGCCGCAGATTCGATACCGAGGCTGGCCTTACCGGCAAGCCGGCGCATGTGAAGCAGGACATCCTGTCGTTCGCAGGCGGCAAGTTCCACTCCTCCGATTGCGACCAGTACGGTTACGACCGGGGCGCCTACCGGGCTACGGTTGCCGGCGATGCGGTCACCTTCGAGGTCGAGACGCGAAGCGAAGAGTACGGCCGCAACGTGTGGAAGGGCGTGGTGAAGGGCGACCAGATCGAGGGAACGATGGTGTTCTATCGCAAGCCCACCTGGTGGCGCTCGAATCCTGAGCCGCTCGAGCACTGGTTTCGCGGCAAGGCGATTCAATAGGCGGGGTTCCGGCGGGTGGCAACCCGCTGGCGCACGTGCGGCTCAGCGCGATCGAAGGCTGTTAGAGCACTCCAGCTTCTTTCAGAAATCG
>CADECO010000475.1:0-4158 GCA_902825905.1 uncultured beta proteobacterium
TCGAGGTCACGTTCGACATCGACGCCAACGGCATCCTGCACGTGTCGGCCAAGGACAAGGCGACCAACAAGGAAAACAAGATCACCATCAAGGCCAACTCGGGCTTGTCCGAGGACGAGATCCAACGCATGGTGAAAGACGCCGAGGCCAATGCCGCCGAAGACAAGAAACTGCTCGAACTGGTCACCGCGCGCAATCAGCTCGACGCACTGGTGCATTCGGTGAAGAAGTCGCTCACCGAACACGGCGACAAGATCGATGCGGGCGAGAAGTCGAACATCGAGGCGGCGTTGAAGGAAGCCGAAGAGGCGGTGAAGTCCGACGACAAAGCAACGATCGAGGCCAAGTCGCAGGCGCTCGCACAGGCTTCGCAGAAACTGGGCGAGAAGATGTATGCCGATGCGCAGGCGCAGCAGGCGCAACAGCCGGGAGCCGAGCAGGCCGAGGCGGGCGCGCGCAGCGCGGGCAAGAAGGCCGACGATGCCAATGTCGTGGATGCTGAGTTCACGGAAGTCAAAGACAAGAAGGGTTAGAACGTCATGCGCGGGTGAGGCCGTGCTGATGGGCTGAGGATGGGCGTCGCGCATGACGTCCTAACTGGCCGAGTTCGAGCGTCGGGATGAAACAGCGACGCTCAACTCGGCCGTTTGCGTGAGTGGGATCCTGACCGAAGATGGCGACTAAACGCGACTACTACGAAGTGCTGGGGCTCAATCGCGACGCGGACGACGACGCGATCAAGAAGGCCTATCGCAAGCTCGCGATGAAGTTCCACCCGGACCGCAATCCGGACGACAAGGCCTCCGAAGAGAAATTCAAGGAAGGCAAGGAAGCCTACGAAATCCTCTCCGACGAGAACAAGCGCGCGGCCTACGATCGCTTCGGTCACGCCGGTGTCGATCCGCAGGCCGCCGCGGGCGGGCCAGGATTCAGCGGCGGCTTCGCCGAAGCGTTCGGCGACATCTTCGGGGAGATCTTCGGCGCGCAGCGCGGCGGTCGCTCGAACGTATTTCGCGGGGCCGACCTGCGCTACAACCTCGAGATCACCCTCGAGGAAGCCGCGCGCGGCACCGAAACCAAGATTCGAATCCCGACTGCCGAAGAGTGCGGAACCTGCCATGGCAGCGGCGCCAAGCCCGGCACGCAAGCCAAGACATGCTCGACCTGCAACGGCGCGGGCCAAGTGCGCGTATCACAGGGTTTCTTCTCGCTGCAGCAGACCTGTCCGAACTGTCGTGGTGCGGGCAAGGTGATCACCGATCCGTGCGGCACCTGCCACGGAGCCGGGCGCGTGAAGTCGCAGAAGACCCTCTCGGTGAAGATCCCCGCCGGCATCGACGACGGCGATCGCATCCGTCACTCCGGTGGTGGCGAGGCCGGCGTGAACGGCGGACCGACCGGCGATCTCTACGTGCAGATTTCGATCAAGGAGCACCCGGTGTTCCAGCGTGATCGCGACGATCTGCACTGCGAGATGCCGGTGAGCTTCGCGACCGCAGCACTCGGCGGTGAGATCGAGATTCCGACCCTCGATGGTTCGGCGAAGATCAAGATCCCCTCCGAGACTCAGACCGGCCGCACCTTCCGGTTGCGCGGCAAGGGCATCAAGGGGTTGCGTTCGGCCCATCCGGGCGATCTGCTGTGCCACGTGGTGCTGGAGACGCCGATCAATCTCAACGAAAAACAGCGCGACCTGCTGCGCGAGTTCGACGCCATCACGCGCAATCACGCCGAGCGCCACAACCCCCGCGCCAAGACCTGGATGGACCGAGTGAAGGATTTCTTCGCCTCGTAGTCGCGCGCGGCGCGAGCCGTGGAGGAGGTCACGGCGCCCCAAGGTAGGTCGGGCGGGCCGGGGAAATAGCACTAGCGGAGTTACAGAATCTTCAATTAGTCTTCCGTCTCAGTCACGGGAAAAACAATAAGTGACTGATTTAGATAGAAGACGCTCATGCCCCTGCCCTGCTCACGTCGTCTGCGCCTGGTCCGGCCGATTCTCGCCGGACTGCTCGCAGCAGCAATGACCGGTCCTGCCTGGTCCGACCAGTTGCTGGACGATGCCCGCCGCCTGCTCGGCGCCAAGGACGCCAAGGGCGCCCTCGAGTTGCTCAGCCCCCATGAGTCCAAACGGGCGGGCGAAGTCGATTTCGACTATCTGCTGGGCGTGGCCGCGATCGACGCCGGCGATCCGCAACGTGCCGTGTTCGCGCTCGAACGCGTACTCGCAATGCAACCGGACTTCCATGTTGCGCGCGCCGAGATCGCGCGGGCGTACTTTGCGCTAGGCGAGCGCGGCAATGCCCAACGCGAATTCCGCACCGTTCGCGAGCAGACCTCGGTGCCCGCCGAAGCCCGCACGACCATCGACAAGTATCTGTCGGCCCTCGAGCCGGCCCGCACGCGATTGGCGGGTTACCTCGAGGCAAGCATCGGCTACGACACGAACGTCAACAGCGCCACGTCCCTCACCCAGGTCGCGATTCCTCTGGCGAGCGGTGCGGTGCTCGACGTGACGCTGAACTCCTCGTCGGTGCGTCGCAAGGACAAGTACTTCGCCGTCGGCGGCGGCGTGACGCTCTCGCACGAGCTCACCCAGGCCTGGTCGGTGATCGGTGCGGCCTCCGGATCGCAGCGGACCAACCGTCGCGCCGATCAGTTCGACACCTCCACCATCGATGCCTCGCTCGGCACGCGCTACGTGCTGGGCCAGCACGCGTTCTCGCTGGCCGGCCAGTCGCAGACCTTCCGTCTCGACGACGACCGCTTTCGCGATTCGGTAGGCGCACTGGCGCAGTGGCAGATCAACCTGAGCGAGATCAATCAGGTCACCGCCTTCGCTCAGCAGGCGCGCCTGTCGTATCCGGGCCAGCCGGTTCGCGATGCCGACCGGCACATCTTCGGCGCGGCGTATGCCCATGCCTTTCCGGCGCTGCGCAACATGGTGCTGTTCGGCAGCGTATACGGCGGCAATGAAATCGCGCGCGAAGGCCGATTCCCGCATCTGGGCCACAAGCCGCTCGGCTTGCGGCTGGGCGGCCAGTTCGCGTTGCTCCCCTCCACGACACTGTTCTTCGGTGGCAGCCACGAGCAGCGGCGCTACAACGGTGCCGATCCGCTGTTCGGCACTGAGCGGCGCGACAACCAGACGGACTGGCGCCTGGGCGTGACCTACACGATCGCACCGGGCTGGTCGGTGACTCCGCAGCTCACCCACACCGAGAATCGCTCGAACATCGGTTTGAACGCGTACAAGCGGACGGTCGGCTCGGTCGCGGTTCGTCGCGATTTCTGAGAGCGGGCTGCGTTCAAGCGATTAGGCTGCTCAGGCCGCCCGCCGGCTGAACCGTCCAAAACGATTATTGCAACATTGTCTCAGGCGGCGTAGCCTTTAAAGCCTCCAGTCGTCGAGGTCAATGCCGTCATGTCTTTGCGTCTGTCTGCCCGCGCGCGTGGGTTCGGACACGTTCTGCGCTGGTTGGTCGCGAGCTTGGCCCTGCTCGTCGCGCAGGTCCACGCGAACACCGCCCCCTCGGGGTCCCAACCGCCCGCCGCCATCGTCGAATTCGTCGTCGGCACTGTGATCGTGCAGGGCGCCGACAGCACCTCGCGCATGATCGAGAAGGGCAACCTGCTCTATAGCGGCGAGCGGATTCTCACCAATCAAGGTCGCGTGCAACTGCGTTTCGCCGACGGCGCGTTCGTCTCGCTGCTGCCCGACACCGAATTCCATATCGTCGACTATCGCTTCGACGGTGCGACTGACGGCAACGAAGCAGGCTTCTACTCGCTGGTGAAGGGCACCATCCGCATGGTGAGCGGTCTCATCGGCCGCATCCATCGCGCGCGTTTTCAAATCTCCACACCCACCGCCACCATCGGACTGCGCGGCACCGGCGGCGTGATCAGCGTGGACAACCAAGGCGCGACGCGTCTGTTCGGAACCAGCGGGGTGTGGGTGCTGAGCAACACGCTGGGCACGATCGAAGTAAGCGCCGGATCGAGCGCGATCGTCACGACTGATCGCACGCAACCGCCACGCATCACCTCAGAGGCGCCACCCACGCCCAGCAGCACGACGACGCTCACCCGACCGGCGAGCGCGACCACGGCAGATCTGACCGGCACCTCGACCACGATCCCATTCACCGGATCGCTGCC
>CADECO010000476.1:0-1456 GCA_902825905.1 uncultured beta proteobacterium
TCAGGTCTTTCAGCTCGGCCCCCTGCAGTACCTTGAACGGCACCTCGACGCCCGCCGGCCCGATCGACCAAATTTTGCGGTACATCTCCGAGTGCGACTTGACCGTATCGCTGCCGACGCCGAGCACGATGTCGCCCGGCTTCAGCCCAGCCTTGTCGGCCGGGCTTTCCGGACTCACTCGCGTCACCAGCAGCCGACCTTGCAACTCCTCGGTTGCCAGCCCCAGCCACGGACGGGTCGGCCCGCTGCGCTTGCCTTGCTTGATGAGGTCGGCCAGGATCGGCTTGAGCACATCGACCGGCACGAACATGTTGCCCGGCTCGCCACCCGCGTCGCGAACCAGCAGCGACCCGACGCCGACCAGACGCAGATCGCGGTTGATAAGCGCGGCGCCGGCCCAGGCCATGGTCGGCGGCGATACGAAGATCGCCTGATCGAGCAGATATTCCCAGCTGCCCGCGAACGGGCGCTTGGCGGTAACGCGTCCGAAGCTCGCCGCGTCGCGTCCGCCGTGAGGCAGCACGATCACCGGCTCTTTCTCGGTCAGCGCACCGGAATCACCCAGATCGATCGGCTTGGCTTCCAGCGACGCAGTTGCACGCAGCAAACCGAAACCGGTAGCGTGATCGTAGCCGGCAAGTGTGGCCGGCACGGTCTTGTTGGCACTGGTCACGAGCTCGATCGCGTCGGACTCGATCACCAGGTAGCCGATCGTGAGCACGTGCCCCTTGTCGTCGATCACGATGCCCGAGCCCTCGCGCGTGGGCCCGAGTGTCGAATTGGAGCGCGCGTTCGGCAGCGCCTTGACGCGCACCTGCACGATCGCCGATACGAGCTGCTCGGCGCTTGCACCGCCTTCTGCGCGCTTGATGTCCTGGGCGAACGCGGGCGGTGCACACCACACCGAACCCGCCAGGACCACGAGTGTCGCGCAGGCGGCGCGCATGGCCAACACGGCGCGAGCAAACAACGCGGCACGCGAAACCAACGCGGCGCGCGCCGCGAGCGAGATCGATCGACCGAGCATGACCAGTGCTCCTCATCACGATTGAATCGGGGGTCGTGCTCTTATACTCCCGGCATCTGTCCGTCGCAATCGCGTGGGAATCGCGTCCCAGTCACGCGCCTCGTCGCTTTCAGCCACCGTCAGCATGCGCTCGCCAGTTCGCCTGTCCGCATTCGATGCAATCGCCGAAGAACGGATCGCCGAAGCCATTCGTCGCGGCGATCTCGACAACCTTCCGGGTGCCGGAAAGCCCCTCGACCTGGAAGGCGATCCGCTCGTGCCCGAAGACGTGCGCGCGATCTACCGCATTCTGAAGAACGCCGGGTTCGTCCCGCCCGAAGTCATCGAGCGACGCGAGCTTGCCGAACTGGAAGCGGCACTGCCCACGATCACCGACGTCGATGCGCGATCCAAGGCACTCGCCAAGCTCGCGCTGCTGCGCACGCGCCT
>CADECO010000476.1:1556-4156 GCA_902825905.1 uncultured beta proteobacterium
GCGATCGCGCCCATCACGCGAAACGCGGCGACGATGCCGATCGCGTCGTTCATCCACCCCATCAGCAGCGGCGTGGAGAAATGCGAGAGGCCCCAGCCCAGTCCGCCGAGCGCCATCGCCGAGCCGCGTTCGGTCGGTGATGACGATTCGGTCATGAGCAGCTGAAAGTAGATGGTCATCACGCTCGATCCGAGCCCCACGCACAACAGGAACACCGCGATCGGTACCGGCTGCGTGAACACCGCGGCCAGCAGTATCGACAAGCCCACGATGAGCGCCGCCATCAGCGGCCAACGTACTTCATCGGTTCGCTTGACGAAGTAACCGACCACCACGCCTGCCGCCGCCGCGCCGACCCCTCGCAACGCGAGCAGCGTTCCGGTTTCATCGCCCGCATAACCCAGCTCGACCAGCAGGATCGGATAGAACGACGACGACAGCGAGAACGGCAGCGCCGAGATATAGGCGCACAGGATGCCGTAGTACATGAGCGGACGCTTCATCAGCGCAACGTAATTCGCAAGCAGAGGCGCGTGCGGCCGCGGGTCGGCCGCTGGGGTCTTGAACGCGAGCAGCGAGAGCGCGCTCGCCGCGCCCATCGCCGTGAACACCCAGAACCCGAGCCGGAAGCCCGCCCACTCGACGATGACGCCGGCGATCACCGTGCCCGCGATCTGGCCGATGCTCGCGAGCGCATTGACGCGCCCGAAGTGCTTGCTCTGGTCGCCGGGCAGGTCGGCGGCCATCGCCCAGGTGGAGGGCCAGTAGAACGCGCGGCTGACCATGAACACCGACTGCGCGATCATCAGTCCGGCCATGCTGCCCGACAACGCGAAAACGATACCGCCCGCGAGCATGCACAAGCACGAGCCCACCGCGAGTCGCAGCCCACCCAATCGATCGGTATAGGCGCCGGCCACCAGCGATAGCCCGATCTGCGCCACCACCGGCAGGCTCACCAGCGTGCCGATCGCCACGCCCGAGAAGCCGAGACTGCGCGCGTAGAGCGGCACGAGCACGTAGGTCATGCCGAGTCCGAAATTCCACGCGAACCCGGAAAAATAGAACGCGACGATGGAGGTCAAGGCGGCAAAGGGGACGTCAGGCGGAGGACAGGCAGAGGACGGGCACTGCGCGGGCAGGCGCGCAGGATACGAGGAATCGCGCGCGCGATCTCAAGCGCGCTGCCACGCACAGTCCCATGCGCGATCCTGCGTACATTCCCAAGCGTAGAATCGCCCGCATGCATGCGCGCGAGACCGCGTGCGAGCACCAACGGAGACGACCAGTGGACCCGCAACGCAATCAGCTGGTGTTCTACCTCAACGCGGGCCATCTGCTCGATCACCTGTTCATGTTGATCTTCCCGACGGTGGTGCTGGCGCTGTCGCAGGAATGGAATCGGCCCTATAGCGAGCTGCTGCCGCTTTCGATGGGCGCGTTCATCGCGTTCGGTGCGGGCTCGATTCCCGCCGGCTGGCTGGCCGATCACTGGAGCCGTTTCGGCATGATGGTGGTGTTCTTCATCGGCATCGGCGCGGCGAGCATCCTCACCGGCTTCGCGCAGTCGCCGTGGCAGATCGCGGCGTGCCTGACGCTCATCGGCCTGTTCGCGGCGATCTATCACCCGGTCGGCATCGCGATGCTCGTGGCCAATGAAACCAAGCGCCTCGGTCGCACGCTCGGCGTGAACGGCGTGTGGGGCAACTTCGGCGTGGCGTTCGCCGCGCTCATCGCCGGCGCGCTGGCGCAGTGGTTCGGCTGGCGCACCGCATTCATCGTGCCGGGCATCCTGAGCATCGGGGTGGGCATCGCGTTCTACTTCGCGGGCAAGCACGTGACGGTCGGCAAGACCGCCGCGAAGGGCCCGGGGCCGAAGCTGCCGGTCGCGATGCTCGCGCGCATCTTCGTGATCATCGCGATCACCACGTCGATCGGCGGGCTCATCTTCAACGCGACCACCGTGTCGATGCCCAAGCTGTTCGACGAGCGCCTGAACGCGCTGACCAACACCACGCTGGGCATCGGCGTACTGGTGTGCATTGTCTACATGATCGCGGCGATGGCGCAGTTGCTGGTGGGGCGGCTGATCGACAGCCAGCACATCAAGAACGTGTTCGTGGCGGTAACCGCACTGCAGATCCCGCTGCTGTTGCTGGCCGGCGTTTCGCAGGACGTGATCATGCTGATCGTCGCGGTGGCGATGATGTTCTTCGTGTTCGGACAGATCCCGATCAACGACGCGATGATCGCCCGCTACACCGCCGACGAGTGGCGCGCGCGCGCCTATGCGGTGCGCTACGTCGTGTCGTTCAGCGCGAGCACGCTGGCGGTGCCGCTGATCGCCTGGGTGCACGCGCGCTATGGCGATCTGCAGCCGCTCTACGTCGTGCTCGGCGTGCTCGCACTCGGGCTGGTGGGTGCCGCGCTCGCATTTCCCGGGGAACGCGCGTTCAAGACGCAGCCCGCCTGATTCACTCTCGCCTCGAATCATGACCACGCACTTCCCGCATCTGTTCACACCGCTCAAAGTCGGTGCATTCACCCTCAAGAACCGCATCGTCATGGGCTCGATGCACACGCGCCTGGAAACGCTGCCC
>CADECO010000477.1:0-4154 GCA_902825905.1 uncultured beta proteobacterium
CAGTTCGATACACAGTGTGGACTGCCTGAAACGCGCGAGCACGAATTTGGCTGGCAGCGATTGTCCGGCGAAGTCGCGCTCCAGCTCGCGCAGGAGAAACTGGTCGCGAATCTCGATCTGCACCGCGCGCTGTCGGCACCGTGGACATTGCATGACGCGATCGTCAAAGCCGCTGGCCCGCTGCAACAGCATCTGCGATGCCTCGGGCAACTCGCCGCATCGTGCGCAACGATAGCTGGTGATGAGCGGGTCGCTGAGCGTGAGATCCGCATCGTCGTCCAGCCCCAGGTCGAGCGTGCGCGTGAGCGCGCGCCGCGCACGAATGAGCTGCGGTCGCGCGGCCAACGACGCGCAGCCGATGCATTGCTCGGCGGGTGCGAGCCGCACGCTGGTGCTCGTGCCGCCGATCGTGTCGAGCAGCACACGGCGTGCGCCATCGGTGCGATCGGAGTGCGCAGTCTGGCCCAGGCGCAACGCCTGCGATGCTGCTAGGGCGCCGGCCGCGCTGGCGGTGATCGTGGTGGTCGGGATCTTGCGCGCCTCGAACGCGCGCTTTTTGAGCCAGCCGCACGAATAGCGTTCGGCGATGCGCTGGTAGGCGCTTTGCGGCAGGTGACATTCGAAGCACGCCCCGCAGCGTGCGTTCGAAAATGGAAACACTTCGATCGACGCGTAGCGGCTGTCCAGACCCGCATTGACCAGATCGACGCCTGCGATCAGACACATCTGATTGAGCCGGATGCGCGCCTCGAAATTGTCGACGCAGGCAACCGCGCACGAGTAGGTCTGCAGTGCATGCAGCGACAGCGTGTCCCAGAAGTCGCCCTCGATCGCGCGCAACGAGACGTTCGGATCGAGCAGCGCCGCACGTTCGGCAACGACTTCAGCCTTCGAACGTCCGACGTCGCCATCGCGAAAGAACACGCTGCGGGTCAGGTTGTGCGCTTCGATGCGATCGAAATCGAACACGTCGATCCGGCCCGCACCGAGCAGCGCGAGATTCTTCACCACCTCGTTGCCGACCGCGCCGGCACCGATCACCGCGACCCTGGCTTGCGCAACCTGCTCCTGCGAGAACCAGTCGATCAGCGCGTGCCGTGCGTAGCGTTCGTCAGCCACGGCGGATGCCGGTGCGACCCGCTCAGTCGACGACATTGACCGGCCCGATGTCGGTGCCGTTGCACACCGTGCAGCGATGATGATTCTCGCGGCCGAGCACTTCCACGCTCTCGTGATGGAAGAAGCTCTGACAGCCCGCGCACCGATACAGCGGCTTGGCAGGATCGAGCGGCGCGCTCGAAAACGCGTCGCGCAGGCCGGCCAGATCACTGCGCTTGACCACGTGCGCCAGCCCCGCATCGCCCGACTTCGAGCGGCGCAGACCGAACAGATCCTCCCACGACTGGCGCGGCCGATAGGTACCGCGACGAGCCCGGCCGCCACTGAACAGCGCATTGAAGAGCGCCCATACCACAACGATAAACACCACCAGTGCGATCAAACGTGGCATGACATTTCCGGACGGGGTGGATGAGGGTGGGTCAATATGCGTCCCGTCGTCGCCCATCGCAAGAGGCCCAACCCGCAAGAGGCTCAACCCGCAAGAGGCTCAACCCGCAAGAGGCTCAACCCGGTTCGATGCGCGCGAGCACGCCGTCGCTGCTGTCGGTCAACAGGTAGATGAAGCCGTCCGGTCCGACACGCACATCGCGAATACGTCCGAGTGCGCCGCGCAGCATCCGCTCCTCCTTCACCACCTTCTCGCCGTCGAGCTTCAGCCGCGCCAGCACCTGACCGGCCAGCGCACCGACGAACAGGTCGCCGCGCCACTTCGGGAACGCGTTGCCGGTGTAGAACGTCATCCCTGAAGGTGCGATCGACGGAATCCAGTAGTGCAGCGGATGCTCGATGCCCGGACGCGCGGTGCCTTCACCGATCTTCGTGCCGGTGCCGTAGTTGCGTCCGTAGGTGATCACCGGCCAGCCATAGTTTCGCCCGGCACGGATCACATTGAGCTCATCGCCGCCTTGCGGGCCATGCTCGTGCGCCCACAGTTCGCCGGTCTGGGGATGCAGCGCCGCACCCTGGACGTTGCGATTGCCCACCGAGAACGTTTCCGGCCGCGCGTTGCCTTGCTTGACGAACGGATTGTCGGCAGGGACGCGACCGTCGTCATGCAGCCGCACGATCTTGCCCAGGTGCTCGTTCATGTTCTGCGCACGGTCCTGCTCGCCGCGGTCGCCCAGCGTGATGAACAGAAAACCGCTTCGATCGAACACCAGACGCGAGCCGAAGTGCCGGCCGCCGCCGGTCTTGGGCTGCATGCGAAATACGATCTGCACGTCCTCCAGGCGATTGCCTTTGAGGCGCGCACGTGCCACCTCGGTGCCGACGCCACCATCGCCGGGCGCCGCGTAGGAAAGATAGACCCATCCGTTCTCCGCGTAACGCGGATGCAATGCCACGTCCATCAAACCGCCCTGCCCGTGCTGTACGACGCGCGGCAATCCGTCGATCGGAGCAGGGTCGATCTTGAAATCCGCTGATACGAGCCGCAGGCGCCCGGCGCGTTCGGTGACCAACAGACGGCCATCGGGCAGGAACGCGAGCGCCCATGGATGCGACAGCCCTTTGACCAGCGTGACGATGCGCAGGTCGTACTCCTCGCTGCGGGCGGTTTGCGCCTGCACGCCGACGTGCGCCACTGTCAGCGCAATCAGGGCAATGAGCAGCGCGAGCAGGTGCCGATGCGAACGTTGCATGATGAATGAGCTCCGAGTGGTGTTGCTGAGTGGACGGTCCCGTTCCAAGAGGTACGCGTAACGGGAACGCGTAACGAAGTGCAGTAGCATGCACCAGACTATCGTGCCCCACGTGTGGCTGGCACGCGTCGGCGCCGCCATGAACGTCCGTCAGCTCCACTACTTCCTCCAGATCGCCGAACTCAAGAGTTTCACGCGCGCTGCAGCGGTGCTGCACGTCGCGCAGCCGGCGCTGTCGCGCAGCATGCGCGGGCTCGAACAGGAGCTGGGCGTGCAGCTGTTTCATCGCACCGATCGCGGCGTGCAGCTGACCGAAAGCGGCGAACTGCTGCGTAGCCGCGCAGCCAAACTCGTCGCCGATTTCGCCCAGGTGCGCGACGAGGTTGCCGCTCAAGCGGTCGAGCTGCGCGGCGAGCTCACGTTCGGGGTGCCGCCGTCGATGCGCGAGATGGTCACGTTGCCGTTGGTGCGCGCGTTTCGTGCCCGCCATCCGGGCGTGCTGTTGCGTCTCAACGAAGGCATCAGCACGGTGCTCAACGAACTCGTTCACACCGGCCGGCTCGACGTGGCGGTCGTTTCTGCGACCGAACCGCTGGCCGCGCTGGCGCACGAGCCGCTGCTGACCGAGGCGATGTATCTCATCGGACCACGTACCGCCGGACTCGATCCGCACCAGGAAGTCGCGATCGAACGCCTGGCCGAAGTGCCGCTGGTGGTAACGCTGCGCCCCAACGCGCTGCGCGCACTGGTGGAGGAAGCGCTGGCGCGAATCGGCCATCCGCTGGAGCCGGTGCTCGAAGCCAATGCCACCTCGGTGATGCTCGACGTGGTTGCGGCGGGCGATGGATTCACCGTGCTGCCCTATTGCGCAGCGCACGCCGGGCTCGCGGCGGGACGCTGCTCGGCGGCCCCGGTGGCCGGGCTGAGCGTCACCTGGGAGATCGCGTACTCGAAGGATCGAGCGCTTTCTCGTGCCGGACACGAGTTGCGATCGATGCTGCGCGAGATTGCCCGGCAAGCGATCGACGTTGGCGCCTGGCAGCGGGCTCAGCTCGCGCCCACGGCGGAGCGACCCGCATAACGTTCCCGGCATGGCGCCGATGCCGCAAGGCTATTTCCGGCGCGTCGCCGGCAGCTCCTATACTGCGGCGGTTTCGCGCAGGCCGCGCGAACTAGCGTAGTTCCGCGAACATTCAACGGCAAGGCAAGGGGGAGCTGTGGGTCCTTACCTGGTAGGCGTCGACATCGGCGGCACGTTCACCGACTGCGTCGTGCTCGACAAGCGCGGCAACATCACCGCGACCAAAGCGCAGTCCACGCCCGGCAACTTCGCCGAAGGCATGCTCAACGCCATGCGCGTGGCGTCCGAACGGCTCGATCTGCCGTTCCAGA
>CADECO010000478.1:0-4132 GCA_902825905.1 uncultured beta proteobacterium
CGATCAAGGCGCGCTGGATCTCGCATTCGATCGCGCGCGATCGGAGAAGCTCGCATTCACGCCGCTGTTCCTCGACGTGACCAATCCCGCGCCCGATCAAGGCTGGGGCCAATCAGAGCGACGTGGATTGCGAGCGCGCGCCAAGGCAGACGCAGTGCTTGCGCTGGCATTGATCCATCACGTCGCGATCGGGAAGAACGTGCCGCTCGAAGGCGTGGTGGGCTGGCTGACCGACATGGCGCCGCGCGGCGTCATCGAGTTTGTGCCGAAGACCGATCCGATGGTGGTCGAATTGCTGAAACTGCGGGAAGACATCTTCCCGAACTACAACGAAGAGCACTTCGTGAAGTGCTTGCAAGAGCGGGCGCGCATCGTCACGAGCGAAACGGTCTCCGCTAGCGGGCGCAAGCTGTTCACTTTCGAGCGCGCTGTCACCTGATCCCTGGCAAGAGCCGGCGACCGACGTCAGCTCGTCGAGTCCCTCGCAGCGACGCTCCATTTCATCCGCAATTGCGTGTGACGCCGGAGCAACCGACGGGTCACGACCTGAGACTAGCGTCATCAGCGTCGCATCGTCGAACGTGAGCTCTCGTGAACAGATTCCATCGTGCTGTTGTGGCCGCTGTAGTGGGTGTCGTGTTGCTGGCTCCCCAGGTCAACGCCCAGACGGAGGTCACGCTCGACCTCGAGCCCTCATGCCCCTACGGCTACTATGACTACGTTCCTTACACCTGCGCTCCCTACGGCTATTACGGGCCGGAGTGGTTTGTCGACGGTGTCTTCGTCGGTGCGGGTCCGTGGTTTCACGGCCACCAGGACTTTCACGGCCACGTAGACAACCGTTTCGATGTTCGGCACGGCTATCGAGGCCCGTTCCCGCAACGGGGCGAGCGCATCGCGGCTGGGAGGCGTCTGGATCGCATCGAGAATTTCAAAGGCAACGAGCTGCGCAACGGACGCGGCGAGGCAAGGGCGGGCAGACGATAGGACGAGAGTGGAAGACACCAAGTAGTGGAGTCATCCGTGATCAAGCTCGCCCCTTACACCGGTCTCATGTCTCGCCGCCGCGCCCTTGGCTTGTTCGGCGCCACCGCCACACTGCTCGGCTGCGGCGGGGACGGTCCGGGCTCCCCGACCGCGATCCTCGTGAGTGAGGGCGGTCGGAACGGCCGTGGCCCGAGCGGCCGTGGCCCGAGCGGCGGTGCGACGAGCCCGAGCTGCGTATTGATTCCGGAGGAAACTGCGGGTCGTCACCCGCTGTTCAGCGACATCGCCAGTGCTGCGACGTATCTGCGCGAGGACATCACCGAAGGCAAGACCGGAGTCCCGCTGCGACTGCAGCTCACCATCGTCAACGTAAATGCCCGCTGCGCCCCGCTCACGGACGCGTTCGTTTATGTCTGGCACTGCGACAAGGACGGCGTGTACTCCGGATACAGTCAGCCAAGCGGCAACACCGTCCGCGAGACGTTCTGTCGCGGCGTGCAAATGACGGATCACACGGGCCTGGTCCGCTTCTCGACGATCTATCCGGGCTGGTACTCGGGCCGGATCACGCACGCACACTTTCGCGTATATCTCGGCAACTCGCTGCACGCGACCTCGCAGCTCGCGTTCCCACAGGATGTTACGCGAGCGGTCTATGCCAGTACGCTTTACGCCGCACGCGGGCAAAACACATCCGTCACGAGCTTCGGCGCGGACAGCGTGTTCTCCGACGGTGAGCAATATCAGCTGTGCACCGTCACGGAGAACGCCCGGACCGGCGGCTACGACGCGGCGCTAACCGTCGGTATCGCTTTGTAGCAGCCGCCAGCGCAGGAAGATCAGCAGTAACTGTCGGCGCTAGCGGACGTAAGCTGTTCGCCTTTGAGCGCGATGTCACCTGATCATCGCGGGAGTGCAACACTGCAGCGCTAACCTCTGCGCATGCAGTACGCAAGCTTTTTCGCAGTGTGGCTGCTGAGCAGCCTGATTCTCGGCGTAGTCCACGGCCCCGCAATGGGGACGTTCTTCGGACTGGCCATCGCGGCCGGCTATCTGCTGGCCGTTCGCGGACCTGCCGCAGTGGCCCGGTGGCGCGCAAGTTTGCAGCGCCAACGCGAGGCCAGTCATAATCCGCCGGCGCCGAATACATATATATGAAGCGGCACCGGCCGGCTTAGCTCAGTTGGTAGAGCACCTGATTTGTAATCAGGGGGTCAGGGGTTCGAGTCCCTTAGCCGGCACCATCTTCACACGCTCTTCGATCAACAAGTTGCTGCTCGATTCTCTAACCCGCTCGACGTCGTAACCAGCGAGTTGCGCGGTCCCAGGTGCCGAGAGGCGCATCGGAAAGCTCAGCGTTCGTGGAGCGAGCGCCTAGCGCGATGAGCAAGCGTTTTCCGAATTGCCGCCGCGCCGCTCGGTGCACCGCGACGAGCCGGCGGCGCCTGCATTCGCTCGGTCCAGTAGCAGTTGCTCGCTGTTTACGCATTGGAAGCTGCACTTCCCCGCGTCGTAGTCCCAACGCTCCACATAGCCATCCGTGGAGCCAGGGCTGTGATGAATTACATTCACGGAGTTCGCATGGTTCGCGCGGACGCGATGCGAGACGGCCGTACCTGCCTGAACGATCCAGCACCGACGAGGCAATTCAGGGAATTCGTCGCTGAGCAATGCGACGTACGGTAGATGGATATGGCCGCCCATGATGATGTCTGCACCTGCAGCCGCCCATGCGTGCACAGCTGAACGATATCCGTGAACGCGGTTGTGCATTTCGCTGCTGCGAAGCACGTGTACCGGTTGGTGGGTCACGACAATCCTCAGCTGGTCGGCGCTGGCTCCGCGCAGCTCCCGGGCAATTCGCTCGATCTGCTCTGCGGAGATCTCGCCGTCCTTGTGCCTCGAGGGCCGTGTCGTGTTGACGCCCATCAGCCTGAACCCGTCGCATTCCACCTGCGGTTCCAGCACTGAGCCGAAGACGCGTGCGAATCCTGCGTAGGGGGAGAACACTCGCGCCACGATATTGAACAGCGGGATGTCGTGGTTGCCGGGAATCACGAGCCGATGACGAATCCCGAGTTGGTCGACAAAGTTTCTCGCGGCGTCGAACTGTGCGCGACGCGCCCGCTGCGTGATGTCACCCGACAGAACGGCTGCCAGGGGTTTCACGCGTTTGACCAGATCAAGCAGCGCTGCGACGACCGGCGGCTGCTCAGTCCCGAAGTGAGGATCGGAGATCTGAATGAGCGTGCTCACGAGCTCTGCGACTCTTCACCCGGAACCATCAGCAGCAGAGTCTGCGGCGCAACGCTGAATTGCAGGGGCGGTTGCGACCAGAAGATCTCACCATCCACTGCGACTTTCATCGGTCGTCGCGCCCCGCCGCCCAAAGGTTGAACGGTCATCGTGCGGAAAGAGAAATCCCGAACGCTCTCGGCCTGTCCCAGTTGACCGAGCAGGCCGCGAACGGCGAGAAAGACGAGTCTCATCCGGCCCACCGGTTTTACGACCACTGCCGCGAGCCTGCGGCGCTGCACGTCCTCCGCCTGTGGCAGCCCCACCTGCTCGAGCTGCAACGGATTGTTGCCGACGAAGATCGACAGCGTGTGCAGGACTTCTCGCCCGGCATCATGTTCGATCTCCACTCGCAACGGTTGATGCTGCTGCATCAGTGTGCGAAGGCCGGCCATCAATGCGACCGAGCGCCTGCGACCGAGCTCGCGCTTGAGCTGTTCACGGTCCTGCAACAAGTCGGGGTACAGACCGAGGCTGGCATTCACCAGGAATACCCGTTCGTTCACCAGCCCGACCTGCACAGGCTTCAACCTGGCGGTGAGCAGTGCTTGCGCGGCAGCCGTTGTTTCCAGCGGTATGCCGTGCGCACGAGGCGAATAGTTGAACGTTCCCTGCGGCACGATCCCGAAGGGGCGTCCGGTCGGCAATACTGCTTGGGCGACCGCGTTAATAGTGCCATCGCCGCCGGCTACGACGACCGCACCGTCGTCGCGCACCGCTGCCTCGGCCGCTCGCTGCGCAATCTCGGGCAAGCGCGCTGGATCGTCGATCAAGATGAATTCGTGCTGCCGGCCTGCGGAGTCGAGCACCTGCTCGATCTGCTGCTTGGCTTCGGCGGCATCGCCGGAGC
>CADECO010000479.1:0-1656 GCA_902825905.1 uncultured beta proteobacterium
CCCATCTGCATGCCGCCCATGCCATGACCGCCACGATGCTCGTCCGCACCGCCGTGCGCCCAAGCCGCGGCCGCCACACCTAGCGCACCCGCGAGCGCACCACCAGCCAACCCAACCATCAACCGCTTCCGACTGACTTGCATTGCCGACTCCTAGTTGAAGAAGTTCAACGGCGACTGCACCCGCAATCACCTTCCTCCGGATTCGGGGCCGGAACGGACCTTTTCAATCGCAGCGTCGCGCCAAACCGTAACCGGATATGTCATCGCATCCGTAGCCGTATCTCTTGAAACACTCTTGCGGTCGCCGGGTAGGACGATTCCTACCCCACCTGCGAGTGCTCCCACCGGAGATTCAGCGTGCGCCGATAGTGCCCGTGCACACCACGCATCGATACTGCGAGCGTGGATACTCCGCGCTTACGTATAGTCGTCGTCGATGATTCTCAACCCGTGCGCGAGCGCGTCGTGAAAGCATTGCTCGCCTGCGGACCGGTCGATTGCCTCGATGAGGCCGAGTCGGTGGCCACCGCCATCGCTGCCATCGAGCACCATGAGCCCGATGCGCTCGTGCTCGATCTGCATCTGATCGGCGGCACCGGTCTGGACGTACTGCGCGCCATCAAGCCGAGCCGGCCGCACCTGCAAGTTGTCGTACTCACCAGCTTTGCGAGCGACCAGTACCGCATGGCGTGCGCGCGCGCTGGTGCCAACCACGTGTTCGACAAGCTCACCGAGTTCGATCAACTGGTCGAGCTGGTAAGACGCCTGGCGGCTCCGGCCGCTGCGCGGTGCCACACCTGACAAGAGCCAACGATGACCACCAATCACGGGGTGCTGGTCAATGCAGGAGAACTGGCACGGCTGTTGCGGCTCGAGCTGCCGGCGAGCGATGCCACCCTGGAAGCATCGTTCTCGACCCGACGCCTGCGCGAAGGCGAATCGCTGTTTCGCGTCGGTGACCCGTTCCATACGCTGTACGTGATACGCGCCGGATTCTTCAAGACGGTGCTTGTCGACGCCAACGGACTGGAGCAGGTGCTCGCGTTCCCGATGCAGTCCGATCTGATGGGCGCCGACGGCATCGCATCCGGGCACTACGCCTCCGAAGCGGTCGCGCTTGAAGGCAGCGAAGTGGTGGTCGTGCCGTTCAGTGCCCTCTCGTCGCTCTCGCGGCAGAGCCCCGCATTCGAGCGCGCGCTGTTTGCGCTGATGAGCCGCGAACTGGTGCGCGAGCAAGGGATGCTTTACGTGGTGGGCATCCTCGGCGCCGAAGGGCGTGTGGCCGCGTTTCTGCTCAACACGGCTGAGCGCTTCGGCGCGCTGGGCTACTCGCGCAGCTCGTTCAATCTGCGCATGACGCGGCAGGAGATCGGCAGCTATCTTGGGCTGAAGCTCGAAACGGTGAGCCGCGCGCTCTCGGCGTTCGACGCCGCCGGGCTGATCAAGGTTCACCTCAAGCAGGTCGACATCGTCGATGCGGCCGGATTGCGGCGTTACGTCGACTCGCATCCGGCGAGCAGCGCCAGGGCGGCGGCGGGACCGACGCGCGTCGAGGCTCCGCGCAGAAGTGCGGCCAGCGCGCCGGTCGCGCCGCGCAGCCGCACGCGGGAGGTTTAAGCGCGGCCGTGCTTCGTGCCCTGAGTTGTGCGCTCGC
>CADECO010000479.1:1756-4131 GCA_902825905.1 uncultured beta proteobacterium
AGCGTCGGCGTCACCAAAGCGCGCATGCCGCTCGTGCCGATGACGATGCTCGGCATCCTTGCGGGCGCGTTCATCGCCCTGGGCGCGCTCTACTTCACGCTGATCACCAGTGATCCGTCGCTTGGCCGTGCACTCTCGCGCTTGCTGGGCGGACTGGTGTTCGCGATGGGGCTGATCATGGTGGTCGTGGCGGGCGGCGAGCTGTTCACCGGCAACAACCTGCTGGTCATGGCGTGGGCCGACCGGCAGATCACCACCGGCGAGCTGCTGCGCAACTGGGTCGTGGTGTACGTCGCCAATGCAATCGGCGCGTTCGGAGTCGTGGCGCTGGCCTGGCTGGCCGGCATGGCGCATTGGAACGACGGCGCGGTCGCTCGTCAGGTGCTGCGGATCGCGGTGGCCAAGAGCCAGCTTCCTTTCAGCGAAGCATTCTTCGCGGGCGTGCTGTGCAACGTGCTGGTGTGCATGGCCGTGTGGCTGGCGATGGCGGGCCGCTCGGTGACCGACAAGATCCTGGCGATCCTGCTGCCGATCTCCGCGTTCGTGGCCGCAGGGTTCGAGCACAGCGTCGCGAACTTCTACTTTCTCGGTCTGGGGCTGGTGATCAACAGCCATGCCGCGATGGCCGCCATCACGCCCGATCCGTCGCTCACCTGGTTCGGGCTGGTGACCAACCTGGTGCCCGTCACGCTCGGCAACATCGTCGGCGGCGGCGTGCTGGTGGCATTCGTCTACTACGTGATCTACCGGCGTGGCGCGCAGTGACCTGGTGATTCAACCCACCAGGTGCTGATCGGCATACGAGCGTGGATCGTCGATCGGCTCCACGTGCACCACGACCGTCGCACGCGGCCAGCGCTGCATGACCGTCTGCTCGAACTGCTCGGCGATTTCGTGCCCGCGTTCCACGGTCCATTCACCCGGCACCAGCAGATGAACCGAGACGAATCGGCGCGCCCCGGCCGCACGCGTGCGCAGGGCGTGATAAGCCACGCCTTCGGCGCGCAGTCCATCGAGCAGACCGATGAGCACGGCTCGCTCCTCAGGCGGCAAGGCGGCGTCCATCAGACCAGCCAACGATCGATTGAGCAGTTGCACGCCGGTGCGCACGATATTTGCCGCGACCAGGATCGCCAGCAACGGATCGAGCCACGACCAACCGGTGAGCATCACCGCGGCCACACCGACGACGACAGCGGCGGACGTCCACACATCGCTCATCAGATGGCGCGCATCGGCCTCCAGCGCAATCGACTGGTGGCGCAGCCCGGCCTGCAACAGCACGCGCGCGGTCAGCAGATTGAGCAGCGATGCCACCACCGAGACCGCGATGCCGGTCGCGACTTCGGTGAGCGGCTGCGGATGCAGCATGCGATCGACCGCGGCGATGATGATGCCGATCGCTGCCAGCACGATCAACGCGCCCTCGGCACCACTGGCGAAGTACTCGGCCTTGTCGTAGCCGAACGGGCGATCTTCGTCGGGTGCGCGGGCGGCGATCGTCAGCGCGACCAGCCCGATCACCCCTCCGGCCAGGTTGATCAGCGACTCGAGCGCATCAGACAGCAATCCCACCGAACCGGTGAGCCAGTACGCCGCCGACTTGAGTGCGATCGTCGCCAGCGCCGTGGCGATCGACAGCCAGGCGAACCGGGTAAGCGAGCGATCGGGTGGCCGATCAAGCGCGCGGTCGGGCGAGCGAATCAGCGCACCCGCTACATCTCCGCCATCGGATTGACCGGCGGCTGCGGGGCGTGTTCGGGTTTGCGGGCGACCATGCATTCGGTGGTGAGGATCAGACCGGCGATCGATGCGGCGTTCTGCAAAGCGGTACGCGTGACTTTGCACGGATCGATCACGCCCATGGCCTCCAGATCACCGAACTGGCCGGTGGCCGCGTTATAGCCGAAATTGACCACGCCCTTTGCGCCTGTGACAACCCGGTCGACGATGACCGAAGGCTCCTCGCCCGCGTTGAGCACGATCTGACGCAGCGGCGCCTCCAGCGCGCGCCACACGATCTTGATGCCCGCATCCTGATCCGGATTGCTGCCCTTGAGCGTTTCAAGCGCTTGGCGCGCGCGCAGCAACGCAACGCCGCCACCGGGCAGCACGCCCTCTTCCACCGCGGCATGCGTGGCGTGCAACGCATCTTCGACGCGCGCCTTGCGTTCCTTCATCTCGGTTTCGGTCGCCGCGCCGACCTTGATCACCGCCACGCCTCCCGCGAGCTTCGCCGCGCGCTCCTGCAGCTTCTCGCGGTCGTAATCGCTGCTCGCCTCCTTGATGGCGTCCTTGATCGACTTGACGCGCGCATCGATCGCGGCGCGCTCGCCGGCGCCACCGATGATCGTCGTGTTGTCCTTGTCGATCTC
>CADECO010000480.1:0-4130 GCA_902825905.1 uncultured beta proteobacterium
TGCCACGCGCGCAAGGCGAGCCGTGAGCAGACGGTGCGCTACGCCGCTCCGAATGCGCACGTAGCTCTCTTCGTCAGGGAAGCGGCGAACCTCAACTTTCACCTGCGTATTCCGCACGCTGTGGCAAGCGCCACAGTCCAGGTCGCGCGCTCCGCGGGAGCGAGCACCACACGTTCATTGCGCGCCCACTTCGACAATATCCAGGTTGGCCTGGACGTAGGACAGCGCGTAGCGCAGCTCGCCCGGGGACTGCGCGTGCAGCGTCAGAATCGGTTCACCTCGTGACACGATTGCGCCGAGGCGAACGTGCACCTCGATGCCCGCGGCAGGGGCGCGTGGCGCCCCTGCAAGCTTCGCCGCCCGCGCAAGGCGGCGATTGTCGAAGGCAGTGATGACGCCTTCGGTTGCTGCGGTCAGCACGTGGCTGTGTGCCGCGACCGGCGGAGTGCGCATCCCCCCCTGCGCGTCGCAAATCGCGAGGAACTTCGCCAGGGCCGAGCCGTCGTCTAGAAGTGTGCGAGCGTAAGCGATTCCCGTGCCGAGCCTGCTAGCACCGCAGAGCTCGAGCAGGTTTCCGGCGATCACTACCGCACGCTCGCGCAAGTCCTGGGGCGCGCTGGGTCGCCGCTCTAGCACCGCCAGAACGTCGCGCGCCTCCAAGGCGGGACCGACGCCGCGGCCAATGGGCTGGCGACCATCGGTCCGCACAACGCGAAGCGATAGCCCCAAGGCGGTTGCAACATCGGCTAGCAGCCCGGTCAGGCGGTCGGCTGCCGCAGGCGAGCGCACTTTGGCGGTCGGCCCCACTGGCAGATCGACAAGCGTGTGCGTAGCGCCAGCAGCGAGTTTCTTCGAGAGCACGGAGGCGACGAGCTGCGCATCGCTGTCGATGTCGAGTGGTCGCTCCACACGAATCAATAAGTCGTCGGCAGGGCTGAGGCCCACGGCGCCGCCCCAGACGATACAGGCACCTTCCTGCTCTACTACTCGCCGCATCGCGGCCAGGTCGAGCTCGACTGGCGCAAGCGTCTCCATTGCATCGGCGGTGCCGGCGGGCGAAGTGATCGCGCGTGAGGAGGTCTTCGGCATCGTGAGCCCCGCACTGGCGACAATCGGCACCACGAGTAGCGTCGTGCGATTCCCCGGCAGACCTCCCACGCAATGTTTGTCCGCAATCGGCGCCTGTCTCCAACGCAGGCGCTCGCCCACCTCGACCATGGCGCGCGTGAGCGCCAGGGTTTCATCGCGCGTCATGCGATCGCCTGCGCAGGCAGAGATGAACGCCGCGAGATCGATATCGGTGTAGCGGCCTTGCGCGATGTCGCCAATGACCGAGCCGAGTGTCGCGGCCGTAAAGCGGTGTCCGTAGAGCTTGCCGCGCACCGCGCGCAACGACTCCAGCGGCGGTGCGGGCGCCATGCGCGCCACGGCGCCCTCGACGACATCAAGCAATCGCATCGCGCTGGTCGAGAAACCAGCCTCGCCGTGCGCGAGTAATTCGGAATGGACCACGTGCAGCGTGGCCACGATCTCACGCTCGCCGCAGCGCACCAGAATGCGCGACGGGGCCCCGAAGCCCTCGGCGCGGCATACTGCGCAGTCTGCCCGCATGTAGACGACCGGTACCTGGAAAGTGTCGATACCCAGAGCGCGCACGCGCAACGCGTCGTCGTGCTCCCGCAGACTGGCGCTCGGCAACGCGCGAACTTCCAGGCCAGCGGTCACGACAAATTCACCTCCTGAAGATGCTCGGGCACGGTGGCATTCCAGCCGAGTTCGGTCCCGATGCGCCGGCGCAGGGTATCGGCAGTGTTGGGTTCCCCATGGGTCATGAAGATCTGCGCCGGCTCAGGTGTCGCCGCGGCAAGCCACGCGATGAGTTGATCGGCGTCTGCGTGCGCCGAGAGCGAGCGCAGCTGCGCGTGTCGAGCGGCGTAGCTCGCCTCCTCCTCTTGCAGCCGGCCCGAGTCGGGCAGCAGGATCTCGGCCAAATCACCCGTAGCGGCGCTCGGCAGCACCGGCCCGGAGAACCCACGCTCGATCAGAAGCGGCACATAACCGCTGTGATCGAGGTGCGCATGCGTAAGAACGATCGCATCGATCGCGATTCAAGTAATTCGGTGTGTTTGCTAACTGCACGAGCTTCGGCGCATTCGACCGAATCGAAGATTCCCCCGCTTATTTCTGTCCGGGAATCAACGCGCCGCATTTTTCCCGCAACGCGGCCATCTCGGCCTGCGTCGCCGCTCTTGCCGCCTGTTCCCGTTCGTGGCTCTTCTGCAACGCCCGCTTCCACGCCTCATCGGGTCCGGCGTGCGCTGCGGAAAGAAAGCTTGCCCCCAACAGGATGGCAACGATTGTCGAGATGCGTTGTTTCATGATGCCTCCACGGTTCTTGGGGCCATGAGCGACATGCTCGTTCCCAATACCAATAAGGCTGAACCTTTGTCCAACGCGCAAGTCAAGGGGGGTAACAGGGTGCGCGCGGTTTTCGGTCTTATTCGCTCGATGGCGGCTCGATGGATCGGTAACCGAGCTTGACTTGGTCGCCGCTTGTAGGTTCCACAATGCGCGGCGTGTTCCCTTGAGACGCAGTGCTTTTCTTCGACCGAGGAACCAGAGAATGACCAATGCAAACCGACACCCACACGCACGTAAAGACAAAGACGCTCTAACGACAACCTCCCTCCGTGAATGCACCGAGGGTTCACCGTTGAGGGTCAGCAACGTCGATCCCGCCGAACGGTCGCGGCGGATCGAGGAGGCCGCCTACTATCGCGCAGAGCGACGCGGTTTCTGTCCTGGGTGCGAAATAGAAGACTGGCTGGAAGCCGAGCGGGAGATCGACGAACAGTTGCGCGTTGACGCAGACGGCGGAGCAAGCATTAGTGCGCTGGGTGGGGTGAGTCCTTCAGCCGCTCTAAGGTAGGACACCGCCAAGGATCTTTCGGAATTGGCTCATGATCGCGTCGGCATTGTTCACGTCGCAAGAGCGCATCGCGTATTTCACGATGGAGATTGCCCTGCGCAGCGACATTCCCACCTATGCCGGTGGGCTCGGTGTGTTGGCTGGGGACATGATCCGCTCCGCGGCGGATTGCGAGCTGCCGATGGTCACGGTCACGCTGGTGAGTCGCATGGGGTACTTTCGTCAAGAGATCGATCATCTTGGCCGGCAGGTCGAGAAACCTGATGCCTGGGATCCCGCGCGCTTCGCGCGGCGACTGGGCGCGCAGGTTGCCGTCCCGATCGAGGGGCGAGAGGTGTGGGTCGGGGCTTGGCTTTACGTGATGGAAGGTGTTGCAGCGGGTCGCGAACCGGTAATCCTGCTCGACACCGACCTCGATCAAAACAATTCGGCCGATCGCGAAATTACGCACCATCTTTACGGCGGCGACATCAGTTACCGCCTCAAGCAGGAAATCGTGCTCGGGATCGGTGGGGTCCGAATGCTCGAAGCATTGGGCATGCGCGTGCGGCAGTACCATCTCAATGAAGGACACTCGGCACTGCTTACCCTGGAGCTTTTGCGCCGGCACGCCTTTCCCG
Organism: uncultured beta proteobacterium; assembly: GCA_902825905.1. Classification (GTDB taxonomy): domain Bacteria; phylum Pseudomonadota; class Gammaproteobacteria; order Burkholderiales; family SG8-39; genus CADEDU01. The sequence continues at coordinate 3,550 of CADECO010000480.1, forward strand.
TGGAAAACGTTCGCGCTGGCGAGGGGCGCTACACCGTGCAGCAGGTGCGCGAACGATGCAATTTCACCACGCACACGCCCGTGGAGGCGGGCCATGACCGCTTTGGCTACGATCTCGTTCAACGCGTGTTGGGTGATTTCATGGAGATCGCGGTGCTCAAGTCCATCGCGGGCGAGCACAGCCTCAACATGACGCAGCTTGCCTTGAACCTGAGTGAGTACGTAAACGGCGTCGCCAAGCGACACGCGGAAACGTCCGAGCACATGTTTCCTGGATACCGCGTGCGAGCGGTGACGAACGGCGTCCACGCCCCGACCTGGGCCGCCCCGCCGATGCACCGGTTGTTCGATACCCACCTACCCGGCTGGCGTCACGAACCTGAGATTCTCGTGCGCGCGGACTGCTGCGTTCCAGACGATGAGTTGTGGCACGCTCACATGGAGTCGAAGCAGGCGCTGGTTGGTCATGTACGCAGCGCGGTAGGCACCGAGCTCGATCCACGATTGCCGATCGTCGGATTTGCCCGCAGGATGACCGCGTATAAACGTCCCGATCTCTTGTTCTCCGATCCCGGACGATTG
>CADECO010000481.1:0-2708 GCA_902825905.1 uncultured beta proteobacterium
TCGGGCACGTAGACGATCGGATGCTGATAGTGCGGCGCGATTTTCACTGCGGTGTGCACCCGCGACGTGGTGGCCCCGCCGATCAGCAACGGCACGTTGAAGCCCTGGCGCTGCATTTCGGCGGCGACGTGCGACATCTCTTCCAGCGACGGCGTGATCAGACCCGACAGCCCGATGATGTCGGCGTTCTCCTGGCGGGCCACATCGAGGATCTTCTGCGCCGGCACCATCACGCCGAGATTGACCACGTCGAAGTTGTTGCACTGGAGCACCACCGCGACGATGTTCTTGCCGATGTCGTGCACGTCGCCTTTGACGGTCGCCAGCACGATCTTGCCCTTGGAGCTCGTGTCGCCCGATCGCGCCTTCTCGGCTTCGATGAACGGCACCAGATGCGCCACTGCCTGCTTCATCACGCGCGCCGATTTCACCACCTGCGGCAGGAACATCTTGCCCGAGCCGAACAGATCACCGACGACGTTCATGCCCTCCATCAGCGCGCCCTCGATCACGTGGATCGGACGCTCGGCCTTCTGGCGCGCTTCCTCGGTGTCGGCCACCACGAACGTGGTGATGCCATGCACCAGCGCATGGGCCAGACGCTGTTCCACCGAAGCATTGCGCCAGGACAGATCCTCGGTCTGCGTCTTGGCCTGGCCCTTGATGTTGTCGGCGATGGCCAGCAGCCGTTCGGTCGCATCGGCGCGACGGTTGAGCACGACATCCTCGACGCGTTCCAGCAGTTCTCGCGGGATGTCTTCATACACTGCGAGCTGGCCGGCATTGACGATTCCCATCGTCATGCCCGCCTTGATGGCATGGAACAGGAACGCCGAATGCATCGCCTCGCGCATCGGATCGTTGCCGCGGAACGAGAACGACAGGTTCGACACGCCGCCGGAGATCTTCGCGTAGGGCAGATTGGCCTTGATCCAGCGCGCGGCATCGATGAAATCGACGCCGTAGTTGTTGTGCTCCTCGATGCCGGTGGCCACTGCGAAGACGTTCGGATCGAAGATGATGTCTTCAGCGGGGAAACCGATCTCCTCGGTGAGCATCCGGTAGCTGCGGGTGCAGATGTCGATGCGCCGCTGCAGCGAGTCGGCCTGGCCTTGCTCGTCGAACGCCATCACGATCACAGCCGCGCCATAGCGTCGTGCCGCGGTGGCGTGTTTGCGAAACTCGGCTTCGCCCTCCTTGAGCGAGATCGAGTTGACGATGCACTTGCCCTGCAGGCACTTGAGCCCGGCCTCGATCACCGACCACTTCGATGAATCGATCATCACCGGCACGCGGGCGATGTCGGGCTCGGCCGCCACCAGATTGAGGAAGGTCACCATGGCCTGCTCGGAATCGAGCATCGCCTCGTCCATGTTGACGTCGATGATCTGCGCGCCGTTCTCCACCTGCTGGCGCGCTACCGACAGCGCCTCGCTGTAGTTGTTGTTGAGGATCAGGCGGGCGAATGCCTTCGAGCCGGTGACGTTGGTGCGCTCGCCGACATTGACGAACAGCGCATCGTCGCCGATCGACACCGGCTCCAGGCCCGAGAGCCGCAGCTTGGGCTCGAGCCGCGGCGGCTTGCGCGGCGCGCAACGCGCGACCGCCTCGAGCGTGGCGCGGATGTGTGCCGGGGTGGTGCCGCAGCAGCCGCCGACGATATTGACGAAGCCGGCCTGCGCGAATTCCCCGAGCATGCTGGCGGTGTAAGCGGGCGATTCGTCGTAGCCGGTTTCCGACAGCGGATTGGGCAAGCCTGCGTTCGGGTGTGCGCTGGTGAATACCTCGGCGACCTTCGACAGCTCCTCGATGTACGGACGCATCAGCTTGGCGCCCAACGCACAGTTCAAGCCGACCGATATCGGCTCGGCGTGGCGCACCGAGTGCCAGAAGGCTTCGGATGTCTGCCCGGTGAGCGTGCGTCCGGACTGATCGGTGATCGTGCCCGAGATCATGATCGGCAGCCGCTGGCCGCGACGCCCGAACTCCTCCAGCAACGCGAAGATCGCCGCCTTGGCGTTGAGCGTGTCGAACACCGTCTCGATCAGGATGAGATCGGCGCCGCCCTCGATCAGACCGCGTGCCGCCTCGGTGTAGGTGGCAACCAGTGCGTCGAACGTGATGTTGCGAAAGCCCGGATCGTTCACATCGGGCGAGATCGACGCGGTGCGGTTGGTGGGGCCGAGCACACCGGCCACGAAGCGCGGTCGGGTCGCGTCGCGCCCGTTGAACTCGTCGGCCAGGCTGCGGGCGATGCGAGCGGCGGCGTGGTTGATCTCGAGCACCAGCGGTTCGAGGCCGTAATCGGCCATCGACGGGGCGTTGGCGTTGAAGGTGTTCGTCTCGATGATGTCGGCACCAGCATCGAGATACGCCCGATGGATGTCCGCGATGATTGCCGGCTGGGTCAGCACCAGCAGATCGTTGTTGCCCTTGAGATCGTGGCTGTGCTCGGCAAAGCGCGCGCCGCGATAGTCGGCCTCGCTCAAGCGATGATTCTGGATCATCGTGCCCATGGCCCCGTCGAGCACGAGGATGCGCTCGGCGAGCAGTTGCCGGAGCTGACTGGTTCGATCCTGCTGCATGCTGTGGTCAGTGATGAGGCCGCGGTCGCCCGGCTGGCCATGTAAAAAGAAAAACCCGTTCGGCTTGCGCGCTAAACGGGTTGCCCTCGCTTTAGCGGATTTGTTTGACCTGGAAGCCAGTGC
>CADECO010000481.1:2808-4123 GCA_902825905.1 uncultured beta proteobacterium
CGAAAGCCTAGACGGCCACCCTCCGTGGTGTCAATCAACGCGCCAGGCCGATTGCGGTTGAATGCCCCAACGGTGCGCGAAGGCGGTGCGGGCGGGATCCTGATAGCAATGCGAACGGTACGAACGCATTTGATGGCCCGTGAGCGCGGGTGCTCAGCGCCGCAGCCCGAGCGAGTACGCCAGCCCTTCGTAGAGCAGATATTGCTCACGCGCGAACTTCTCGGTCTCCTCCGGCGAGCGGACAGCGGGGATCCCACCGATCTTCACATTCCCGGCCAGCCAATCCGGGTCCTGTGCGATGCGCTGCATCGCCTCGGTCCAGCGCGCCACGACGTCTTTGGACAGGCCGGGTGGCCCATACAGCGCGCTCCATCCGGTTATCGCTTCCAGCCGCGGATATCCCAGTTCGCGCGCGGTCGGCACATCGGGAAGCTCCTTGAGGCGCTGTGTCGTGGTGATCATCAACGCGCGGAATGCGCCATTCCTGATGTGCGAAAGGATCGTCGTGAGGTTGTTGCAGATGAACTGCACCTGACCCGCGATCAGCGCCGTCGTGGCCTCACCCCCACCCTTGTAAGGCACGTGCACGGCCGTGTCCTTGGACAGGCCGATGATGTTGAACAGCAGTTGCGGCCCCAGATGCTGGATCGTGCCTTCGCCGGCGCTGGCGTAATTGAGCTTGCCGGGATTGCGCTTCCATTCCTCGATGAGTTCCGTGAGCGACTTCCACGGCGCATCGGCCTTGACCACGCACACGAACGGATTGAGCTCTAGCACGGTGAGGAACGTGAAATCGCTCCATTGATAGGGCGTCTTCGGATCGAGTGCAGGCGTGATCGCCTGCGAGCCGATGCGCGCGAGCAGCAACGTGTAGCCGTCGACCGGGCTGGTGCGCACCTGTTGCGAGCCGATCACGCCGCTTGCGCCGGGCCGGTTCACCACCACCAGCGGCTGACCGAGATGCTTCGGCACGACATTGGCGAGATTGCGCGCCGACAGGTCGCTGTCGCCGCCAGCCGCGAACGGTGCGATCACCGTGATCGGCTTGTTGGGATATACGCCCTGTGCCTGCGCGAACGGCGCATGACCAAGCAAGACCGCGGCAAGCACGCCTGCGCGCAATAGAGCCTTCATTCGCAGATCCTCCTGAGCTGGCCAGACGGCGCACGATAACATCCAAGGCAATGCCATCCGGAGTCCGCGAACATGCACCCGACCCCCCCTGCTCTGCCGCCAGGCCCGATCGATGGTCCGGCCGCCTGGTACGGCGCGGAGCAGTCTCAGCGCAGCGACTGGATCGTACGACTGGAGCCGG
>CADECO010000482.1:0-4099 GCA_902825905.1 uncultured beta proteobacterium
CAGCCCGGAAGAAATTCGGTGACCTTGCGATCCCAATCCAGATACAAATATCGAACCGAGCCGGTGGGAAATTCTTTCGGGAACTGCCCGGTCCCGGCGGTACCAGGCAGGTTGATGTTGATCGCGTAGGCGCGCGGGATGATCCGGTTGATCTTCACCTTCAACACGTCGCCGGGTTCGGCGCCGGTCACGTAGATCGGGCCGGTCACCGAATGCGGCCCGCGCCCAGGATTGTCGACGCGAAGCTTCATCATCGCCTCGGGCGTGATGCCCGGCATGAACTGGTTGTGCGCGCCGGTCATCGTTTCGATGACCACGGTATCGCCCGAGGCAATGGTGAGGACGGGCTTTTGCGCGTTGTCGAACCAGCCCCATTGTGTTGTTTCCAACGTTGCCGGCAACAGATGGACCTTGCCGGGCAGTCGACTGGCGATGGTGGTGCTTTGCGCGAAGGCACCGGCAGCGAAAGTCGATGCAGCGATGAACGAAAGCGCGGGAGCGAGAGCTCGCATGGTGTTCCCCCTTTTGTAGTTGGTGACGCCCGGACGAGTGTACTGCCGAGCGAATGCGGCAATGCACTGGAAATTTCAGTACGCGGCCGGCGCTCCGGCTGACGGCAGCGACAGCGAGACTTCAACCCGCGCGAAGTGCTGCGCTTCCGCTCCTATTCCTTGATGCCCGCCTGTTGCACGACGCGGCGCCACTTCTCCAGATCGTCGCGCAGAAACTTGGCGTACTCGCCTGGCGTGTTCGGTGCGAAGTCGGCGCCCAGATCGTCGAGCCGCTTCTTGAGTTCCGGCGTGGTGAGGATCTTGCTGAACTCGCCATTGAGTCGATCGACAATTGCCGCGGGCGTGCCCCCCGGCGCCAGGATGCCGAACCAGGTGTACGACTCGTAGCCGGGAAACCCCGATTCTGCGAGCGTCGGCGTGTCAGGCAGGAGCGGCGAGCGCGTCGCGCTGGAGATGGCCAGGGCACGAATCTTTCCGCTGCGCACCAGCGGCAGCAACTGCGGGATCACTTCCATGACCACGTCGATATGTCCGGCGATGAGATCGGTGATCACCTGCGCGCCGCCTTTGTAGGGGACGTGCGTCATCTCCACGTCCGCGCTCAGCTTGAGCAATTCGTTGGCGAGATGGCCCGAGCTGCCGGTGCCTACCGAACCGTAGCGCACCTCGCGCTGTTTCGACTTCAGAAACGCGACGAGCTTCTGCGGCGTGTCGGCCGGCACCGTGGGGTTCACGACCAGGAGTTTCGGTGCCTTGGCGGTGAGGATCACCGGCGCGAAATCCTTGAGCGAGTCGTACGGCATCGACGGACGGATCGCGGCGACTTGCGTGATCGGTCCGCCTGCCCCCATGAGCAGCGTGTAGCCGTCGCCGGGCGAGCGTGCGACGGCCTCGGCGCCGATCACGCCAGTGGCGCCCGCGCGGTTCTCGACCAGCATGTTCTGGCCGAGGCTCGTGCTCATGCGATCGGCCAGCAGCCGCGCGAGGATGTCGGTCGACCCGCCAGGCGGGTAGGGCACGACGAGTTTGATCGGCTTCGATGGATAGGGCTGCGCGACGCTCACGCCCGCAAACGCCAAGCCGCAGAGCAGGGCGATGAATAGCGTGGATCGAGAGATCAGGGCGTACATGGCTATTCCCCTGCGGAGGTGGCGGCTCAGCCGCCTTACTGCACCTTGATGTTGGCCTTCGCCACGATATCGGCGATCTTCGCGCGCAGCTTTGCGATGAACGCTGCGGCTTCTTCAGGGCTCGAACCTGCCGGCTCCACGCCCATGCCCGCGAACCGCTCGCGGATCTCCGTCAGCTTCAACACGCGATTCACTTCGGCATTGAGCTTCACGACGATCTCCTTGGGGGTGCCACCCGGCGCGAACATCGCCGTGCCAACGGCCGCATCGAAGCCCGGCACGCCTTGCTCGGCAACCGTCGGGAGATCGGGGGCGAGAGCGCTGCGCCTCGCGGTCGTGACTGCGATCGACTTCGCGGCGCCGGCCTTGACCAGCGGTAGCGCCTGGATCAGCGAGACCACGCCCAAGGGCACGTCACCACTCAGCACCGCGTTTGCCGCGGCGGGCCCGCCCTTGTAGGGCACGTGGAAGATCTGCATGCCGGTTTCGTTGGCGAGCCACTCGCCGGCGATATGGTTCGAGGTAGCAAGACCTGGCGAGGAGAACGAGATCTTGCCGGGCTGCGCTTTCGCGGCGGCGATCAGCTCGCTGAGCGTGTTGTAGGGCGCCTTGGGATTGGCCACCAGCACCATGGCATTGCTGGTGGTGAGCGCGATCGGCGCAAGTCCTTTGACGGGGTCGTATGCGAGCTTGGCGAATACCACCGGATTGATGGTCACCACGTTGAGCGATGCGACCAGCAGGGTGTAGCCGTCGGGTGCCGAGCGCGACACGTGCTCGGTGGCGATCATTTCGCTCGCCCCCACCCGGTTCTCGACGGTGACCGGCTGCTTCCAGACCTCGGAGAGCTTCTCACTCACGACGCGCGCTGCAATGTCGACCGGCCCGCCTGCTGCCGCGCCCACCATCACGCGAATACCTTTGTTCGGAAAATCCTGCGCCTGCGCACCCACGCACAGCGCCCAACCACATAACAGCAATGATCCTCGCAGCAGTTTGTTCATTCTTGGTCCTGTAGCTTCGTGTATCAACAAAGAACGGCGCGTTCACACCCGCGACAATTCCAGCGTTCCCGGATGGAACATCTCCTCCGGCGTGAGGCGGCGTTGCGAGAGCCCCTGATCGAACGAGTAGCGCGTCATCGCTTCCAGGGCGGCGCGATTCTCCTTCACGCCGTAGCTCCAGTAGTCGTCGCTGAGCAGCGCCTGGGCGGCGAGCACTTCCTGGTAGACCCACGGTAAGGTCGCGAAGTGCACCCCTGCGTTCTTCAGCTCGTCGATGGCGACGTCCTTTGCCGCGGCGAACGCCTTGAACACGCTCACCGGCAGCCACGGATTCGCCTCGACCAGCGAGCGGCGCACGCCGATGAGATGCATGATCGGAAAGATGCCGGTCTTCTTGAAGTAGGCGGTCTCGACTTCGCGGAAATTCTCGAACAACCGACCTACATGTGGATGCTTGCGATAGCAGCTCGGTACGCGCGCCGAGATGATGCCGTCCAAATCACCCGCGGCGAGCATGCCCGAGAGCGTCTGCTCCGGGCCGATCGGCGTGATCGACACGCTCGGGTCGACGGTGAGGCGTGCGCGTTCGCGTCGCCCGGGCTCTTCCTGTCCGCCGGTGAACCACTTGATGTCGCGCGGCCTCACGCCGTATTCGTCTTCGAGAATGCCGCGCGCCCACAGACACGCCGTCATCTGATACTCGGGCATGCCGATGCGCTTGCCGGCGAGGTCCTGAGCAGTGCGGATGCCGCGATCGGTGCGGATGTAGATCGCCGAATGCCGGAAGTACTTCGACACGAACGCCGGAATGGCGATGTACGGGCATTCGCCTCGCGCGGTGGTCATCATGTAAGTGCTGCCGGAGAGTTCGGTGACATCGAACTCCGCGCCATTGAATGCCCGATGAAAGCATTCCTCTGCCGCGAGCGGCATTGCATTGACCTCGCACCCTTCGATGCGCACGCGGCCATCGAAAATGGCTTGCACGCGGTCGTAGCGTTCGCAGGCCAGGCTGATACGTAAAGCCATCGAATCTCCCTTCAGTTAGTTTTCCACCAGGTTCGCGCGCAAGGTCGCACCCGCGTACTTCTTCTTGGTGAGTCCGCGCCGCTGCAGTTCGGGTACCACGAGCTCGACAAAATCGCGAATCGTGCCCGGCGCGTGGAAGTTCTTGGCGAGGATGATGCCGCCGTTGCGTCCGCCGGCGTGATGAATCTCTTCGAGGCGATCGACGACTTTCTTCGGTGTGCCGACCACGTAGAGCGTGCGTTCGGCGATGAACTTGCGGCCGAGCTCCTCGATGCGGATGTCGGGATCCTCGGTCTTCATGAGCTCGGCGAACGTGCCCCAGTGCACTTGCTGTGATCGCACCATTTCGGCGGCGTCCGAGAGCTTCATGTCGGGTCGGAACTTCGAGAAGTCGGTGGCATAGAAGAACGAAAGCTCGATCAAC
>CADECO010000483.1:0-4083 GCA_902825905.1 uncultured beta proteobacterium
GCAACGATCGCCCCGGGCCTATTTCCTGCGGTGTTTGGCGAAGGCGGCCACACCCGGCTACGGCATGGCCCACAACTTCAGGTCGCTGGCGGGATTTGCGCAGGAGCTACGTCGAATCTGGTTCGACTGCCTGCGCCGACGTAGTCAACGTTCACGCCGCGCAGGGATGGCTCTGGAACGTGCCACCACCGGGTGCCGGAACGCCGCACGCCCGAATCTGCGAGCGAACTGTCGTCCAGACGAAGCGCCGCAGCCAAATCGACACGAGGCCAGCGTCGGGCCCTACAGAGGACCGTAGTCCTCGAGGAATGAATAAGCCGAACGCGGCCCACTTGTACGCGCAGTGGGGACGAACGCCTCTGGTCGTTGCTGCTGTGACTTGGCCAAAGCATCCTTCCACCACTGTTCGTCGAACGACCAAAATCCATTGGCGTGCACGGTCGTAGCGCTGAGCGCGGCCGCTATCCCCACTGCAATGAAGCCAGTCCGCATTACGTTTCGCATGATTTTTCTCCAGTATCAAGTCAGGGGAATCTCTAACCACTTGGTGATCGTATTCAAATCACCCGTGCGAAAGCTTACGAAATGGACGGCAACACTTTGGTTGCGCAAGCATTACGTTTGCGTCATTTACATGGATGACGCCATGAGGCGGGAGGGTGTATTCGTTGCGATGAGCGTCCGGGACACCAAGCCGGGCTCGCTCTTCCGTGCCGCGCATAAAGCGGCGCGTGCGAAGCCAGTGATCCGATAGACGAATCATCATCGCAGTCGTGCCACGCCGAGGCGTTCGACGCGAAGTTCAGATCGGTGTTGAATCGACATGGCCGGGAGGCTACTTCTGTCCGTGCCACGGTTTGAAGTTCGATCTTGCCGGGCGCGTCTTCTAGATCGTTCCCGCACGGACGAACCTGGTCATTCCGCCGCGCCAATATCCCGGCCCAAACACATACGAAATCGGTCGCGGCTGTCCAATCACGTGGCAGAGTCGCAACAGACCGCGCTGTCTGCTTGACCTGTGCGTCGCGCACATCTTTAGGCTTCGAGTAGTTGCCTGGTTCGAGTGGATCGCCTTGAAGCCCGAACACCGGGAGTGCCAAGGAGCAGCCAAGATGAAGGTCACCGATGTCGCGCGTGTGGTGGGGATGACACCTCACGCCGTGCGCTACTACGTGCGCCTTGGCCTGATCCAACCGGACCGTTGCACCGCAAACGGTTATCGGGAATTCCATGCGTCGGATCTTGCGCGGCTCGCCTTCATTCGTAAGGCTCAAGGGCTCGGATTCACGCTCGACGAGATCGCGAGAATCTTTCGCGAAAGTGCGACCAGTGGTGTGCCGTGCCCGTTTGTACGTGATGTCGTCGCGCGGAGGCTCGGCGAGGTGGGAGAGAACATCGACGAGATGCTTGTACTGCAAGCGCGCATGCGTCGTGCGCTCAAGCGCTGGCGCCACCTGCCCGATCAAGCGCCCGACGGTAAAGCTATTTGCATGCTCATCGAAGATGCAAGGGAGTGAGATGGACTACCCGGCGGCGGGCGATGCGGCGTGCGCAGGTCGTTCAGGCGCGCGAGTCTGGAGCCTGCAGCGATGCGCTTGCTGATCTGGTGCCTGCTGCTCGTCCTTGCCGTGCTAGGAGGCTATCTTTACGCGTACGGCGGTTCGGCGCTGACATTCATCCTTGCATTGCTTGCACTCGGCTGTCCGATTCTGGCTGGCTGGCTCTACTACCAGTATGGAAGAGCCTCACGCGGCTCGGACCGGGAGGCCCCCCGTTCTTTCGATTCACACGACCAGGGAAAGCGATCGTGAAACTCGCGCGCCGGTTTCGCGGCAGCAATGGCGAGCAGCTTCGGGGCGACACTTCTCAGCCATGCGCTATTCGCGCATCAGCGCAGATGAACGCACTCGCGAGATCAAGAAGGAGCTGATGATGGAACGCAAGCACGATGGGCCCGAGGAACGGCGTCGACTGAGCTTCGATTCGCGTTGGATCCTGCTCGGATTTCTGGCGGTTGCTGCGTTTTTTCTCTTCACCGAGCATCGCGCACACCTGTTTGGATTCCTTCCGTACGCGATCCTGCTGTTATGTCCGCTCATGCACGTGTTTCATGGGCACGGTACCCACGGCAATCGAGGTGAGAACGACCGGCCGGCGCAGCATGAGCACGGGGAGAAGAAACCATGAGCGACACGCCTGCATACGGCCTATGGTCACTGGTCATCATCAACTCCATTGTGTTCATCGTCTTCGCGTTCAGTTTTGCGCGACCCCAGTCGCCTCGCGACTGGCGATCATTCGGGGCGTTCTCGGCGTTCCTTGTTGCTCTGTTCACGGAGATGTACGGTTTTCCACTCACGATCTACCTCCTCTCGGGCTGGCTCGGCGCGCGCTATCCTGGAATCGATTTCCTCTCCCATGATGCCGGGCACCTGCTCGAGATGCTGTTCGGCTGGCGTGGCAACCCGCACTTCGGACCGTTTCACGTCTTGAGTGTGGTGTTCATCGGTGGCGGATTCATTCTGCTCGCCAACGCATGGACGGTGCTCTATCGCGCGCAACGCCAGCGCGCGCTTGCTTCCGTCGGGCCTTACGCGCGCGTTCGCCACCCGCAATACGTCGGGTTTGTGCTCATCATGACCGGTTTTCTGTTGCAGTGGCCGACGCTGGTCACGCTGCTGATGTTTCCAATCCTCCTTACGATGTACGTGCGACTGTCGCTGCGTGAGGAACAGGAAAGCCTGGCAGCGTTCGGCGAGGCCTATCGAGCGTACATGGCGCGCACACCGCGATTCATTCCCAGGCTCAGCTCGCGCATTCAGAGTGACCGCTCGGCAGGCGCAGGCGAAACCTGATCAGCCCGGGCAAAGCGCGAACCGTATACCGCTATTCAAAGGCAATGATGGATCACGCGAACGATACTGCTTTGCAACCCGCGGTCGACTGCTGCCGCTTCCCCTGCATCCATCCCCGCACGCATCGCGAGGGATGCTTGCCTGACCGGACGCGGTTGGCGGCGCAAGCGCTTGCGCTCCGCGACGCTCACGGACGGGCGGCCAGCATCACCGCTTGGAAGTCACGTGAGCGTGAACACGGCGGGCGGAATCCTCGAAGTCGGGTCATGGGCTGCGAACCTTCGTGCCGCCCTCGTCTGGCGCGCGCATAGTTAGGAGCTTCTCGTAAAGATCACCGTGGCAGGTCGTCTTCGCATGAAGACACGCAGCGCTATGCCGCCTATCAAATTAACAGTCAGGCGTCGCGGTGGTCTCGAGCTTTACCACCGCGACACTCACTCCCGCAAATGCAACACCCCTTGTCTTGCTGCAGCGAATCATCAAGGGCTTGTGTCTTGTCCGGATAGGAACATCATGATTCGCGGCATGTCCTCTGGCTTGACCTTGCCCATGTGGGAGTGCCTTTTCTCATACGTATGCCAGTGGCCTTCCATAGATTGAAGGAAGGTTTCCTTGCTGATGGAACCGTCCTTACCGGCCTTGGCTCGCCACTCGGCCTCGATCTTGGCGCGAACCCTTGGGTCGAGCTGGCGCGCCTCTTCTGTTGAGGCCTGCGCAATCGCCAAGTTGCTGGTAATTGCAAGGATTGAAGCCAGAAGGATTCGTTTAGTGTTCACGTTGAAGCTCCTTGTTTGTCGCTGAAAGGGTCAATCGGGCTCTTGTCGTCGCTACGTGCCTCCGTACGTGCTCTCGACGCGCAACGCAAGCAGTTCGAATGTTGCAACCTGAGAGCCACACTCAAGTCAAGCGCCGCAAAACCTTCGCGTTGCACGCACTGCGGACGTGATGGCTTGCCACGCGCGCAAGGCGAGCCGTGAGCAGACGGTGCGCTACGCCGCTCCGAATGGGTCTGTTGGCGGGGGTCTACCCGTTGGCACTGGTTATGTTCGCACCGCTGTGCGGCGGCCCCTCCGACCGGCTGGGTCGCCGGCCGGGCCTACTCATCGGTCTGATCGGCTTTGCCGCATCGTTAGTCTGCTTCGCCTCGGTGCAGTCCATGCCGGCAGCTTATGCCGCCCGTTGAGCTTGTAGAAAAAGGTAGTTTTGCGGGGAGAACTTTCCCTCTCCG
>CADECO010000484.1:0-4065 GCA_902825905.1 uncultured beta proteobacterium
AACGTCGGCGACAACGTCGGCGACTGCGCCGGCATGGCGGCCGACCTGTTCGAAACGTACGCCGTCACGCTGATCGCCACGATGATTCTCGGTGCGCTGATGATCAAGACCACGAGCGACGCGGCGGTGGTGTACCCGCTGGTGATCGGCGGCGTGTCGATCATCGCTTCCATTATCGGCGTGATGTTCGTGAAAACGTCGGACGGCAAGAACATCATGGGCGCGCTTTACCGCGGCCTGATCGTCGCAGGGATCGTCTCACTCATCGCCTTCTACTTCGTCACCGAGTGGATGATGGCCGGCATCGTCAAGGACGTGCCGTTCGAGATGTGGGGCGCACGCCAGAACATCGGCACGATGAGCCTGTTCGGCTGCTGCGTCGTGGGGCTTGTGCTCACCGGCTTCATCGTGTGGATCACCGAGTATTACACCGGCACGCAATACAAGCCGGTGCAGGACGTGGCGCAGGCGTCGACCACCGGTCACGGCACCAACATCATCGCCGGTCTGGCGATCTCGATGCGCAGCACCGCGTGGCCGGTGCTGGCAGTGTGCGCGGCGATTCTGATCTCATATTCACTTGCCGGCCTTTATGGCATCGCCATCGCGGCAACCGCGATGCTCTCGCTCACCGGCATCGTCGTCGCGCTCGATGCGTACGGCCCGATCACGGACAACGCCGGCGGTATCGCCGAGATGGCCAATCTCCCGCAATCGGTGCGCGCAATCACCGACCCGCTCGATGCGGTCGGCAACACGACCAAGGCGGTCACCAAGGGCTATGCGATCGGCTCGGCGGGGTTGGCGGCGCTGGTGCTGTTCGCCGACTACACGCACGCGCTCGAGAGCGTGGGGCGTCACTTGACGTTCGATTTGTCCAATCCGATGGTGATCGTCGGCTTGTTCATTGGCGGCATGGTGCCGTATCTCTTCGGCGCGATGGCGATGCAGGCGGTGGGGCGCTCGGCCGGCTCGGTCGTGGTGGAAGTGCGCCGTCAGTTCCGCGAGATCAAGGGCATCATGGAAGGCAAGGCGAAGCCCGACTACTCGCGCGCGGTCGACATGCTCACCAAGTCCGCGATCAAAGAAATGATCGTGCCCTCCCTCCTTCCGGTGCTGGTGCCGGTCATCGTCGGCCTGGCGCTCGGACCGCAAGCGTTAGGCGGTGTGCTCATGGGCACGATCATCACCGGCCTGTTCGTCGCAATCTCGATGACCACCGGCGGCGGCGCATGGGATAACGCCAAGAAGTACATCGAAGACGACAACCATGGCGGCAAAGGTTCGGACGCGCACAAAGCGGCGGTCACCGGCGACACCGTTGGCGACCCGTACAAAGACACGGCCGGCCCGGCGGTGAATCCGCTGATCAAGATCATCAACATCGTCGCGCTGCTGATCGTGCCGCTGCTGCCAGGCGGCGGTGAGCACAAGGCCGCTGAAGCGAAGCCGGCGGTGACGGCTGCTGCTCCCGCTGCGACGGCGCCTGCTGCAGCGCCTGCTCCGGCGCCGCAGGTGGCCACGGCCGCACCCGCGCCGACGCCCGCCGCCGCGCCGGTGATGGCCAAGGCTTTGCCGGCGAAGATCTACTTCGATACCGGCAAGTCCGACGTTCGCGACGCCGACAAGAGCATCGTCGGTAACATCGTCGAGGCGTTGAAAGCCAACGCTTCACTCAAGGTCGATATCTCCGGCTTCGCCGACAAGACCGGCAATCCGGATCAGAACCTGGAGCTTGCCAAGCAGCGCGCCTTCTCGGTGCGCGACGCACTCAAGGCCGCGGGGATCGCCGAGGAGCGCCTCAATCTGAAGAAGCCCGACTTCGTCATCGAGGGCACGTCTGAACAAGAGGCGCGGCGGGTCGACGTGGCGGCGCAGTAACCCCGACGTCCTCGTCATGGGCGCATTGCGCGCCGCTTCGACAAGGCAGCCCTCGGGCTGCCTTTTTCGTTTCAGCCATGATGGCTGATCGTCGCATCGAGAAAATGCGGGTCGCCCGCGCTTCGGGTCGGATGCGAATCGGCGTCCGTGTGATCGGCGGCCTGTTCGCGCTTGGCGCGTCGCTCGCGCTCGCTCAGCCTGCGCCTGAAAGTGCCAGCGGCTGGCGGCAACCGCCTGCACTGCACGCGAAACAGCACCTCGTCGTCGCCGCGCATCCGTTGGCCTCAGAAGCCGGACTGAGGATTCTGCGCAGTGGCGGCTCGGCACTCGACGCGGCAATCGCGACGCAGCTGGTGCTCAATCTGGTGGAGCCGCAGTCCTCGGGCATCGGTGGCGGAGCGTTTCTTTTGCACTTCAGCGCGAGCAACCGAAGCTTGCGCGCCTATGACGGACGCGAGACCGCGCCAAGTGCCGCCACGCCGGAGCTGTTCCTCGGTCCGGACGGCAAGCCGATGGGATTCGCGCAGGCGCTGGTCGGCGGCCGGTCCGTCGGCGCTCCGGGCCTGGTGCCGATGCTCGAAGCCGCGCATCGCCGTCATGGTCGATTGCCGTGGAAGGCGCTCTTCGACGATGTCATCCGGCTCGCCGAACAAGGCTTTCCGATCTCGCCGCGGCTGCACGCGCTACTCGCGCGCGATCGCTTTCTGCGCGACGACCCGAATGCACGCGCGCTCTACTACGAGCATTCGGGTGACGCAAAGGCGGCTGGCGTCTTGCTGCGCAATCCCGAGCTGGCGGCAACGATGCGCGCCGTCGCGACACACGGCGCGCGCGCGCTCACACATGGCCCGATCGCACGCGACATCGTCGCAACGGTGCGCGGCCACGCGCGCAATCCAGGTTTGCTCACTGCCAAAGATCTCGCGGCATACCGGCCGATCGAACGTGCGCCGCTGTGCGCGCCGTACCGGCAGTGGCGGGTCTGCGGCATGCCGCCGCCGAGTTCCGGCGGGGTGACCGTGCTGCAGATGCTGAAGCTGCTCGAGTCGCGAGAGCTGAACAAGCTCGCCTCCGACTCGCTGCTCGCGGCGCACCTGTTCACCGAAGCGGCCCGGCTCGCCTACGCCGATCGCAACACCTATCTTGCCGATCCGGCGTTCGTGCCGGTGCCTGTGCGCGCGATGCTCGCGCCCCGCTATCTCGATCAACGTGCGGCGTCGATCGATCCGCGCCGCTCGATGCATCAGGCCGTGCCTGGCCAGCTCGATCGGCGCGCGACGCTACCGGCCGACTCCCACGAGCAGCCGGCGACGACGCACCTGACCGTCGTCGATCACGAAGGCAACGTGGTCGCGCTCACCTCGACGATCGAGAGTGCGTTCGGTGCGCGCCTCATGGTGCGCGGGCGCGGCTTCCTGCTCAACAACGAGCTCACCGATTTCTCTTTCGCTCCAGAACGTGATGGTACGCGCGTTGCCAATCGTGTCGAAGGCGGCAAGCGTCCTCGTAGCTCGATGGCGCCGACGATGGTCTTCGACCGTCAGGGCAGGCTGGTGCTTACGCTGGGCTCGCCCGGCGGCGAATGGATCATCAACTACGTGGCGCGTGCGCTCATCGCCGTCCTCGACTGGCAGCTCGACGTGCAGCAGGCATTCGCGCTGCCGCACGTGGGCAGCCGCAACGGGCCGACCGAACTGGAGCGTGGCACCGCGGCCGAGTCGTTGCAATCGGGGCTGGAACTGCTCGGCCACAACGTACGGCTCCTCGACATGACCAGCGGCCTGCACGGCGTGCAGCGCACCCCCGGCGGCTGGCTGGGCGCAGCCGATCCGCGGCGAGAGGGCGCGGCGCGCGGCGATTGATCGTGACGAGGCCGTGCGACGCGGATGGCGTTTGGGACGCTGCATTCCACCGGCTGGTCATGGAGATCGTCCCCTGGATGCCGTGCCGGTTTCAATGATTCGAATTGCGCGAGCAACCAGATCGCCCGCAAAGCATTCGAGCATGGTGACGTCAGTCATCGCGCGGATCCAGGTCATCTGGCGTTTGGCGAGCTGGCGTGTGGCGGCGATCGCCGTCTCGCGTAACGTTGCACGATCGATCGCGCCTTCGAGGTACTGCCAGGCCTGGCGGTAACCCACGCAGCGCATCGACGGCAGATCGCTGCGCAGGCTGTAGCGCGAC
>CADECO010000485.1:0-1182 GCA_902825905.1 uncultured beta proteobacterium
GGCGAGCAGTGTGAGCAGCGCGAAGTAGAGCGCCAGCTGAAACAGGGCAAACGCGCTCATCAGAATCGCTCCGCGGCCAACAGCGCGACCAGCAGATACACGCCCACACCGATCGCAAGTATCAGGCTGAGCCAAAGCAGCGTGTTCATCGGCCACCTCGCACCGCAGGTTGAAGGCGCCGACACAGCCATAGCAGCGCCCCGGTGGTGGCGATCAACCCGCCGGCCAGCGCGAGAAGCAACGCATCCATAAACGCTCCGCAATCGAACCCGACAGCGGCACGTTAGGGCGGAGCGCGTAAAGAGCGCGTTAAGAATCGCGCCACGGGGCCGGGCGGCCGTGGTGAGCGTGAGCGTGCGTTAATAGCGCGATGCTTTCCCGCGGCGTTCGTGTTCAGTGGACGTTGCGTTGCGCTTCCGCGCGGTTGCTTCAGAACGCCGCGAGCTGATGGTTCAACCGGTCGGTGACGAGCATGCACCCCGGCGCATGCGTGATGGCCAGCGGAACTCGGGCGTTCTCGATCGCGGCTTGCGGCGTGACCCCGCAGGCCCAGTACACTGGGATCTCGTCGGCGCGCACCTCCACGGCGTCGCCATAGTCGGGTCGCTGCAGATTGCGGATGCCGATCAGCGCCGGATCACCCAGGTGCACCGGCGCGCCGTGCACCGCTGGATAGCGCGAGGTGATCTGCACCGCCCGGATCGTATCGGCCGCCTTCAGCGGGCGCATGGCCACCACCAGCGGTCCGCTGAACGGTCCGGCGTTGATGGTCGGGATCGCGGTACGGAACATCGGCACGTTGCAACCGGACTCGACGTGGCGCAGCGGGATGCCTTCGTCCATCAGCGCCTGCTCGAAGCTGAACGAACAGCCGAGCACGAAGCTCACGAGATCGTCGCGCCACAGCTCGGTCACGTCGGTGGTTTCGTCGATGAGACGGCCGTTGCGCCAGACGCGGTAGCGCGGCACGTCACGGCGGATGTCGATATCGTCCCCCAGCGTCGGCACCGACGGGTCGCCGGGTTCGCCCACGGCCAGGATCGGGCACGGCTTGGGATTGCGCTGGCAGAAGCGCAGGAAATCCTCCGCTTGCACGCGCGGCAGGATCACCACGTTGCCCTGCACGTGACGCGGGGCGCAGCCCACGGTGTGTCCGGTATGCCGCCCGGCGCGAATCTCACT
>CADECO010000485.1:1282-4050 GCA_902825905.1 uncultured beta proteobacterium
TCGAGCGCGGCGATGCGGCTCGACATCGCCGACTGAGTCAGGTGCAGCTTCTCGGCGGCGCGCGTGATGCTGCGCAGCGTGACGACCCAGTAGAACGCTTCGACGAAACGTAGGTTCATGCGCAAGGTCTCGACGGTCAATCATCGCGATGGTAGCGCGAGCGATCCAGCGAGGTTCCGTTACGATGCATGATCTGACGTTGACTGATCGCGTAACGCGCTGGCTGATTGGATTGTTTGCGGCGCGCGATCGAAACGGAACGCTCCAATGTCCGATCGCATTCGCTATCTCCCTCCCTGGTCGTGGCTGTTGCCGCTGCTGTGTGCGCTGGTGCTGCTCGCCACCGGGAGCAGCGGCGCCTCGCACGCTGCGGTAGCGGTGGTTGCCGGCGCGGCGCTCGTCGGCGCGGTGATTGCGGCCGTTCACCATGCGGAGGTGGTGGCGCATCGGGTGGGGGAGCCGTTCGGTACGTTGATCCTCGCGGTGGCGGTGACGGTGATCGAGGTCGGCCTGATCGTCACGATGATGCTCGCCGGCGGACCCGATGCAGCGAGCCTGGCGCGCGACACGGTGTTCGCCGCGACGATGATCGTGAGCAACGGCATCGTCGGCCTGTGCCTGCTGATCGGCGGGTTGCGGCATCGGGTGCAGGCGTTCCAGATCGAAGGTGCCAGCTCGTTGCTGGCGGTGCTGGCGGCGCTAGCCACATTGGCGCTCGTGCTGCCCACGTTCACCACGTCGTCGCCCGGTCCGACCTACAACAACGCCCAGCTCGCGTTCGTGGGCGTGGCTTCGCTCGCGCTGTACGGACTGATGGTGTTCGTCCAGACGGTGCGGCATCGCGACTACTTCCTGCCCGCCGGTGACACCGAAGTGGGCGAGGCGCACGCGCGCGCGCCGACCAACCGCGAAGCACTGGGGAGTCTGGCGCTCTTGGTTCTCAGTCTGGTCGCGGTGGTCGGGCTGGCCAAACAGCTCGCGCCGTTCATCGAAGCCGGTGTGACTGCGATCGGTGCGCCGCGCACGATCGTGGGCATCGCCATCGCGCTGCTGGTGCTGCTGCCCGAAACCTGGGCCGCGGTACGCGCCGCTCGTAACAACCGGCTGCAGACCAGTCTCAATCTGGCGCTCGGCTCGGGGCTGGCCAGCATCGGTCTGACGATTCCCGCAGTCGCGCTGCTCTCGGTGTGGCTGGCGCAGCCGCTCGAACTGGGCATCGATCAGAAGAATCTGGTGCTGCTCGCGCTGACGATGGTGGTGGGAACCTTGACGCTCGGCACCGGACGCACGACGGTGCTTCAAGGCGGCGTGCACGTGGTGATCTTCGCGGCGTTCATCGTGCTCGCCTTCGTCCCGTGACGGCATGCCGGACACGGCATTGCGCTTGAACATTTCGTGCCGGCGGGGCAACCTGAGTGCCTGATTCCGGCCAGAGACGATCCGGTGGAACATCGCGACCTGCTGCACTACGTTGACGACCGGCCCGGTGAGGGCGTGTTTCGGGTTCATCCCGACGTGTTCACCGACCCCGAGCTGTTCGCACTCGAGCAGCGGTTCGTGTTCGAGCGCACCTGGGGGTTTCTCGGTCTGGAATCACAGTTACCCGCGCCGCACGACTATCTGGTGACGCATCTGGGCAATCAGCCGGTGCTGGTCATGCGTGATCGGTCGGGGCAACTCGGTGCTTTCCTCAACGTGTGCCGACACAAGGGCGCGCTGCTCGCGCGAGTGGAAAGCGGCAACAAACGTTTCCACACCTGTTCCTACCACGGCTGGGGGTACGACAGCGCCGGCAAGGTTGCCGACATCAAGGATCAGAACACCGGGGCGTACACCGACGCATTTCGCCGCGACGATCATGGTCTGGTGCGCCTCGCACGGTTCGCCACCTACAAGGGCTTGATGTTCGGCAGCCTGCACCCCGACGTGCCGGCGCTGGAAGACTACCTGGGCGAGTTGCGCTGGTTTCTCGACTGCGCGCTGGAGCAAAGCCCGGGCGGTATGGAGTTCGTGCCCGGACGCATCATGTTCGAGTACGCCGGCAACTGGAAGGCGCAGATGGACAACGGCACCGACGCCTACCATCTCACCTCCACGCACACCAGTTTCATGGACGTGCAGATGCGCCGCGCCGACAAGGTGAGCGGCAATCAGGTGGCGCGCCAGTTCGACTGGCGCAAGCGCTTCTCGCAGGAAGCGGGCACGTTCAACTTTGCCCATGGCCACTGCCTGATCTGGCTCAATCAGGCGCAGCCGGAGAATCGGCCGATCTATCCGCGCATCAACGAGATCGCGACGCGTGTCGGGGAGGACAAGGCGCAGTGGATGCTCAAGGGCCGCAATCTCACCGTGTTTCCGAACATGCAGATCGCCGACGCGACCTCGCTCAACATCCGCACGTTCCGGCCGCTCGCGGTCGATCGCACCGAGGTGCGTTACTACTGCCTGGCGCCGATCGGCGAGCCGGCCGAGGAGCGCGCATGGCGGCTGCGCCAGTTCGAGGACTTCTTCAACGTAAGCGGCTTCGCCACGCCCGACGATGCCGTCGTGTATGAGGATCTGCAGCGCGGCCTCGGCGCCAAACAGATCGGCTGGATGCAAGGCATGGCGCGCGGCATGGGTGGCTTGGTGCAGGGGCCGAATGCCTTGGCCGCAGGCCTGGGCGTCACGCCGGTCGCGAGTCAGCAGGGGCCGTTCGACGTGCAGAGTGAAACGTTCACGCACGCGACTTACCGCGAATGGGCGCGGTTGATGCGCGCCGGCCTCAA
>CADECO010000486.1:0-4040 GCA_902825905.1 uncultured beta proteobacterium
ACGCCACCGATGCGCGGCGGTTCACGCGCCTGATCGCGCAGTGTGCCGCGCAATTGCTGGCTTTTCTCGGTTAGGGCTGCGGCGACACTTCCCGCGAGTCGTGTGGAATGCAAGCTGCTCCAGACCGCTGAAAGATCCAGATCGTCGCTGGTGAGATCGAGGCTCAGCTTGCCTGGCTCGTACTGCCCGGTACCGCGGACCGTGCCGCCGCGTGCAAGCTGCGCGACCAGTCGCTCGATCTTTGCGTTGGACGTCGTGGCATTGATCGCGGCGTTGAGGGTCGCGACTGGAATGCGCTTTGCATCGACGGGCCCGGCCATCCGGTTCTGCACGGCGAGTTCGCCGACGAAGCGATCATCGGCCTGCATGCCGCCGCTCAACGTGATGTCGAGCTGCGCGCGCGGCCAGTCGGCGCGCATCTTCGATGGGTCGAAGCCCTCGGTCGCAGCCTGGATGCGTTCGACGAGTGTGCTGCCGAACGGGGTCAGCACCAGTGCGCCGCGTGCGGTTCCCAGTTCAACGGTTGCGTAACCGCCCACGCCGATGCGAGTCATTTCGCCGCCCAGCGTGCCTTCGGCGGTGAAGGGAAGCTCGCCCGAGCGCCGTTCGGCGCGGAACTGTCCTTCGATCGGAAACGGGGCGGTCGCACCGATCCGCAGCGAGCCGTTGACATCGCCGTATCGCGTGCGCAGCGATTGCAGCGAGACAGCGAGCGCATCGGCGTGCGCGTTCAGCGTTGCGCGCAGATCGTGAGCCTCGAAGCGGGTGAGGGGTGTGGCGTAGCTGAGCCGACTGACCACGATCTGCCGAACGGTCAGCGACAGGGGCAGTGCGAGCGACGCCGGCGGTTGTGCCGCCGCAGTGGAGCGGATCTTCTGCTCGATCGACAAAGACTCGATGGCAATCGACTCGACCACGATGTGTCGCTCGCGCAGACTGGCCCACAACGACGGCCAGCTCGTTTGCATCTGCCGCAAGGTGATGCGTTGATCGGCGGTTTCGAACACCGCCTGGTCCACTGCAAGGCCGTGATAGAGCGAGCCACGCAGGCCTTCGAGTTGCAGCGAGCCATCCAGGTGCGCGGCCAGACGCTGCAGCAGCCAGGCGGCCGACTCGGTGCGCCCGAGCCACCACACGCCGGCACCCGCCGCCAGAGTGAGGATCAGGGCGGCAGCGCTGCTCCATAGCAGCAGACGGCGCATCAGCATAGCCGCGCTCGGCGCTTCAAAACACGTAGCCGATGGAGAAGTGGACCCGCACGCTCTTTGCGGCTTCGCCGTAGGCCAGATCGAAGTTGATCGGACCGACCGGTGAGCGCCAGCGTGCACCTACGCCATAGCCGCGCTTGAGCGCGAGTGCCGAGCGTTTGTCGAATGCATCGCCGATCTCGAAGAATGCGGCCGCGCCCCACTGCGGGTCGATCCAGCGGATGTACTCCGCGCCGCCGATGACCAGGTAGCGACCACCAACGATCGCTTGGCCTTCGGTGACGCCGATCGACTGGTAGCGATAGCCGCGCAGGGACTGGTCTCCGCCGGCGCGAAACAGCAGCTCGGCCGGAATGCCGTCGCGCGCGGGGGCGAACACTACGCCGCCTTCGGCACGCACCACGACGGTGTCGCGTGGGCTCAGCGCGAGGATTCCCACCGCGCGGCCGAACGTGCGCACGAAATTCTGATCGGACAGCAGGGCTTTGGCTCCAGCGCCGATCTGCCCGCCGAACTCATAGCCGCTGCGCGGATCGAGCACGTTGTCGAACGCGCGATAGCGCCAAGCGTAGCCGGGGACCAGCGCCTGCTTGGTGTTGATGCTCGAGCCGGCCGGAAACTCCCGCGACACCGTGGCGAGCAGCGACAGCGCGCGTTCGATGCGGCCCTCGGTCTTGGCGTACTTGTAGTTGAACGTGTAGCTGTCGACGCGAAACTGCAGCACGTCCGATCGATTGAAGGCGAGTTCGTAATCGTCCTGCCAGCCGCTCGTACGTACCGGCAGCGTGAGATTGGTTTGCACGCGCTGCTCGCGTTCTTCGATGCGGGTAAGCGACTTCCAGCGCCAGCCACGCTCCAGCAGATTGATGTCGGTGTAGGCGCCTTGCACGCGCAGGCCGGTGTTGGTGCTGTAGCCCGCCCCGAGATCGAACTTGTAGCGATCGGCCTCGATCACTTCGACGCGGATCGGCAGCGCACCCGGATCCGCAGCCGAGCCCGGCTCGGTGATGACATTGACCGAGCTGAAGTAAGGAACGGTGTAGAGGCGCGTCTGCAGTTCCGCCAAGGCGCGCTGCGAGTAGGGCGTGCCCGGGCGAATCGGGTTCAATCCGTCGACCACGTTGCGGCTGTACCGGCTGATGCCGACCACTTCGAGCGTGCCGAAACGGAACTCCGGTCCGCTGTCGATCGTCACGACGAGGCGCGCCTGACGCCGCCGCGCGTCGATCTCTGCGTTCGAGGTGACGACGCGCGCAGTTGGAAAGCGCTCGGCCAGCAGCTCACGCAGCACCGCGCGCTTGGCCTGTTCCCATGCTTCCTGCCGGAAGCGCGCGCCCGGTTGGAGCGTCCATCGCGCTCGCGCGCTGGCGGTGGTAGGCGGTGGACCATTGGATGCGATCGCGCCTTGAAACGTCAATTCGACCTGTGCCACGCGTACCGGCTCGCCGAGCGTCACGGCGATCGCCACGTCGCTCACCGGTTCGCCCGAGGGCGTCACGCGCACCCGGGCATCCAGATAGCCTTCGGCAGCCAGGATCTCGCGCGCTTCGTTGGCGGTGCGTTCGATCAGAAATCGCAATCGCTCGGGCTGCGTGGCCAGCTCGTCGCGGCGCTGCGCGATGCTCAGATGCTTTTCCAGAGCGGTCGTGAGCGCACTGGCGCCTTCGATGCGCACCGTGTACGCCGGGCTCTGGGCGAGGGCGATTGAGACGGCGTTTGTGAGTGCGAGGACGCAGACAAGAACGCCGAAGACGAGCGTCAATCGCACGCCCGTCATGCCACGGTAAGTGAACCGTGCCCGGACGGGACATGAGACACAATGGCGCGGGTGACGGGTCGTAACCAAATCGTGACCAAAGCGGGCTTAAACGAACGCGCGACGATGTCGGATCGAGCGCTGCTCGAACGTCCTTGAGTGGTACGCGTGCGGTCAGCGTGTGCGGCACCACCGATACCACCATACCATCCGTTCTGCCTGCCCGATCGTTCCCGCGTGCCAATAAAGGAGATCGACCCATGCCTCACACCATCCGCCTGCACCGCGTCTTGCGGGCCTCGCCCGAGAAGGTCTACCGCGCATTTCTAGACGCCGATGCCATGGCGAAGTGGCTGCCGCCCAACGGCTTCACCTGCAAGGTGCATCACTTCGAAGCGAAGGTGGGTGGAACCTTCCGCATGTCATTCACCAACTTCGGCTCGGGCAACAGCCACGCGTTCGGCGGCGAGTATCTGGAACTGTCGCCGCACACGCGGATTCGCTACACCGACAAGTTCGACGATCCCAATCTGCCCGGCGAAATGCGCGTGACGGTCGAGCTGAAGCAGGTGTCGTGCGGCACCGAACTGAACGTCGTGCAGGAAGGCGTGCCAGAAGTGATTCCTCCCGAAGCGTGTTACGTCGGCTGGCAGGAATCGCTGGTGCAACTGGCGATGCTGGTCGAACCCGATATCCCGGGCTGAGCGGAACAGCGACCATGGCCAGGCTGCGCGTGCAAAGCTTTTCCATATCGATCGACGGTTACGGCGCCGGACCGGATCAGAGTCTGAACGATCCGCTCGGTGTCGGCGGGCCTGCGCTGCACGGATGGGCGTTTGCCACCCGCACGTTTCGGCGAATGTTCGGCCAGGCGGGCGGATCGACCGGGGTCGACGACGAGTTTGCCGCGCGCGGTTTCGAGAACGTCGGCGCGTGGATCCTCGGGCGGAACATGTTCGGGCCGATCCGCGGACCCTGGCTCGACGATCAGTGGAAGGGCTGGTGGGGCGATGAGCCGCCTTACCATTGCCCGGTATTCGTGCTGACACACCACGCGCGCGCTTCGATCGAAATGG
>CADECO010000487.1:0-1991 GCA_902825905.1 uncultured beta proteobacterium
AACATGCGCTTCATCGAGGCGCATCCGGTGCTGGGCATTCACTACATGATCGGGCGCGACGGCACGCTCCGGCGCAGCATCCCGGAGGATCAGGTCGGCCACCACGTGTTCTTCTACAGCGAGCGTTCGATCGCGATCGAACTGGTCAACGACGGCGACGGCCGCGATCCGTTCCCCGCGCCGCAGATCGATGCGCTGGTGGCACTGCTGCAAGACATCACCAACCGACGCGGAATCGCGCGCGCGGGCGTAAAGCGGCATTCCGATCTCGATCAGGGCGTGCTGCCGTGCGATCGCAACCAGCGCCGCAAGGTCGACCCCGGCCCGTTGTTCCCGTTCGAAGCGGTACTCGATCGCGTGTATTCTCGATGACCGCGCCCGCGCGCAACGCCATGCGGCATCTGCAGCGCGATTCACGCCTTCTGCTCCCACGAAAGCCTCTCTTGCACGACGAACCGTGAGCTCCTCCCTGGCAGGTCAACATGCAGTGGTCACCGGCGCGGGCCGCGGCATCGGTGCGGCGATCGCGCTGGCGTTGGCGCGCGAAGGCGCACACGTTGCACTGCTTGGTCGTGATCTCGCGCGTCTGCAGCAGGCGGCGCAGGCCATCAAGGCGCAACAGCCCGACGCGGACACCCTGTGCATGGCCACCGACGTTGGCGACGAAGCCTCGGTCACGAGCGCGTTCACCCAGGTTCGCGAACGGTTCGCGCAGATCGACATCCTGGTGAACAACGCGGGCCAGGCAGGCAGCGCGCCGCTCGCGCGCACGACGCTGGCGCAATGGCAGCAGATGATCGCAGTAAACCTGACCGGCACATTCCTGTGCACGCGCGAAGCGCTGCCGGCGATGATCAAGCGCGGCGCCGGTCGCGTCGTCAACATCGCCAGCACGGCCGGGCTGGTGGGCTATGCGTACGTGAGCGCGTACGCGGCGGCCAAACACGGCGTGATCGGGCTTACCCGCTCGCTCGCGCTGGAGGCGGCGAAATCCGGTGTGACCGTCAACGCGATCTGCCCGGGCTACACCGAAACCGACATCGTGCGCGATGCCGTGGCCAACATCGTGCAGAAAACTGGCAAGAGCGAGGAACAGGCACGCGCGGCGCTGGTCGCGGTCAATCCTCAAGGACGCATGGTGCAACCCGAGGAAGTGGCCCGCACCGTGGTGTGGTTGTGCGCACCGGGCAGCGAGTCCATCACCGGTCAGTCGATCGCGATTGCCGGTGGCGAAGTGATGGTGGGTTAAGCCACAATCGCCACGCCCCGACCCCAACAAAAGGAGACCACGATGAGCGGTAAATGGATCGACGTCAAAGCAGCTGATGGCGGCACGTTCAAGGCCTACCTCGCCACGCCCCACAACAGCAAGGGCCCGGGCATCGTGCTGATTCAGGAGATCTTCGGCGTCAACCACCACATCCGCGCGGTGTGCGATCAGTACGCCACCGACGGCTACACGGTGCTGGCACCGGACGTGTTCTGGCGCATCAAGCCGGGCATCGAGCTGGGCTACAGCGACGCCGATCTGGGCGAAGGCATCGGCTACATGCAGAAGATGGACTTCCCGAAGGTCGTGGGCGACCTCACCGCCAGCGTGAGCGCTCTGCGCAAGATGCCCGAGTGCAACGGCAAGGTCGCATCGCTCGGCTACTGCATGGGCGGATTGCTGTCGTACGTCGCCGCGGCCAACTGCGGCGTCGATGCGTCGGTGTGCTACTACGGCGTGATCGGTGAGCAGCAACGTCCGATGGCCGCGAACATCAAGGTGCCGATCCTGTTGCACTTCGCAAGCGAAGACAAGTTCGTGCCGATGTCCGATGTCGAAGGGCTGAAGAAAGCGCTTGCCAGCCACTCGAAGGCACGCATCGACATCTATCAAGGCGTCGATCACGGCTTCAACTGCTGGGAGCGTGGCGCCTACAACCAGAACGCGGCGGCATTGGCACGCGGGCGCAGCCTGTCGTTCCTGGCGACCGAACTGCGCTGAC
>CADECO010000487.1:2091-4029 GCA_902825905.1 uncultured beta proteobacterium
GATTTCGCGTTCGCGATGCAGGGCCTGGGCAGCGGCGCGATCTCGCTCGCCGGATCCGAAGCGTTGAAGCAGCGCTATCTGCCGCGGGTGGCGCGCGGTGAGGCAATCGCGGCGTTCGCGCTATCAGAGCCCGATGCCGGCTCCGATGTCGCGGCGATGAGCACGTCGGCGACGCTCGTGGGCGATCACTACGAACTGAACGGCACCAAGACCTGGATCTCGAACGGCGGCATCGCGGATTTCTACACCGTGTTCGTGCGTACCGGCGAGGCGCCGGGTGCGCGCGGGCTGAGTGCGTTCGTGGTCGATGCCGACACGCCCGGGCTGCGAATCGCCGAGCGTATCGACGTGGTGGCGCCACATCCGTTGGCCACGTTGCGCTTCGAGAAGTGCCGCGTACCGGCGAGTCAACGACTGGGCGAATCGGGCAGCGGCTTCAAGATCGCGATGCAGACCCTCGACATCTTCCGCTCGTCGGTGGCCGCGGCCGCGCTCGGGTTTGCGCGGCGCGCGCTGGATGAGGCGATCACCCGCGCGTCGTCCCGCAAGATGTTCGGCCAGACCCTGGGCGATTTCCAGCTCACGCAGGCGGCGCTGGCCGATATGGCCACCTCGATCGATTCGGCCGCACTACTCACTTACCGGGCCGCATGGCTACGCGACGTGAAGGGCGTGCGCACCACGCGCGAAGCGGCGATGGCGAAGATGGTAGCCACCGAGGAGGCGCAGAAAGTGATCGATCGGGCCGTGCAGGTGTTCGGCGGCATGGGTGTCACCAGCGGCCACGCGGTCGAAAAACTCTATCGCGAGATCCGCGCGCTGCGCATCTACGAGGGTGCCACCGAGGTGCAGAAGCTGATCATCGCCCGCGAGCTGCTCAAGGCTGGCGGTTGATCGTCTGCATTCCCAGCGTGTCGAACGCGCAGCAATGCCGGTTGGGCCCTTGATCCGACGGCGCGCTGAAGAATAATCTGCGCGGGGTCGGGCGGCCGCACCGTTGCGCACCCACCCGCGCACCCATCGCCCAAACGTCGCCGATCCACCGAGCGTTTATCGCGTGTTTATCGCGCGTTTATCAAAAACTTTCAGCGTACCTCCGCGACCAACCATGGCTCACACCGCGCACGTCGACACGTTCGCCCGCGACAACCTCCCGCCTCGCGATCAATGGCCGGAGCTGACGTTCTCACTGCCGGAGGTGCAGTACCCCGATCGCATGAACTGCGCGGCCGAGCTGCTCGATCGGCAGGTGGCCGCCGGACACGGCGATCGCCCGGCGATCTGGGCACCCGGCGCCGGCGGCAAGCCGGTTGCGGCCAGCTTCGCGCAGCTGCTCGCGCGCGCCAATCAGCTTGCCCGCGTGCTGCGCGACGACATGAAGCTGCCCACTGGCACGCGCGTGCTGCTGCGTGGTCCGAACAATCCGATGATGGCCGTCTGTTGGTACGCAGTGATGAAGGCGGGCTGCATCGCCGTAGCAACCATGCCGTTGCTGCGCGCGCGCGAGTTGAAGACGATCGTCGACAAGGCGCAGATCACCGCCGCGCTTTGCGATGTGAATCTCAAGGAAGAGATGGAGATCCTGCGCGGGCAATGTCCGGCGCTCACGCAGACGCGCTACTTCAACGACGGCGGGCCCGAATCGCTGGAGGCGATGATCGACGGCAAGCCCACCGATTTCGCCAACGTCGATACCGCCACCGAAGACGTCGCGCTGATCGCCTTCACCTCCGGCACCACCGGCCAGCCCAAGGGCACGATGCACTTCCATCGCGACGTGATCGCGATGTGCGATCTGTTTCCGCGCTCGACGCTCAAATGCACCGCCGAAGACATCTTCTGCGGCACGCCGCCGCTCGCGTTCACGTTCGGCTTGGGCGGCATGCTGTGTTTTCCGCATCGCCACGGCGCCTCGACCGTATTGATGGAACGGCTCTC
>CADECO010000488.1:0-4028 GCA_902825905.1 uncultured beta proteobacterium
GCGGTTTGGCGCGCGGCATGGGCTCGGCGCGAACCAGATTTCGGGCGCGCACTTCGGCGCGATCGAGCCGCAGCTCGCGCGCTACACGATCGAGCAGGCGTTCCATCGCGAACACGCCTTGCGGCTGACCGGCGCCACGCACCGGTGCCACCGGCGTCTTGTTGGTAAGCGCGACCTTCACCAGCAGCCGGTAGGCGGGGATCTCGTACGGCAACGTGACCGTCTGCGCCGATTCGAACGGCAGATTGACCCCGCGTGCGGTGTAGGCGCCATGGTCGTGGATCATCGTGCCGCGCACACCGAGCACGCGCGCATCGCCATCGACGGCGATTTCGACCTCCCAATATTGGTAGCGCTCCTGCACGCTGCCGACGAAATGTTCGAGCCGGTCTTCGATCCACTTCACCGGGCGCTCCAGCATGAGCGCCGCCAGCGCAACAGCGGCATCCTCGGGATAGAACACCAGCTTCGGACCGAAGCCGCCGCCCACATCCGGAGTGATCACGCGCACACCGTTCTCGTCGCGACCGAGCAGATCGCACA
Source organism: uncultured beta proteobacterium (assembly GCA_902825905.1). Classification (GTDB taxonomy): domain Bacteria; phylum Pseudomonadota; class Gammaproteobacteria; order Burkholderiales; family SG8-39; genus CADEDU01. The sequence goes on from CADECO010000488.1 coordinate 544, forward strand.
GGATCTGCCGCGCGGCATGCGGCATCTGCGTGGAACTCCACAGCGTGAGCTGATCGGCGAATCGATCATACGCAGCGACGCTGCCGCGGCACTCGATCGAATGACCGCCGCCGCGGTGCTGCCACAGCGCCTCGCGGAACACGTGCGGTGCCTGGGTGAACGCACGATCGACATCGCCGAACTGCATGTCGATTTCGGCCAGCAGGTTGTGCGTACCCGCACGATGCACGCGCGGCGCGTCGGCTGCTAGCGCGTCGCGACAGTCGGCCACCGCGGGCAGCGGCTCGTAGTCGATCGCGATCAGCGCCGCGGCGTCTTCGGCCAGATAGCGGCTCTCGGCCAGCACGATCGCGATCGGTTCGCCGACATGCACGACCTCCGCAGTGGCGAGCACGGGGCGGTTGACGTCCTGCTTGTAGCTGGGGCTGGGCAACCCGACTACCAGCCGCTCGGTGCGCAGGTGCGGGCGGAGATCGGCGAGCGTGAGCACCGCGTGCACGCCGGGCAACGCGCGTGCTGCCGCCGTATCGACGCTACGGATCAGCGCATGCGCGTGTGCACTGCGAACGAACGCAGCGTGCAGCATTTCCGGCAGAGACAGATCGTCGATGAACCGCCCGCGCCCGCGCAGCAGATCGGGGTCTTCCAGACGCTTGAGCGGATCGCCGATGCGCATCACGAACCGCGCCCCTGCGCGCGTGTGGCCGTTCGACCCTGCTCGCGATCGCCATCTCGACTTGCTTGCGCGATCGCACGGTGAATCGCCTCAGGCGTCGCCGGCAGCGGGACTTGGCGCACGCCCAGCGGCCACAGCGCATCGAGGATCGCGTTCAACACTGCGGCCGGTGCAGCGGTGGCGCCCGCCTCGCCGCAGGATTTGATCCCCATCGGGTTGTGGCGGCATGGCACTTCGAGGATCGTCGTCGCGAACGCGGGCACGTCGTCGGCGCGCGGCATGGCGTAATCCATGAACGAGCCGCTGAGCAGTTGACCGCTCTGATCGTCGAACACGGCACGTTCGAGGAGCGCCTGCCCCACGCCCTGCGTCACACCGCCCGCGAGCTGCCCCTCGACCACCATCGGATTGAGCGCGCGCCCCACGTCCTGCGCCATGGCGTAGCCGATGAGCCTGACGACACCGGTCTCCGGATCGATCTCGACCTCGGCGATATGGCAGCCGTTGGGGTACGTGCTGTCGACCGGCGCGAAACGATCGACCGCTTCGAGTCCGCGATCGACCGGCCCGCCCATCTCGATGGCCTTGGCCGCCACCTGCTCGAGCGTGACGCGCCGATCGGTGCCGGTCACCGAGAACGCACCGGCGTCGTAGCCGACATCGCTAACCGCCGCTTCCAGCAGATCGGCAGCGATCGGGCGGCCGGTGTCGATCAGCCGCTCGGCCGCTCGCAGCAGCGCGCTGCCACCGACCGTCATCGAACGCGAGGCACCGGTGCCCATGGCCTCGGGCGTCTCGTTCGAATCGCCCTGGATCACGCGGATGCGTTCCAGTTCGATGCCCAGCGCGTCGGCCAGCATCTGCGCGTACACCGTCTCGTGCGACTGGCCGTTCGACATGGTGCCGATGCGGATCGCCACGCGACCATCAGGCGTGCACGACACGCGCGCATCATCGGCGATGCCGTGGCCGCAGGCTTCCATCATGTTGGCAACGCCCAGGCCCCGCAACAGGCCACGCGTCGCACTCGCCTGCTTGCGCGACGCAAAGCCGGCCACATCGGCGAGCGCCTCGACGGCGTTCATGTTCGCGACGAAATCGCCGGAGTCGTAGGTGGTGCCGAGCGCGGTCCGGAACGGCATCGCGCTCGCGGGAATGAGATTGCGCCTGCGCAGCTCAGCCGGTGCGATGTTCAACTCGCGTGCGGCGCGATCGAGCAGCGTCTCGATCACGAGCATCGCCTCCGGCGCACCCGCGCCGCGATACGGACAGGTCGGCACCGTGTTGGAGTGCACGGCGTAGCCGCGATAGTCGATGACCGGCACCTGGTACGCGCTGGTGATGATCTTGCTCATCAGCGACGGCGGCGTCGCGCCGCGTTGCCCGAGATACCCGCCAAGGTTGGTGATCATCGTGACGCGCATGCCCAGGATACGGCCGGACGCGTCGAGCGCCAGCGAAGCGTCGCAGGACTGGTCGCGCGCCTGCATGTCGCTCAAGAAACCGTCGGCGCGCGAAGCGATCCAGCGCACCGGACGGCCGATCTGGCGCGCGGCCCACAGCACCAGCGCTTCTTCGGCATACAGCGTGTTCTTCGCGCCGAAACCGCCGCCGACGTCGCGCGCGATGACACGCACCCGGTCTTTCGGTACGCGCAAGACGTCGCTTGCGATCGCGCGGCCGATGGTTTGCGGCTTGCCCGCCGCGACGTGCAAGGTGTAGCGGTCGGCAGCCGCGTCGTACTGTCCGACATAGCCGCGCGTCTCGATCGGGTTCTGCACCAGCCGCGGAATGTCGATCGACAGATCGACGCGATGCGCGGCCCCCGCGAACGCGGCATCCGTGCCGGCCGCATCGCCCACGCGCAGGCTGAAGCACGTATTGCGCGCGAACTGCGGCCACAGCTGCGGCGCTTCATCGCGCATCGCCGCGCGTGCACGCATCAACGCGTGACGCGGCGCGTAGTCGACGACGATGCGCTCGGCGGCATCGAGCGCCTGGGCCAACGACTCCGCGACGACGATCGCCACTGGTTCGCCCTGATACCGCACGACATCGAGCGCCAACAACGGCTGCGGCGGCGCGACCGACGGATCGCCCTGCGGCGGCAACGCGTCGGTCGGGGTGCCGGGCGGCACAGGTGGACGCAGTTCCCACGGAATGCCGCCCAGGCCGGCGCGCTGGATGTCAGCGCCGCTCCATGCACCCAACACGCCTGCGCCGGCGCGCGCTGCGGCGAGATCGACGCCTCGCACCTCGGCGTGCGGATGGATGGCGCGCAGCACCACCATGTGCGCCGCGTCGCGCAGCGGAACGTCAGCGACGAACGCACCGTTTCCGCGGAGCAGGCGCTCGTCCTCGACACGCGTGATCGAGCGGCCGACGTAACCCGTCCCGGCGCGGCGGTCGATGAAGGAATTTGCGGAGGGAGAACTCACGGCGATCAGTGCTTGCACACGCGAGTGATCCACTCACGCACGCGCCTCAGGCGATCGCTGAAGTCTACTTCACCGCATCGCGAGTGGAGGCCCGCGGCGAGCGCGGGTGCCAGCCCACCTCGGCGGCGGCTCGCTTCGTGCTACGCCGCAGCCGTGCTTCCGGTCGCGGCGCGTCGCTCGCCGATGCGACTGACGAAGTGGGCGTCGATCCACTGTTCGAAGTCCGCTACGCCCAACGGTTTGGCGAACAGATAGCCCTGAGCGGTCTTGCAACCCATCTTGCGCAGTACCTCGAGCGCGGCGCGGTCCTCGACGCCTTCGGCCGTGACATCCAGACCGAGGCTGCGTCCCAGTTCCACTGTCGAGCGCAC
>CADECO010000489.1:0-4018 GCA_902825905.1 uncultured beta proteobacterium
GCACGGCGGCTGAACTCACCGAGTTCGTGAAGACGAATCTCGCGCTGTGGGCCCGCGCCGTGCAGGGCGCGGGGATCAAGGCGGATTAGGGCGCTCTCCTTCCCCCCGAGATCATCGCCCCAGCTTCGAGATCACCCTGCGCAACTTCTTCAGGCGCGCAATGCGCTCTGCTACGCTCCGGGAAAACGTCGCGGAGGCCGTGCGACTCACGTCGCAGCGCCGACGCTTCCACTACAAGGAGACCGGAACCATGACTGCCGCCGCCAATCCCCCGATGGTTGCCTCACCGGCCGAGGCCAAAGGTGAATACCGCGACATGCTGCTGCGGCTGATGACGCGGCAGTTCTTCGCCGAGACCGCCACCGCGGAAGTGTTCGGCCGCTCCATCGGCTGTGCGCCCACGCTGCGCGAGAAGTTCCTCGCCGCCGAATTCGCCGAAGAAGAAGCCGATCACAGCGCGCGGCTGTGCCGGCTGTTCGAGCAGCTTGGCGAAGATCCCGAGAAGATCCATGCGCAGCGTCCGGCGGCGGCGCAGTTCTGGTCGCTCGATCTGGACAACTGGATTCACATCGCGGTGTTCAATTTCACGGTCGATCGCGCCGGCAGCCAGCAGATCATGGAGTACCGCGACTGCACCTACAAACCGTGGGCTGAGGAGATGGACTCGGTGCTGCGCGACGAAGAGGGTCACTACGGCAACGGCGTGGAGAACCTGCGCGAGTTCTCGCGCGACAAGAACAAGTTCGCCGAGTTCCAAGGGCTCTACAACCAGATGCTGCCGGTGACGGTGAAGCGCGCGTTCGGACGCCCGAGCGGCGCCGACAACGACTACTGCGTGAAGGTGGGCTTGAAGCGCCACACCACCGAGCAGGTGGTCAACCGCTACCTCAACGAAATGCTCGGCTACATGCGCGAGTGCGGACTCAAGTTCCCGTCGATGGCGGCGTTCGAGGCGGTCGGGGCTGAGCTGATGCCCAGCACGCGCGCGATCCTGATGTCGAATCAGGCGTAACGCAGCATCAGTCCGCCTTCATCCCGGCTGTGCGCACCAGCTTCCCCCACTTGTCGATCTCGGTGCGGATGAAGACGGAGAACTCGGCTGGCGTGTTGCCCACGGGCTCGGCCCCTTGCCCCGCCAGGCGCTCGACTACATCGGGCATGCGCAGCACTTTCGCTGATTCGGCGTGCAGCCGCGCGACGATCTCGGCGGGCGTGGCCGCCGGCACCATCAGGCCGTACCAGCCGGACGCCGCATAGCCGGCAACGCCCGCCTCGCTGATCGTCGGCAGATCGGGCAGCAGCGGCGAGCGTTTCGCGCTGGTCACTGCAAGCGCGCGCAGCTTGCCCGACTTGATGTGCGGCATCACGATCAGGCTGTTCTCGAAGTTGATGTCGACCTCGCTGCGCAACAGCGCGGTGAGCGCCGCGGCGCTGCCCTTGTACGGCACGTGCAGCAGATCGACGCCGGCCAGCGACTTGAACAGCTCGCCCGAGAGATTCGGTGCCGTGCCGTTGCCGGAGCTCGCATAGGTGAGCTTGCCCGGCGCGCTGCGTGCGGCGTCGATCAGCGCCTGCACGTTGCGAATCGAGCTGCCCGCTGGCACCACCATGATGCTGGTCACCGTCACCACTTGCGTGATCGGCGCCAGATCGCGCAGTGTGTCGTAGCCCAGATTCGGCACGAGGCTCTGTGCCACCGCCAGCCCGCCGATCGTGCCCAACAACACGGTGTAGCCGTCCGCCGGCGACTTGGCGACCTGCTCGGTGGCGATCGCGCCGCCTGCACCGCCGCGGTTGTCGACGATCACCGGCTGGCCGAACGCCTCGGCGAGCTTCGGGGCGAGCGTGCGCGCGACGATGTCGGCCGGGCCGCCGGCTGGAAAACCCACCACCAGCCGGATCGCCTTGGCGGGATAGGGTTGTTGCGCCAGCGCGCTGCCGGCGAGCGACATGAGCAGCGCGAAGCCCGCGATGACCGCGAACAACCCCGTGCAGCGCGCACGGACTGGCATGTCAGTTGCCCGCACTGCTTGCGCGCGCGGGGCGCAAGCAGTGCGCCCGTCGCGATTGCCGAGAGCGATGGCGCGAGTCAATCTGCGCTCATCGTTCGTGCACCCGCAGCGCGCCGGTGTTGTGGACGATCCTGCCGCCCACCACCGTCATCACCGAATGCAATCGCTTGAGCGCTTCGTCCGACACGGCGAAGTAGTCGTCGCTCAGCACCACCAGATCGCCCAACTTGCCTTTCTCGATCGAACCGAGCTTGTCTTCTTCCTTGCTGAACCAGCCGTTCTCGGCGGTGTACAGGCGCAGCGCTTCGTGTCGGGTGAGCGTCTGCCCTTCATTGATCAGCACGCCCGAGCTGTTCCGCCCGGTGGTGATGTAGTAGAGCATCAGCCACGGGTTGAGCGTGGAGATCTGCGCGCTGTCGGAGCCCACGCCGACCTTGATGCCGCTGTCGAGCGCCATGCGGTAAGGAGGACCGTTCGCGGTGGGCGTGCCGGCGAGGTAGCGAAAACCATGCAGTGCCAGCCCGCCGCCGAGCGCTTTGAGCCGTTGCACGTTGGTGGGGGTGATCGTCACGGCATGTGCGATCGACCAGCGCAGCGGCGCCAGCGGGATCTGCTGGTTGAGCGCTTCCCACACGGTGAGCGCCATATGGTCTTCGGCCGACGATAGCGTGTGCTGTTGATAGATCCAGCCGCGCTCGGCCGCCTTGCGCACCGCGGTCGGATAGCCCACCGGCTGGGATACCGGTCCGAACAGCGGCCAATTGGTGATGAACTCGCCCAGCCCGGCGGTGCGCAGCCAGTCGTCGCCGAACTCGCGGAACGCGTTCTGCAATCGCTGGCTCAGGATCGGCACGTCGGGCGCGTTGTCCATCGTCAGGAAGAACACGCGCACCCGTACCTTCATCTTGCCGGCGCGATGCAGATCCAGCACCGGATCGTAGGCGGTGTAAGGATCCCAACTCGCCGCGCCGTCGAACACGAACTCGTCGGCGTGATTGGGGGAGCCCGGAATCAGGAACCCACCCATGTCGAAGTGCGTCGTGACCCCCAGCGCGGCGGCATAGGCCATCGCGTCTTCGGTACCGCGCTTCTTGTCGTCGAATGTGTGCACCGCGCGCAACGCGTTGAGTGCCGCCACAGTCGGTGCGCCGACCGCGATCGAACCGTCGGCACCGACGGCGACGCCGCGGCTCTCGAAGAACGCTTTGCCGGCCGAGTTGGTCGATGATGGACCGATGAACGCGACCTGCGCGTAGTACGGATTGCCAGGCGAGATCGCATCCATCTCGGCAAGTGTCGGCAGACGCTTTTCGGCGAACTGCACCGGATTGAAGCCGCCGATGCTGGTGATGAACGCGCCGGCCGGAATGCGGCGCGCCCGCGCCTGGACGATCGCGCGGATATCGGCGAAAGACGCCGCGATCTCGATCGGCGTGTGATAGCCCGGTCGCAGCCCCAGCAGCAGGATGTGGTTGTGGTTGTCGACGATGCCGGGGATGACGGTGCGGCGTTGCAAGTCGACCACCTGCCGGCAGCCATCGGGCGCGTGGCCGCCGCGATCGTGGCCGACCTCAGCGATCTTGCCGTTGCGGATGGTGACCGCTGACACGATGCGGTTGTCGCGGTCCATCGTGTGGATGCGGCCGTTCACCAACACCAGCTCCTGACCGTCGGCACAGTCGCGGCGGCGGTCGTCGGCGAACGCCGTGGTGGCGTGGAGTGCGGCGCTTACCAGTGCGGCGCCGAATAACGTCGCGCGGAACAACGCCACGTGGAACAACTTGCCGCCCAACGACATTGCGGCCCGGGTTTTTGCGGACATGGCTGTCTCCTCCTTCGTGCTCGCGACACCCGCTGCCGCAGTGCCGCGACCAGTGCTTCGATGAGCCCGCCTGAATTTGTTCGCTGCGTTGGCGGCGGGCCGCCCCATTAAAAGCGATGTTGCGATCCAGCGCCAGACCTAAGAGCGCCTGACAGCATTTCCGTCAGGTGGCATAGACGTGCCC
>CADECO010000490.1:0-4015 GCA_902825905.1 uncultured beta proteobacterium
AGAAGGTCTGGCGCGTGATCGCGGGCGGAACGATGAAGCAAGCGGCGGAATGACGACGCCGGATCTCGCGGGGCTCGTCGCCCCGCTGATCGAACTCGCGAGGGCCGCCGGAGAGGCGGCCCTCGTCCGTTATGGCCCCCAGTCGCGCGCGCGGCCCAAGTCCGGTCGATGGGTTCTCACATGACCGACATTGCCGACGTGCGGTTACAGGGTGCCGGTGCCTCGTGACGTTGACGGCATGGGACAGTGTCCGCTCATCCCTGGCTGTCGCATGCTGGTGACGGCTCGCCGGTTCGGTCGCAACGCCCGCGAACGTCGATCGGCTGGAACGCATGCTTGCGACGATCGAAGCGGTGGATGACGTCACCGCATTGGCCGATCTGTTGCGCGCGCCACGATGACGAGCCCATTGACCGGTATGAGCACGCGCATCGGTATCGCCGGCTTCGGCAACGTTGGTCTGGACGTCACCCAGAGGCTGGCGCGCGACGTGATTCCGGGCGTGCGCGTGAGTGCGGTCACGGCAGCGAATCTCGATCGCGCCCGTGAGCGCGCCGCCACCATTGAGCCCCGGCCGCAAGTCGTTCCACTGAGCGAGCTCGCTCAGCACTGCGACATCGTCGTCGAGTCGGCCACCGCCGATGCGTTGCCGGAGATCGCGCATGCCGTGTTGCCCGCCGGCAAGGCACTCACGATCGTGAGCGCCGCGGGCCTGCTTCAGTTTCCGGAGATTGCAAAGCTTGCGCGTGAGCATCGTGCGCGAGTGCGAATCTGCTCGGGCGCTCTGCCAGGGCTGGACATCTTGCGCTGCGCACGCGAGGGTTCAATCCACTCGGTGAAGCTCACTTCGCGCATCAAACCGGGTTCGATGGCGCACGAACCGTACATCCAGGCGCGTGGCTTCGTGCTCGATCCGCCGCCGCTGGAGCCGGTGAAGGTGTTCGAAGGCTCGGCGGCCGAAGCAGGGCAGGCGTTTCCGCGCCATTTCAATGTGGCCATCGCGTTGTCGCTTGCCGGTATCGGCTTGGCGCGCACGCGCGTCGAGGTGTGGGTCGATGCGAGCGTGCCTGGCGCGATTCACCGCGTGGAAGTCGATGCTGATGACATCCAGTTGTCGATGGATAGCCGCAATCGACCGTCGGCCAACCCGCGCACCAGCCGCATCGTGGCGCCGTCGATCATCGCCACGCTTCGCGGCATGATCGAACCGTTCGTGGTGGGGAGTTGATCCCAGATGCGTGCACATTGAAAGAGGTGCAATGAAGATCGTTCGCATGATCGTGCATCAGGTGTCGTGGCCGTTGCGCATGAAGCGGCGCCACGGCGTGGGCGACATCGAGAAGACGATCGGTGGCGTGCTGCTCGAGTTGCATACCGACGATGGCCGGATCGGTTGGGGCGAGGCAGCGCCGTGGAGCGTGTTCTCCGGCACGGCCGAGGCGAATGCGGCAGCGCTGCATGTCTATTTGCGCCCGATCGTCGTCGGCGCCGATCCAAGGCGCATCAGCGCAATCATGGATGCCGCTTCGCACGCGGTGGTCGCGCATCCGGAGGCGAAGGTTGCCCTCGAAATGGCGCTGTTCGATCTCGCCGGCAAGCGTTACGGCGTGAGCGTGGCCGAACTGCTCGGTGGGGTGTTTCGCGATCGCATTCCGCTGTCGGTGTCGGTGGCCAATCCGGATTTCGACGAAGACCTCGACTGGGTGCGTGCACGCGTGGCCGAAGGGGTGCGCCTGTACAAGGTGAAGACCGGGTTTCTGTCGCATGCCGAAGACCTGCAGCGGCTGTCGCGGTTGCGCGAAGTGTTGCCGGGCGACGCGGAGATCCGCATCGACTACAACCAGGGCCTGGAGCCGTGGGATGCGTTGCGCAAGCTGCGCGAGATGGAGCAGTTCAAGCCCGGCTTCATCGAGCAGCCGGTGCCGCGCGATCAACGCAAGTGGATGGCCGAGTTCGCCCGCGCGCTCGACACGCCGATCCTCGCCGACGAAAGCTGCTTCAATCCGGAAGAGGCGGTCGAACTGGTGCGCGACCGCTATGCCGACTGCGTGTCGATCAAACTCATGAAGGCAGGTGGCATGGTCCGGGCGCGCGAAATTGCGGCGATCTGCGGCGCGGCCGGCGTGCCGTGTTATGGCGGCACGATGTTCGAGGCCGGCGTGGCGATCGCCGCGGGCATTCAACTCATCTGCGCCACGCCCAACATTTCACTCGGCGCGGAGTTCTACACCGCCAACCACGTGCTCGGCGTCGACATCCTGGTCAAACCAATCGAATTGACCGGTGGTTACTCGCATCTGCCGACCCCTCCGGGCCTGGGCGTAGAGGTCGACCGCGACAAGCTGAAGTCGATCACCGTGGCGCGCTACGAGTAGCGCCGTAAACGACAACGAGGCCCGGCGCTTCGACGCGGAGCCTCGTTGCTTGCCTGGCGCCGTGAGGGAGTCGGCGCTCCCTCGTGCGGCACCGCTTGGTGCCTACTTCTTCTTGGACTGGTGCGCGATGAGCTGATCCTTGATCTTCGCGTAGACGCCCTCGGGGATGATGTTCTTGTCGACGAGCTCGTCTTTGGCCCGATACGGGCGACCTTTGATGATCGCCTTCGAGCGTGCTTCGCCGATGCCGTCGAGCGTCATGAGCTCTTCGGCGCTGGCACTGTTGATATCGATGACTTTCTCGCCTTTCTTGTCCGCCTTCTTCTCGGCCGCAACGGCGTCGATCGGCGCCAGGGTCGTGAAGGGCAGGGCCATTCCAAGGGCCAGCGTGGAGGCCAGCAACAGGCGCGACAGCTTGCTCATGTGATTCTCCTCTTCGTTTTCGGGCGGGACGTCTTGCTGAGAAGCGCGCGCATTGTCGTGCGCCACGTCACCCACCGCAACGCCCGGACTGACGTTGCGTTGACCGGAGGGCGCTCACAGCGCGCCCGACACGAGCCTGCCAGTGAACAACACCGCGAGCAGTAGCGGCGGCTCGCTGGGCACGAATGGATCCTCGGTGTTGTCCGGCGACCGATCAGCGAGTTGGAGGGTTCTTGGTCGTCGTACTTGCGCATAGAATGCCGCAGGGCTACGAGGTGCCATTCGCTCGCGAAATCGGCCCACACGATGCGCACCCAGACGCGCACAACCCAAGGAGTGAGTCGAATGAACAGCATCGTCAGGCTCGGTGTATTCGTCTGCGCGTTGTCCGCGGCCGCCTCGGTTGCATTCGCGCAGGGCCAGTCCTTTCCCACGCGGCCGATCACGATCGTCGTGCCGTTTCCGCCCGGTGGCGTGACTGATCCGGTGGCGCGGCTGGTGGGCGCGCGTATCGCCGAAAGCACCGGGCAGACGGTGCTCGTCGACAACCGCCCGGGCGGAGGTGGCGTGATCGGCGCCGAGATCGTCAAGCGCGCCGCGCCCGACGGCTACACGATCTTCTTCGGCCACTTCGGCACGCACTCGGTCAATCCGAGCCTGTACGCCAAACTGCCGTACGACCCGGTGAAGGACTTCGCCCCGATCACTCCGCTCATCTCGACTGAAAGCATTCTGGTCGTGCCCGCGGCCAGCACGGCGAAATCACCTGCCGATCTGCTGAAGATGTCGAAGGCGAACGCCGGTGGGTTGACCTTCGCTTCACAGGGTGTGGGCTCCGGCGGTCATCTGCTGGGCGAGATGTTCAAGACTCAGGCGGGTGCGAACGTCACCCACGTCGCCTACAAGGGCTCGGCGCCGGCGCTGCAGGACATGCTCGCCGGACGCGTCGATCTGTTCTTCGATGCGCTGATCACGAGTGGTCCGCACATTCGCGATGGCAAGCTGCGCGCGCTGGCGATCACCGGCAAGAAGCGTCATCGCCTGTTTCCGAACGTGCCCACGCTCACCGAGACCGGCTTTCCGAATATGGATCTGAGCGCCTGGTTCGGCATGTTCGCCCCGGCCGGCACGCCGCCCGCGGTCATCAAACGGCTGCATGAGGAGTTCGTCAAGGCGATCTCCGATTCCAGCGTGCTGCAGAAGTACACCGAGCAGGG
>CADECO010000491.1:0-1148 GCA_902825905.1 uncultured beta proteobacterium
ATCGTGCAGCCCTGCCACGCTGCCTTGCCAAAGGCGATCCTGCGGCACACCCGCTCCGGCCATCACCCGGCGTGCCTCGATGACCATCTCTTCAGTCAGATCGAATCCGTATAGCTCACAGCCCAGGTCGGTCAGGCTGCGCAGCATCGACGCTGGGCCGCAACCGGCGTCGAGCAGCGTGCGTGGCGCGCGCTTGCGAAGCAGATCGCGGACGATGTCGACATGAACGGGCGGATAGGCACCCTGGCCCCGGTAGTAATCGTCGAAGTAGGACTGCGCCCAGCTCGAATAGCACTGCCGGATGCGTGCCTCGACTTTTCTGCGATCGTCGGAGTCGGTCACCGCGGTGGTTCCTCCGACCGGCGGGCGACGAGCCACATGTGGGACGACAGTCCGTTCTCGGCGAGAAAACCTTGAAAGATCCATCCGAGGCGATCCCACTCGTCGAGCAGTACGCGCTTCAGAAAAGGTTCGCGCGCGAGGTCGATCTCCCCTTTGAGCGCTGCGGAGCGCACGAACTCCGCGTCGAGCCGTCCTGGCGTGGTCGCTTCTAGTAGTCCGAAACCGGCGCGCTCCACCAGCTGGCCGAGAGATGTCGGATTGAACAGGTTCACATGCTCGGCGTCCACGGCGAGGGCTTTTTCCTGCAGCGTCGCGATGTCGAAGCCCAGGCCGTTGGGGCAGGACAGCACCAGGAGTCCGCCCGGGCGCACGTGGCGCGCGCAGTCGCGAACGAAGCGCGCAGGCTCGAACAGGTGCTCGATGACCTCGAAGGCGCAAACCACGTCGGCCGCAGGCAGTTCGGCACCGACGTCTTCGATCCGTTGTTCGATCACTTCGATGCCTCGGGCACGACACGCCGCGGCGAGCTGGGGGGTCGGCTCGACCGCGACCACCCGCTTGAATCGGCCGGCATCCCGTGCAACGGAGCAGAAGGTGCCGAATCCCGGCCCCACCTCGACCAGCGTGCCAGTGGGCACGCCATAGCGTTCGCAGTAGTCGACGACCCGTGCGTACCACGGCTCGTGGATCTTCTTGCGGCGGGCACCCTCCGACGCAGGGAAGATGCGGCTCGCCCAGTACGCGTAGTTCTCACTGTTGGCGTAGTAGTCCGACATCACGGCTTCCGAGGGCCGCGGCGACATGTA
>CADECO010000491.1:1248-2525 GCA_902825905.1 uncultured beta proteobacterium
GCGGTCATGATCCCCACGTGAGCATGCCAGTTCATGTCGCCCATGGCGACGAACGCCAGCCGGTTGAGCTTCTTCAGCGTGTTCACCGACGGCGAGACGAGGATGTGATCGACGTCGAACACCTCCTTCATGCGCAGCATGTTCCGCCATCCCACCTCCGTCCAGTTGTTGCCGTTGTACGTCACGAGCAGAGGATTGAGACCCAGCTCGTGCTTGATCACATGGGTCTGGAAGTAGCTGTCCTTGCCGCCGCTCACCGCCACTACGCAGTCGTGGCGCGCGCCGTCGCGTGATCGGTATCGATCGACCAGGTCTCGCAACAAGCTTGTACGCCGGGTCCACTCGGCCTGGCTGATCGCGGCCTTCACCTCGGCCATGCGACAGCCCGTGCACACACCATGCTCGTCGTATTCCATCGGGGCCGCGCTGATCGACGGATACACGCACCGCCGGCACCAGGTGATCGTGCTGCGGCGCTGCGCTCCGTTCGCAACAACGAAGTCGGATTCCTTCGCCCGTCGCAGCCGAGCCTCGATCCGGGCTGTCTCTGCCTGCGCTTCGTACTCCGGCTCGCGGGGCAACCACCGGCTTCCGAGGACGATCGGACGCATCGGAATGCCGGCATCGAAACAGGCTCTTTTCGCGTTGGGATAGCTGAGTTCGAAGAAGTGGAAGATGTTCGCCGCGGCGCACGCTGCCGCGTGGGCGTCGCGGATGGCGGCCGGAAAGTGCGCGTAGTTCCCGACCCCGCCGCATGCGACCACCGGAATGGCGACCGCTCGAGTCACCGAGGTGATCAACTCGACGTCATATCCGGCCCCGGAGCCGTCCCGATCGATCGAGTTGAGGAATACCTCGCCCGCACCCAGGCGCTCGACCTCACGCGCCCACTCCGCTGGGTGTCGGCCGGTCGGGACTCGGCCGCCATCGGCAAACACTTCGTAGCGGCCGTGCGCGTCACGCCGAGCGTCGATCGAGGCCACGATGCATTGCGTGCCGAAGCGGCGCGCCGCCCGTTCCACCAGCGACGGATTCTCCAGGGCGGCGGTATTCAGGGTTACCTTGTCCGCGCCCGCGCCGAGCCGCTCGGCGATGTCCTCCAATGAGCGAACGCGGCCACCGACGGTGAGCGGCATGAAGCACACCTTCGCCACGGCACGCAGGACATCGAGCGCCGTGTCGCCGGCGTACTGCTGGTGCAGGTCATCGCGGCGCAGGTCATGGCCCTGCTCGCCGCGGCTGATGTCGAGGATCACCAGTTCGTCGACGTTCCACTG
>CADECO010000491.1:2625-4008 GCA_902825905.1 uncultured beta proteobacterium
GGTCTTCCCGACTGGGCCGCCCGCAGGATCGGCGCGACGAGTCCGCGGTCCCGAAGCCCCGTCATGGCGTCGCCGAAGGCTCCGACGCCGGGCAGGATCACCGCGATCGCATCCTCGAGGTCCTGCGCGGTGCTTGCCAGGCGCACCGGTGCGCGCACCCGACCCAGCGCTCCCAGGACGGAGGCGAGGTTGCTCAGACCGGAATCGACCACTGCAATCATCGAGGGTCAACCCTTGTCGGGAGGCGTCGCGGAATCTCAGCCGCGTGCAGCCGGATGAGGCCCTTCTCCTCGAATCGTTCGAGATAGCGGCGCAGGCGCCCGAACGGAAGATCATGTCTGAGCGCCACATCCAGGATCGTGGTACTGCCGTCGAAGTACCGAAACAGGCAGTCGAGCAGATGCCCCCACTTCTCGGCGTCGTCCTCGAGCACCTTGTCGACCGTCGGATCCGGGCGTTCCAGGTACAGGCCGTAGTCCGGATTGGACAGGCAGACCAGGCCGTCGAACCGGCGCTCCATCGTCGCGTCCGCTTCGAGGATCTCGACGACGTGCTTCAGCACCTCCAGCATCTCGTCCAGCCTGGCAGGACTCATGAGATCCGGCGTGTCGAGACTCGAGTGGTACTCCCGATAGGGCGCGAACTGGTCTTCACAACGAGTCATCTCGACGAACGGCACTTCGTAGCCCGGCGCTTCCCAGACCGTCTCGTCATTGCCTGCGCCTTTCCTCCAGGGCACCTGGACGGACGGGTAACCGCTGTGGCGCAGTGCCGCGGCGAACGCACGATCGATTGTCTGTTCGCCGAGAAAACTCGAGGTGACTTTGATCGCTCCCGCGGTGCCCGGCATCTCCTCGAAGACTCCGCACACCATCCGGTCCACCTCTGCGCGCGGCAGGTCACGAAGATAGAAGACCGATCCGAGATGTTCCGGGCCCAGCACCAGGCGGTAGCTGTAGCGGGTGTCGCGATCGGCCAGCCACTGGAACAACCGGATCAACACGGTCGTTCCCGCGAACCCGTCGTTCGCCATGTGCGGGTGGCAGGTGTTTGAATTGAACACGATCATGCGCTCGCTGCGCCCCGGCTTGTGATGATGCGCGACCAGCATCTCACCGGGTTCGTACTCCGTCGCCAGTTCCACCCGGTAGCGCCCGGGGCTCATCGTCTGGTAGATGCGATGCGGAACGCACAGAGCCCAGTCGGCGTCCCACGGACGGTACTGCCACATGCAGTGGAACATGAAGGCATCCGGGAGGCCCGGATTGGTCACCAGGTGCGGGCGCAACGCTTTCCAGTCGAGCTCGCCGGAGAATGACCGCGAATAGCGACCCACACCGAGCGTATGGGACTTTCCATCGAAGATATCCCGGCCGTCGCGCG
>CADECO010000492.1:0-4004 GCA_902825905.1 uncultured beta proteobacterium
GCTGCTGAAGAAGGACTGGCCGCGGACGGCGTTGCCCGGCGCACCCGCCTGCGCTACCACCCGCATCCAGGGAAATCGGTCTCCGGCACGCGGCGCGTGATCTGGCAGCTTGATCAGCGTCCTCGATAACTCACTGCGGCGATAGCGAATGCCGATCTGCGAGATGCTGCGAAACGCCAACTGGCGCAGCCGCGCTCTGGTCATGGCAAACGCTGCCACTCGCGCCATGACCCGAGTGCGAAGCAGCCGCGCCACCGGACCTTCGGAGACGATGATCTTGAACGCGCGGTCGGTGGTGCGAAGCAGACGCTGAGCGACCGGAATACGCTCGGCTTCATAGCTATTCAGAAGATGCGCGTCGGCCTGGCCTTGCACTACCAACGCAAGCTTCCACGCCAGGTTGTAGGCGTCTTGAAGACCGGTGTTCATGCCTTGCGCGCCGGCCGGACTGTGGATGTGCGCGGCATCGCCCAACAGGAAGCAGCGGCCTTCACGAAAACGCGACGCACAGCGGTGGTGGCTGCGATAAGTGGAAAGCCAGTGGCACGCCTTGAACGTCAGACCCGCCCCCGTCTCGCGGTTCAGGTACGGCTCGAGCTCCTGCAAACGCAGATCGTTGCGATCGCGGAGGGGCTTGGGCAGTATCCCAATCACTCGCCAGCCATCCTCGCCATGCATCGGGAAGAACAGATGGAAGCCATCGCCCCAAAGGTAGATGTTGAGCTCGTCGTGCCGCATCGAGCCGGTGGCGACCGTGTCGGCGACGAAGAACACCTGCTCATAGGGTTCGCCAGGGAAAGTAATGCCTGAGAGCTCGCGCACGGCGCTGCGCGCGCCGTCGCAGCCGCAGACGTACGCGGCATTCACTTTTTGCAGAGCACCGTCGGGCAACTTGAGCGTGACGTTGACGCGATCGTCATGCTGTGCCAGCGCGATCAGCTCGGTGTTCCACCGGATGGTGATGCCCTGCCGCTCGAGCAGTTCCCCCATGATCTGCTCGTTGAGATCCTGGCCAAGCATCAGGATGTACGGAAAGGCGCTCAGCCCCTGACCGATCTCGCCGACCGGGATGCGGGCGCGCCAGGCACCCTCGACCCACATGTTGGCGGCGTTAGCGCGCCGGCCGAGTTCGATCGCACGCTCGGCGATGCCCAGCTTCGAATAGATCTCCAGCGTACGCGCCTGCACCCCCATGGCGCGCGACTGCTGCGCCGGACCGCTGTGTCGGTCGATGATCACCGCGCGTACGCCGCGGCGCGCCAGTTGGATCGCAAGCATCAGACCGGTCGGGCCGGCGCCCACGATCAGAACATCGGTTTGCATGGCAGGGCTCCTCTCGAAGGATGAGCGGGCAGTCTGACGTACGCCGATTTCGGCTCGACGTTAGACGCACCGCCCGACGGTTTCAGATGAACGCAGACGCGACTCAGCGCCGCACGCCGCATTGCACGGTATTTCCCGCGGAGTCCTTGCACGACCCGGATCGGCTCACGCCTGCGTCGGTGCTGAAGGTCGCGCCGCCGTCGTACGTCACGCCGGTATTGGCGTTGCTGATCGTGGTGTCCCTCTGCGCCGATGCCGTGCCGTCCGTGCTGCGGCTGAACGAACCGGTGCGTTCCGCCGCACCGTTGGGACCGGCAACCACCGACGCGCCGCTCGCGCTCATCGCGCCGTCCGAGCCGTGGCTGAAACGCCGCAAGCGCACGCCGTGCGTACCGGCATCCGTCTCGAACCGTTGTCGTGATGCGCCGATCGCGTTGCCCTGACCGTCTCCGGCAACCGCGTGGCGGCTGGAGGTGGATCCGAGTGAGTTCTGGGTGGTCGTCCTGCCGCGATTGCCCTCGGCCATCGCGGTCGAGGCGAGTACGAAACTGCCGGTCAGCAAGACGAGCATGGCGGATCTGCGGAGCATGGTGTTCCTCGCTTTCATGGGGCTTTGAGAGATGAGATTGATTGCATCGACGCTCGAACGCTCGAGCGGCATTCAACCGGCGCAGCCGGCGCGCTGCAGATCTGCCTGTAGTCGGGCGATCTCCTCGTCGGCATCATTCGCCGAGACGATCGCACCGGCATAGCGCGCCACGACCGCGACCGGAATCACCACCTTCCACGCATCACGCTGCGCGGCTGCGGCAGCGCTCTTGCGCTGATGCGCCGATATCAGTTGCGCGTTCAGTTCGGTGCAGTCGACGCGAGCCGTCTTGTCCGCGGCGGTCTTATCGGAAGTACGAGTGGGCGCGGTGCCGGCACAACCGCAAAGCGCAGTGGTGGCGATGACAATGGCAACGAGCGGACTGATGACGAGCGTTTGCATGGCGGGGCTCCAAGGTATTTGCCGAGGGAATCGTGCGATTGCACGAACCCGGCCATGGTGCGGCCGCCCCGTTCCTGCTCGATGTTGAAACGCGCCTGGCGCGGTTTCAGATGAACGCGGTTCGCCGCGGCAATGCGATCGGCGTCGCGCCGATGCGCTCAAACCAGCCGCAAACCGCTATCTGACGACTTCCACCGCCGAGGCGAAGACATAGCCCGCGCCGCGCTCGGTCGCGATGAACCGCGGGTGCGCCGGATCGAGTTCGATCTTGCGACGCAGACGCAGGATCTGCAGATCGATCGCGCGATCGTAGACTTCGGAATTGTGCAGTCGTGACAGATCGAGAAGCTGTTCGCGCGTGAGGACCCGCATCGGTGCAGACAGGAACGCGGTGAGCAGCCGGAACTCGCCATTGGTGAGTTCCACCACGTTGCCGGCCGGGTTCCTCAGTTTGCGCAATCCCATGTTGAGCTCCCACCCGCCGAATCGAAACGCGCGCACCTTGTTGATGGTATCGACGACGGTAGCGTGCGCCTTGGCGCGGCGAAGCAGCGCACGGATGCGAGCCAGGAGCTCGCGCGGGCTGAACGGCTTGGTGAGGTAATCATCGGCCCCCAGTTCCAATCCCATCACGCGGTCGGCCTCCTCCACCCTGCCGGTCAGCATGAGGATCGGGATGTCGGACTCCTCGCGCAGCTTGCGGGCGATGTGCATGCCGTCTTCGCCCTGCAGGCGCAAATCGAGAATCACGACGTCGACCGTGTCCTCACCCATGACCGCGTTGAACGCCTTGCCGGTGTCGACCGTTGTCACTCGCAGGTCGTTGTTTCCGAGATAGTCGGCGATGATCTGGCGCACCGCCGGGTCGTCATCCAGCGCAAGAACATGGGGCATGACGCCGGCGTCACTGGGCATGGCGATCTCCTTTGCGACAGGTCAGAGTCGGAGTAAATGCGTCGATCGTCATGCGGTCTGCGCGACCTGGCTGCGTCGCAGCGCAGCCGACAGACTGCGTGCGATGTCGCGTGCGACCAGCGGCTTGGAAAGCACCTCGGTCACGCCGATCTCGGTCATGCGCCCCGCCAGTGCCGGTCCGACGAATCCACTTACCAGCACGATCGGTATGTCGGGACGGATCAAGCGCATCTCCGCAGCGAGTTCGGCTCCGTTCATGTCGGGCATGCTCTGATCGGTAATCACCGCCTGAAACCGCTCGGGTGCGGCCCGAAATTCCTCCAGCGCCGCGACACTGGAGACAAAACCGACTGGTTCGTAGCCCAGACGGGCGAGCATCTCCTCGCCCATGCGCACCAGGCCTTCTTCGTCGTCGACCAGCAGGATCGTCTCGCCGTTGCCGTTGGGAACGTTCTCCGCGATATCTGCAATCGCCGCCAGCGAGCTGTTCCATGGCAGATAAACCGTGAACGTTGTGCCCTGCCCCGGCGCGCTCTCGACGTCAATGCCGCCGCCCAGATCGGTGATGATGCCGTGTACCAACGAGAGCCCCAGGCCCGTGCCGACACCCACGTCCTTGGTGGTGAAGAACGGATCGAAGATGCGTTCCAGCGCGGCCGGGGATATGCCCGCTCCGGTATCACGCACCTGCAGGCGCACGTATCGGCCTCCGGCGAGCGAGCTCGTCGCCACGTGGGCACCGGCCCTGTCGACGACGTCGAGGGTGACACGCAGT
>CADECO010000493.1:0-1751 GCA_902825905.1 uncultured beta proteobacterium
TGCGCCGTGCTACGACTCGATCACCGGCAGCAGCAGCCGCGACGGTCGTCGTGCGTCATGATAGATGGTATCGATACCGACCTTCCATGGCGGGTACTCGTGTGCGAACACGAACTCGGTGACCGATGAATCGCCGTTGGCGATCTCCAGTCGGATGCGGCTACCGGCGCGAAACCGGTGCGCGGTGGGCATCACCGCGATCGCGAATTCGTAGACCTTGTTGGGCACAAGCGTTGTTGGCGAGCTATGCGTGTACCAGGGCGCGTGTTCGGTGGAGTGGTGCGGATCCAGCTGCCGGTGCGACGCGCGGAGCCAGCCCTTCGTGACGATCTGGTAGCGCGGGTTCGGCGCGTCGGTGCCAGCGATTCCTGCGGCCGTATCGTTCGCATACTGCTCCGAGAGCTTCACGATGAAATCGGTATCGGGGTTGGAGGACGACGCGTGCAGCACCAGTTTGATCGGTCCGGCGATCTCGAGCGATTGTTCCAGTGGCGCGCTCGTGAAGGTCAGCACCCGCCGCGCTGGGTCGGGCCGGCCGTCCGGACCATTGCCGACGACACCGATGCGCCAGCCCGGATCGGGATAGCGGAACACAGTGGGCGCGGAAGGGTCGGCGGAGGGGGCCGCGGGCAACTCGCCCAGCAGTGCACCGTCATTGAGTGAACGGACGCTGCCTGTCGGCCCACTCGCGAGATACCAGGTGCGCCAGCGCACCGCGGAGGGCGGCCAGGCATCGGCGGTGCGCATCTCTTCGGTGCCGCCGACGAACCAACGGACGTCGGGCACGTGGTCCCAGCCGGTGTCGCGCCCTTTAAGGTAATGGTCGTAGAACGGCAGCAGGTAGCGCTCGTGAAACCCGACGCTAGAGAAATCCTGTACCGCAGCCTGCACGTTTGCCGAGCCGAACACCAGAAGCTTCTTCGGGCCGGCCGAACGCTGATAGCCGACGATGTTGCCGTTCAAGTGCAGATCGACTTTGCGCCAGACGCCGATCGACAAGACGGGTAGTTTGATGCGATGCAGTCGTTCGGCGGCGGTGCGCTCTCGCCAGAACGAGTCGTAGGTCGGATGCCGGCGCACGGCAGCCGGGTAATCCCAGTCGAGGTGGCGCGGCGGGCCTTGTGCCGGGGCGGCATTGACGACGCGCGTGTTTTGGTTGTACCAAATTGACGGAAACTCACCCGGGATTCCGCCGGTGTACGCTGAGTTGCGATACGTATCGACGTTGCCGTCGTAGGGCGCGATGCAGGCGAGGGCGGGCGGGTTGAATGTGGCGGCGCACCACTGCATCCGCGCGTAGTACGACTGGCCGATCCCACCGACACGGCCGTTGCTCCAGCGTTGTCGCGCGATCCATGCGATCACCTCGACCAGATCGCGCTGCTCTTTGCCGCACATATACCGGTACTCGCCGCCGGAGCGGCCAGTGCCGCGTACATCCACGTGCAGAAACGCGTACCCCTGTTCCAGATACCACTCGATCGGCCCGGTCTCGCGCCACAGGAACACCGGCAGGGCCGGTGCGATGTTGTTGTCGAAGCGGTAGGGCGAGGCGGCAAACAGCGTCGGGACGCGACCAGAAGCGGACTTGGCGAGCGATTTCGGCAGATAGAGCGCTGCGGCGATACGCACGCCATCGCGCATCGGGATGCGAATGATTCGTGTGGGTTCGAGCACGGCCGCTTGCTGCGTCGAGATGCCCTGGCGTTTAGCGATCGCGTTCAGCATCAATTTCCCTGACGACGAAAATC
>CADECO010000493.1:1761-3989 GCA_902825905.1 uncultured beta proteobacterium
CCTCGCGCAACGGACCATCATTACAGGCGAGCGGTGATTTCAGCCGCGCGGCCAGTTCGAGGTAGGCCGCATCGTAAATGCTCAACGTCAGCGTGGTGGCCAACTGCGAAAGCTCGCTGAACGCGAGCGTCGACATTTCGTAGTCCAAGGTGAAGGCGAGGGCCCGTAGCGCCTCCAAAGCGCTGAGGCGCTCTGCTGCGGTCAGCTTCTTTCGGCGCTCGAGAACGAGCAGCGCATTGGCTACTTCGAGTGGCCACAATGCAGGCACGACGACCCGCGTGCCTTGACCAACCCGGACGAGCAGAGCATCCGTCTGCGCGGTGGCCTGCGCCGGATGAACCCAGGCGATCGCGATGGATGCATCCACGACGAGTTGATCCACTAGCGACGGCCTTCCTCGATGGCTGAACGAACTTCACTATCGGAAAGCTTGGCGCGCCCCTTTGAGCGTGCGCTGATTCGATGCCTCAGCTGTTCAAGCGAACGGATCGCCTGCCGGACCTGATCCAGGTTTCGCGATCCTTCGGGCACGATTCGCGCGACCGGCTTGTCATGACGGGTGATGACTATTTCCTCGCCGCGGCCGACGCGCTCGAGCAGTTCGCCAAACCGGGTCTTGGCTTCGAAGGCGGTGACGGTGCCCATATCTCAGTGTTCCTGATTTAACCAGTTATTAACCAGTTTGCGCGAATGGCGGCGTCTGCGCAACGCCAGATCGGCCTACACCAACACATTGCCGGAGCCCGTGGGGCATAGCGACCCAAGCGGCTTCGCGCCTCTGGCGGGGATTAGGGTGCTGGATATCCCGATTCGGGGACCGGAGTACGGTTGTCGGCTCTCGCCCGCGCGTATCGCCGGTCGAGGTCATCGAGACAATCGTCTAACAGTCTGTTGAAAAACGCTTCCCGGCTTTGGTTGGCGATCTGGAATTGAGCGCTTTGTTGAACGTGCCCAGAGGCAGATAGCCAGCCTTGCGCGCGGTCCCGGAGAGCCATGAGCACGCTTCGCTTCGCTCATGGCGCAACCTACTAGCCTCAACCTGCTGGTCGCGATAGCACTATCGCTTGCGCAATTCTTCCGCCTCTGCAAACCAGCGCCGCGCTTGTTCTTCATCGGTGTAACCGAGCAGGCCGCTGGCGTTCAGCACGCCGAGGTTGTGCGCGGCCGGAGCAGCGCCTTTGTCGGCCGCACTGCGCAGCAGACTTTCAGCCTGAGCAACGTCACGGACAACGCCTTCCCCGGCCAAGTACATGAGGGCGAGTCCCGTCTGTGCTGCGGGGTCACCCTCCTCGGCCTTCGCCTTCAATTCGGCTGCAACCTTCGGAAAATCTCCTGCCCTGAAGGCGGCGCCTAGATCGGGGGACGCTCCGGCGAGCGCCGCGAACACGCTCTGATCAAAAGTGTTCTTGGTGGGCGCGCTACTGGTGAGATCAAGGGCGTCACGACTCAACGCGAAATCGACGTGCGGCGACGTGCGCTGGTCGCCGCCTTGCATGACCAGCGTAATGCCCACGGCCGCCACGAGCACCGCCGCTGCGATACGCATCACCGGCATTGGTCCGAACCAGGCCGCCAGAGCAGCAAGAAGGCCGCGGGGCGCGCCGGGCGCCGCCGGGTCAGCGGTCGACAAATCGGCCCTCGCGACGGGCGCGGCCAGTGCAGGAGCGAACGTGCGCATCTCGGCCAGCTCGCGCGCACAGCGCGCACAGCGTTCGATATGCCGATCGACCTTCGCACGACCGTCTGCCGTCAGGCGCTGGTCGACGTACGCTTCGAGCTGTTCGTAGGACAGGTGCTCCGCCGCGCGCTCCACAGCGCGGACGACGCGCCGCGCCGAGGCCGTGCCAACGGCCTGGCTCACAAGTTCGGTCCGACATGCGCTGCAGCTCGCCAAGTGCTTGTCGGCACGAAGAATTTCGCGGGCGGACAGCGTTCGAGCGGCATACCGCGCGAGCACGTCCCGGCTCAAATGGTCGACCATGGGGGCCTCCTTGAACCGAGGAGACGGAAAAGGCGAGCGGACATTACCGGCCCCCTTTCGCGGCGTCGCCCGCACCAAGCACCCGCGCCAGCTCGCGCAACGCGAGCATCCGGCGGTTGATCACCTGCTGCTGCGCCAGCCCAAGCACACGGCCAATCAACGCATCGCCGATCGGCAGGTACTTCCATAACAAACAGAAATGTTCCTCGTTGGTGGCCAGTAGGGCGAGCTCGGCGCGGTCCTCCGG
>CADECO010000494.1:0-3982 GCA_902825905.1 uncultured beta proteobacterium
CGGCAACGTCGCAATCACCGGCCGCACCAAAGACATCATCAATCGCGGTGGCGTGAAGTTCAATCCACGGGACGTGGAAGATCTGCTCGATGCGCACCCGAAGATTCTGCAGTCGGCGCTCGTGCCGATGCCCGATCCAGTGCTTGGGGAACGCGCCTGCTGTTTTGCGACGCTGCGGCCGGGCGCCGGCAGCCTGACGCTGGATGAGATCGTGGCCTACCTGACCGATCAGCGCATCGCAAAGAACAAACTGCCCGAGCGTCTGGTCGTTGTGGCCGACATGCCGATGACGCCCACGCGCAAGATCATCAAGAGCCGGCTCGAGGTGCCGGCTCAGTGACTACCAGGTCTGATGCACGCGTCCGATCCGCGGCGGGATCGGGTCGTCGGGCTGCGTCGCTTTGAGCTGCACGGACTGCGTGACCACGCGATTATCGGCAGTGGTGCCGGCGGGGCAATTGCCGGTCTGCACCACGGTCAGTGCGCCGGCCAACATCGCTTCGGTCACATCGCCGGCCTGGCGCGTGAGATCGTCCTGGATCACGCAGTTGGGCGTCATGCCATTGAAGTAGTCGGTCGCGCCGTTGGCCGCCACCGAGCGGAATACCGCGGCGCTCACCACCGGATCGTTCGGATCATCGACGCCAGGCCGCACCTGGAACGAGCGCGGCGAAAAGCCGATCGGTTTGCCGCAGGTGTAGCGGCCCGACGAGTCGGGCGTGGACGCCACGATCTTCACCATCGCGAACGACTGCAGCGCGGTGATCACTTCTTCGGAGGCGGAGCAGGTGCGCGTCGTGGCGATCACGACGATGCGTCGGATGTTGAGCGACGGGTTGCGCGGATTGGCGATACGAAAGGTCTGGTTGGAAGCGGTGTGCTTGGCGTTGTAGCGCAGCTCGGCGAAGGTCTGGCTGTTGTAGTTGCTGCCCAGGATCGTGCTGGTCATGTCGCCGGCCACCGCGACGCTGCCGCCGCCGTTGAAGCGCATGTCGAGGACCAGGTCGGTCACCGCGTTCCACGCCGGGTCGTTGAGTGCCGCGGCGATCTCGTTGACCGTGGGTTGCAGGAACGACTTCACGCTCAGGTAGCCGACGGTGGCGCTCAGCAAACGCGCATCGAGCACCGTCTTCGAGCGATACGTCGCGCTGGAGATCGTGATGTCGCGCTGGCCGCCCGCATCGGTGATGGTGAAGCGCGCGGCCACGCCGGTGTTCGTGGTGCCGAGTTGGCCGTCGTAGCCGCCGCCGGTGCCGGCATCGAGCTGCGCGATGGTGAAGCCGTTGATCGCCAGCACCTGCTGTCCGCGCACCAGGCCGCCCAGCCGCGCGGGCGAGTTCTCATCGGTGAACTGCACGAAGATCGTGTTGTTCGCGCGGCGCGTCAACCCCACACCGTAGCCGGTCACGGTGCCGTCGTTGAAGAACGCCAGATAGCGCCCGACCGTGTCGACGTAACTGAAGCGGTCTTCGGGTTGCTTGCGCAGCGCTTCGACCAACGCGTCGACGCTGGCGTAGTTGTTCTGATTGAAGTTGTTGACGCCGGTCTGCGGCAGCGTGTCGTACCACAGGTACCAGTCCTTGTAGTACGCGTAGACCTCGTCGTTCAGGCTCTGGCCCGCCGCCCGCGCCGCACTCGCGCTCGAGTTGCTGCTGCTGCCGCTGTCGCCATCGCCGCCACAGCTCACAAGGACCAGGCTCAGCCCGGCTGCCAGCAGCCACCGCCCGATGTTTGCCCCTGCTTCAAGCCACCGCCCCTGCGCACCCATGCCGTCCCTCGCCCTTCGTATCGCGCTGCGGCCGCGTCGCACGCGGCCAGTCGTACACGATAGCGTTCCGCCGTCGGTCAGATCGCGACCACCGTCGCCTGGATTGCGCCGTAGATCGACGGATGTGATCGAAATTGACCGGACGTCGGGCGTAGCAGCGCGGACGCCCCTCCAGGAAGGGTCAAGCCAGCCCCAGCAGCCGCTCGGCATTCCTGCCCAGGATCAGGTCGCGGTCGGCTTCGTTCAGGGCGGCCAGCCGTTCGACCGTGTCGTGCGGATGCTCCAGGCCCATGTCGAAGCAGAAGTCGCTGCCCAGCGTCACGCGGTCGGCGCCGACAAGCTCGATCAGGTTCATGTTGATCGTGTCGTTGTGGCCGATCGTGTCGTAGGTGAAGCGGCGCAGGTATTCGCTCGGCAGGCGTTTCATGTGCTTGAGCTCGGCGCGCATCTTCGTGCCGTGATCCCAGCGACCGATCAGGCCTGGCATCGTGCCCCCGGCGTGCGGCAGGTTGAAATCAAGTTTTGGAAACCGATCGAGCACGCCGCCGAAGATCAGGTGCGCGGCGGCGATACCGGTGTCGTACGGATTGCCGAGCAGATTGCGCATGTGGAACTTCGACATCCGTTCCTTGCCCACCGTGTCGACCGGATGCAGAAAGATGGTCCAGCCCAGCTCTTCGACTTTGGCGTACACGTCCCAGAAGCGTTGATCATCCAGATCGAGCCCGTTGACGTTGGTGGCCATGTAGAAGCCGCGCATGCCCGGCAGCTTCGCCGCGCGTTCCAGTTCCTTCAGTGCGAGCTTTGCGTCCTGTAGCGGCAGTTGCGCCAGTCCGAAGAAATGCGTCGGATGCTTCTGATGGAGCGCCGCGCACTCGTCGTTGTAGCACTGCGCCAGCGCGAGCCCGAACGCAGGTTCGGCGAAATACACCATCGGTGTGGTCAGTGACATCGCATGCACATCGACGCCCTGGCGATCCATGCCCTGCAGGCGTTTCTCGATGCTTACGAACTCGTCGGTGAACTTGTTGGTGATCTTGCCGGTGTTGAGCGTGAAGATATCGCCGTCGCGTTCGACCTTGCAGCCCATCGACGCACCGTCTTTTTCGAACAGCTTCACCCACGCCTCGGGATACCAGTGCGCGTGGACGTCGATGGTGCGGCCACGATAGCGCCGCGGCAGGGGATGGCTGTGCAGGGGATAGGTGGTTTTCATCGGAGCGAACCCGGGCGACTGTTGGCGAAATGGCGTGAACTGGCGCGTGCGGAGCCTGCGTGGGTTGTGATGCGGCGAGCCGCGTTACCTGGACCGGATATCGCCCTCGGTCTTCATCCAGCGCACCGACGTGCGAAACGCGCTCAGCGTCTGACCGATTTCGCGTGGCCCATGCGTGGCCGACACCAGACCGCCCGGACCGCCCATGATGTCGACACCGTTGGCGAGCATCGCCAACCGCAGCCGGTTGATCAGATTCGGATTGCGCGCACCCTTGATGCCGTTGAAGCCGAGCTTCGATGGATCGAAATTCGCCGGGTCGATCGGCAGGCCGTTCGGATTGGGAAACACGATGAACACCGAGGCCTCGCCGTACACGCCCCAGGGCACGCCTTCCTCGACCAGGATCTTGCGCATGCCCTCACGAATCTCGACGGCAGCGGCTTCAGCTTTCTCGCACGCGTCGGTCGACTCGATCAACTTCAGCGTCGCCACCGCAGCAGCCGCACACAGCGGATTGGAATTGAACGTGCCTTGATGGCCGATCTTCTCGCGTCCGGCCGCCTTGGCGGCGTTGACGTCGAGCTGGTCCATGATGTCTTTGCGGCCCACCACGGCGCCACCGGGCAATCCGCCCGCGACGATCTTGGCGAGCAGCGTCATGTCGGGCTTCACGCCGTAGCGCGCCTGCGCGCCGCCTTTCGACCAGCGAAACCCGGTGATCACCTCGTCGAAGATGACGATCACGTTGCGCTTGCGCGCGGCCGGCACCACCGTGTCGATGAATTTGGGCGGCAGCGGTACCTGTCCCCACGATGCGCCCGAAGGCTCGAAGATCACCGCGGCGATATCGTCGCGCGTGTCGAGTGCCTCGACGATCGCGGGCAGGTTCTCAGCGGACATCACGATCGTTTGATCGAGCACGGCAGGTGCGATGCCCGAGGGCACCGAGCCGTCGAAGTGCGACATCGCGCCGGCGGTGACCTGATCGTGCCAGC
>CADECO010000495.1:0-1687 GCA_902825905.1 uncultured beta proteobacterium
CTGCGCTCGATCCCGCCCAACACGGTGGTCGCGTTGCGCGTAGGTATCGCCACTATCGTGCTGCTCATGGTGCTCGCTTGGCAGCGCAAGTCTCTGCCACGCGAGGCCGCGACCTGGCGATCGTTTTTCGTGCAGGGCACGCTCAATCCCGGTGTTCCGTGGATGCTGATCGCCTGGGGCCAGCAGTTCGTCGGCAGCGGCCTCACCGGTGTGATCAACACGCTCTCACCCGTCATCGCCGTGCTCGTCGTCGCGTTCTGGACCCGGCACGAAGTGATCACGCGCACGAAGATCGCCGGCGTGCTGCTCGGGCTGGCAGGCGTGTTGGTGATATTGGGAACCAGCGCGTTGAGCGGCACGCACGACGATCTGTTCGCCGAATTCGCTATCCTGTGCGGCACCGCGTGCTTCGCGGCCTCGGCCATTTACGGCCGGCGCTTCGGTCATGTCGACCCGTCGGTGAGCGCAACGGCAACGCTGTTGTGCGCCTGCGCGATCGTGATCCCGCTCGCGCTGGTGATCGATCGACCCTGGACACTCACGCCCGCGCCAAGCGCACTCGCCGCCTGCGTCGCGCTGGCGCTGTTCTGCACCGCGCTGGGATTTCTCATCTACTTCCGCCTGCTGCGCACGATCGGCTCCACCGGCACCACGAGCGTGAGCTACATCCGCGTCGGCGTGGCGGTGCTGCTCGGGGCGGTGACGCTGGGTGAGCCGATCACGTTCAAGCTCGCGCTTGGACTGGCGTGCATCATCGCCGGGGTGGTATTGATCACGCGATCGGGCGCGCGCCCATCAGCAACGAACCCGGCGGCCGCTGAACGCGCGCTCGGGTAACGATTTCGACGAACGACACAAGCCCACTCACGCTTCAACCCAAGGATGGAGGCGAACATGACCAAGCGCTACAACCCTGCTTCGATCGCGGCCCCGATGGGCACGTACTCGCACGGCGTCGAAACACCGCCCAATGCGCGCTGGCTGCACGTGGCCGGACAGACTGCGCTGCAGAAAGACAGCACGGTTCCCGCCGGCATCGAAGCGCAGACCGAGGCGGTGTGGTCCAACATCGTTGCCATTCTCGCCGAGGCGAAGATGGCGGTGACCGACATCGTGAAGATCAACACCTACATCACCCACGCCGAAGATTTCCCCGGCATGGCGAAGATCCGCGCGAAGTATCTGGGTGATCACCGCCCGGCATCGACCGCGATCATCTGCACTGCGCTCGCCCGGCCGGACTTCATCGTCGAGGTGGAGGCTATCGCGGCGAAGACGGGCCCCGAGCGGCCGGTAACGACCCGGCACGTCAAAGCAAAGGCCGCGGCGAAGCGGGCCGCGAGCCGATCGGGGAAGAAGCGGCACTAGGGCGATCGGAACCGTCCCGAATCATGCCCCGCACCCTCCTCCAACACGGCACCGTCGTCACGATGGACGACAAGCTCGGCGACATCGCCGGTGGCGACGTGCTGATCGAAGACGATCGGATCGTCGCGGTCGGCCGGAACCTTACGGCTACCGATGCCGAGGTGATCGACGCGTCGCGCATGATCATCATGCCCGGGCTGGTGAATTCACACATCCACACCTGGGAGATCACGCTGCGCGGCATCGGCGCCGACTGGGTGAGCTCGCGCGACTACTTCGGCACCATGCACGGCAATCTCGCGCAACGGTTCGAAGCGCC
>CADECO010000495.1:1787-3974 GCA_902825905.1 uncultured beta proteobacterium
ATGGCGCTGGCGATCCTGGGGCCCGACTGGGGCACGTACGAAGTTGCGGAGGCCGACATCCGCCTCGCGCGCGAGTACGGGATCATCAATAGCGCGCACACGTTCGGCCGCAAGGGCAAGCGCATGGTGCCCGACGGCATGGTCCGGCTGCACAAGGCCGGGCTGCTCGGGCCCGACCACAACGTGGTACACGGCAATTGCTTCGACGACGACGAGTTGAAGATGATCATCGACGCCGGATGTTCCACCTCGGCGACGGTGATGGCCGAGATGCTCAACTGCGAGAGCACCGCGCTGCTCGGGCGCGTCGAGCGTTTCGGCGGGGTGCCCGCGATCGGCACCGACGTCGATCCGTATTTCGCCGCCTCGATGCTGCTGGAGATGCGGCGCGCCTTCACGCATCAGCGCGAGATCGACAATCGCGAGCTGTTCGGTCGCGCCGCGTATCCGCCCAAGCACCACGCCACCACCACGCGCTCGGCGTTGAAGTGGGCCACGCTCGGCGGCGCACGCGCATTGCGGCTCGATCACAAGATCGGCTCGCTCACGCCGGGCAAGCAGGCCGACATCGTGATGCTCCGCGCCGACGATCTGAATCTGTTTCCTTCGGTGCCGCAGGGCGATCCGGTGCACACGGTCGTGATGAACGCCGAAGCCGGAAACGTCGATACGGTGTTCGTTGCCGGGCAGATCCGCAAACGGCACGGCAAGCTCACCTTCGCGGTCGAACGCATCGCCCAGCTCAAGAACGAGCTGCTCGATTCACGCGCGCGGATCATGCGCGCGGGCAACTATCAGTACACACCGGCACCGCAAGGCACGCGCGCAGCATGAGTGCGCGGCTCGCGCTGACGATCGATTGCGGCACGTCGAATTCGCGCGTGCGTGCCTGGCGCGATGGCGCGGTGATCGCGCGTGCCGAAGCGGCGGTTGGCGTGCGCGACACCGCGATCACCGGAAGCACGACCGCGCTGATCACCGGATTGCGTCAGGCGCTCGATGCGACGCTTGCCGCCTGCAATGCAAAGGCCGATGCGGTGGAGGTGTGTGTCGCCTCGGGCATGGTGAGCTCGAGCCTGGGCCTGCACGAAGTGCCGCATCGATTGGCACCCGCCGGCATCGCCGAGCTCGCGCAAGGTATGGCGCGCGCCGCGATACCGTCGTTCGCGCCGTTCGACGTGTGGTTCGTGCCGGGGGTACGCATGGACAAGGCACCGGTCGCGGTCGACACCGCCGGCGCGATGGACATGATGCGCGGCGAGGAGACCGAGACGATCGGGCTGATCGAGCGCTTGCACCTGAAAGTGCCGTTCGTGGCGCTGTTTCCCGGTTCGCACGCCAAGTTCGTGAGTGTCGATGCAACCGGCAGCATCGATGCTTGCCTGTCGACGCTCTCGGGCGAGCTGATCGACGTGCTCGCGCATCACACCGTGCTCGCCTCCGGTTTGCGTGATGGGTGGCCTGACGCGCTGGACGACTACGCACTGCTGGCCGGCGCGCATCTTTCGCGCAACGAAGGGCTGAATCGCGCCGCGTTCTCCACGCGAGTGGTCGAGCTGTTCGGCGCTACGGATGCGCGTGCGCGCTTCAGTTTCCTGATCGGCGCAGTGCTCGTGCACGATCTGCTCGCCTGCGCGCATCACGGCACGGTCAGCGCCGGCGCGCGCCAGCGCCTGGTGGTGTGCGGCAAACCGTTGATGCAGACGGCCTATCGATTGCTCGCACGCGCGGCAGACGGGTTCGGCGCGATCGAAACGCCGGCACAATCCGCACTCGATGATCTCGCCGGTTGCGGTGCATTGGCCGTGGCGCGGCACAGAGGATTGCTCGCATGAATGCGAAGACCGGTAGCTCCCCCGCAGCCAATAGCGACACCCCGGCCCCGATGCATTCGCGCATCGCCAAACAACGCGTGATCGCGCGCATCCACGACGCCGGCTGGGTGGCGATCGTGCGTTGCGATTCGCCCGAGGAGGCGCTGCGCATCGGTGAAGGCTGCGCACGCGGCGGCGCGGCGGCAGTCGAGATCACTTTCTCGGTCCCCAACGCCACCGACGTGATTCGCGCATTGGCCACGCGCTTCGGCGAGCACGATCTGCTGGTGGGAGCCGGCACGGTGCTCGATCCGGCCATGGCGCAACGGGCATTGGATGCGGGCGCGCAGTACATCATCGCGCCGGCGTTCGA
>CADECO010000496.1:0-1818 GCA_902825905.1 uncultured beta proteobacterium
GCAACCTCGATGACCTCGAGGCCCAATTGCGCGATCTCATCCACAAGCTCGGCTGTGGCGGTTGGAGGGTGGCGGATGACTTGATCGATCTCGTCCAGCAGCGAGTGGAGAACCGGCTCATGGATGAAGGCCGTCTGCCGCCCACGAATCTCGTCGCCTTCGCCTGCACGATCCTTCGGAATCTCACCCGGAAGCGGCCACCGGCACGGCTTCGCCGCGCCGACACGGATTGCCTGGATGACGGCTTGGAAGTTGCCGCTCCCGAAGCGACCGAGTCGGAGGCCGAAGCCCCAGGACTAGAAGCACTCCTGGAGTTGATCGAGAAGGTCGAGCAGTTCGCGAAGGTCGCGGCGCCCTGACCGACGAACGCACGCGCGGCCCCGTAGACCGCGCCGTACCGAACCACGGAGGATTGAATGAACGTTGTACGCAGACGATTGCTGGCAGGCATCGGGTTTGGCGTGATCTCGCAGTTGGGGTTCGTGGCTGCCCACGCGCAAACCAAGCTGCCGGTGTATCTCGGGCTGGACCTCGAATCCGGCCACAAGTCGAGCACCTCTGACGACGCGATCAGGCTCGGCGTGCAGGTGGCCATGGAGCAGATCAATCGCACCGGCGGCGTGCTCGGCGGGCGGCCGCTCGCGCTGGTGGAGCGCGACAATCGATCGGTGCCTGCGCGCGCGGTCGAGAACGCGCGTGCGCTCGCGCAGATCAGCGATCTGGTCGCGGTGTATTGCGGCAAGTTCAGCCCGGTCGCGCTCGAGCTGGTTCCAGTCGTGCACGAACTGAAGCTCCCACTGCTCGATCCCTGGGCCGCCGCCGACAAGATCGTCGATAACGGCCACTCGCCGAATTACGTCTTTCGCCTGGCCCTCAAGGACAGCTGGGCGGTCCCGGCGCTGCTCAACCACGCGCAGCAACGCAAGCTGGCCACCGTCGGCGTCCTCGCGCCCACCAGCAGCTGGGGGCGCAGCAGCGTCGCGGCGGTCGAACGTTTCCAGGCGACGAATTCGGGGGTGAAGGTGAGCGGCGTGGAGTGGTACAGCTGGGGCGGCGAGCAATCGCTGATCGCGCGCTACAAGCGGCTCACTGCCGGCGGTGCGAAGGCGATTCTGCTCGTGGCCAACGAAACCGAGGGTGCGATGCTGGTGCGCGAGATGGCGGCGCTGCCGGCGGCAGAGCGTGTGCCGATGCTAAGCCACTGGGGTGTAACGGGCGGCGATTTCGTCGCCATGGCCGGTCCGGCACTATCGCAGGTCGACATCGTGGTGGTGCAGACGTTCGCGTTCGATCAGCTCCCGGCGGCGCAGGCCAATCGTGTGCTGAAGGAGTTGCTGCACGCGACCGGCCTGGACGATGCGGCCAAGATGCCTTCGGCGGTGGGCTTCGCGCACGCCTACGACCTTACGCATCTGATCGCCCGTGCCGTCGACAAGGCCGGCACCACCCATCGCAGCGCGGTGCGCGACGCGCTCGAGCAGCTCGGTCCGTACGACGGTCTGGTGCGGCGGTACACGCGACCGTTCACGCCCGAGCGGCATGAAGCGCTGGCGCCGGAAGATCTGGTCATCACCCGATTCGACGACAAGGGGGCGCTGCGCCGATTGGGTGTTCCTGGCGATCGTCTCGCACGCCAATGACCGTGCGCGATCAGTTGCGGCAGTGGGGTCGGCGCGGCGCCGGGCTGTTCGGCTCGAGCATCGTCTATCGCGCGACCGCGGGGTTGGTGGTGCTCGCGCTCGGTCTGGTGCTCGGGTTGGGCACGGTCTCGTACCTCGTGATGCGTGACCTGGCCGACCGCTGGGCGCGCGATCGCAT
>CADECO010000496.1:1918-3962 GCA_902825905.1 uncultured beta proteobacterium
CGGTCTCGTACCTCGTGATGCGTGACCTGGCCGACCGCTGGGCGCGCGATCGCATCGCCGCCGATCTCGACCTGATCCGCGAGCGCGCCGAACAGCCGCTCAATCACGCGATGGTGGAGCTGAGCGCGCTCGCACAGAACTCTCTGGTGTCGAATGCGCTGGTCGATTCCGATGGTCGCGAGGCCTACCTGGTGCCGTTGCTGCGCGATTTCGCCGCGCGACGGCCCTGGCTGCAATCGCCCGCGCTGCGCGACTTCCGCGGGCGCGTCGTGGTGGGGCCGACGGCCGGCTCGCATACCGTGCCGCCCGAGCTGTTTCATCCGTACCGCACGGATCCGGTCGCGACACTGGCGCGCGACGGATCGAACAAGCTCTACGCGACCGTGGTGTTTCCCGTGAGCTTCGTGATGTCGGGTTCGATCGAGGGTTACCTCACCGCGCTGGTCGACCTCGAGGGCAGTGCGCGCGATGCGCTCGATCGCAGCAGCGGCAACCTCACCGCGCGGGTCATCGCGCTGACGTCGCCGTCGGGTGCGGGCATTGCCCAGCGCACCGAGCTGCGATTGCAGGCGCCGCTCGCCACGCTCGAGCTGGGCATCGAGGCGACCGTTGCGTCCGAACGCGCGTTCGGCGAACTCGATCGACTGCGGCACGGCTTCATGCTGGTGGCGCTGCTCGCCGTGCTGATCGTCGTGCCGCTTGCCGCCATCCTGGTGCGGCAGGTGACGCGACCGCTCGTACGATTGACCGCGGCGGTGTCGAAGGTCGCCGAGAGCGGTCTTGGCTCGGCACGCGAACTGCAGGTGCGAGGCAATGACGAGCTGAGCAAGCTCGCGCGCTCGTTCAACCGCATGCTGCATGCATTGCGTGAATCGCAGCAGACGCTGGAGTTGCGCGTCGAGCAGCGCACGCGGGAACTCGCCGACACCCAGGCGCGGCTGGAGTCGATCGTCGGCTCGCTGCGCGACGTTATCGTCTCGCTCAGCCCCGATGGCCGGCGTGTGCTCTATCTGAGCTCGGCGGCCAAAACGGTGTTCGGCATCGAACCCGAGCGTTTCTATGTCGAGCCCGGACTGCTGCGGCAGGTGATCCTGCCCGGCGATTACGATGATTTCCTGCGTGCGGTGGGTGAGGCGACCAGCGACGCCGAGACGCACGTGGAGTTCCGGGTCGAAGCGACCGATGGTGCGATGCGCTGGCTCGAGATGCGCATGCGCCTCACCCGCGATGGCGCCGGCACGTCGACGCGGGTCGACGGCGTGCTCTCCGATATCACCGACCGTGTCATCGCCGAGACCGAACACAGCTACGCGCTGGGCACCCTGCGGCTGAAGGATCGTGCGCTCGATTCGAGCAGCAACGGGATTGTCATCTCCGACATGCGTCTGCCCGACAGCCCGATCATCTACGCCAACAAGGCGTTCGAGCGCATGACCGGCTACAAGCCCGCAGAGGTACATGGCATCAACTGCCGCTTCCTGCAGGGCGAGGACACGGAACAGCATGAGGTGGAGACGCTGCGCCAGGCGATTGCCGCTGGTCGGGGTTGTCAGGTTGTGCTGCGCAACTACCGCAAGGACGGCACGCTGTTCTGGAACGAGCTCACCGTGTCGCCGGTGCACGATGAAGAGGGGAAGGTCACGCACTTCATCGGCATCCAGAACGACATCTCCGAGCGCGTCGCGGCCGAGCAGGCGCTACGCCTGAGCGAGAAGCGCAAGCGCGCCATTCTCAATGCAGCGCTCGATTGCATCATCACCATCGACGACCGCGGACGCATTGTCGAGTTCAACCCGGCGGCGGAGCGGACCTTCGGCTATCTCCGCGACGACGTCATCGGGCGGGATCTCGCCGAGTGCATCATCCCGCCGGACCTGCGCGATGCACACAGCCGTGGTCTGGAGCAGTACGGTGAGTCTGCCGAGGGGCCGGTGCTGGGACGACGCGTGGAGATCAAGGCGATGCGTTCCAGCGGCGAGGTCTTTCCGGTGGAATTGGCGATCACCCCGATCAAGACCGAGCAGGCCACTTACTACACCGCCTA
>CADECO010000497.1:0-3959 GCA_902825905.1 uncultured beta proteobacterium
AAGGTCATCAACTCGGGCATGAGCGGCGACCGCTTGTTGCCCGTGATGGCCAGAGCGCGCACCTTGCCGGCAGCGGAGTGCGGCCGCGCGTTCAGCAACGTCGTGAAGATCATCGTGGTCTGGCCGCCGAGCAGCTCAGTCACGGCTTGACCTGCTCCCTTATAGGGAATGTGCGTGACGTCGATGCCGGTGGTGCCGCGCAGCTGTTCACCGGCCAGATGCACGCCAGTGCCGTTTCCCGCTGACCCGAACGTGAGCTGCCCCGGCTTGCTTTTCGCGAGCGCCACCAGTTCCTTCACCGTTGTGGCCGAAACGGACGGGTGCACGATCAGCGCAAGCGGTGCCCGCGCGATGTAGACGACCGGCGCGAAGTCCTTCACCGTGTCGTAAGGAAGCTTCGCCAGCAGCGTCGGATTGGTCGTGAACGCCGCATCGATCATGCCGATGGTGTGCCCATCGGGCGCGGCCTTGGCCACGAGGTTCGTGCCGATCGTGCTGCTTGCCCCGGCGCGGTTCTCCACCAGCACCTGCTGGCCGAACGCCTCGGCCAGGTACGGTGCGACCAGGCGCGCGATCGCGTCACTGCCGCCTCCCTGCACGTACGGGACGATGATGCGCACCGGCCGCGTGATCTGCGTCTGGGCAAGCGCACTGGTGCAAGCTAACGCGGCTACGAAAGCGATGCCACGCGCTCCGAATCCTTTGGCCAGTCGCACGACACAACCTCCCTTGCGGCCTACTTGATGAACTGATTGGTGTAGTAATCCGACGGCTTGCGTGGCCCCTTGAGGATGCCCGCCGCATCCAGCGTCTTGATGGCCGCTGCCCAGTCTTCGTCGGTCTGCCATCCGAGCGGCTTGCCTTTGGTGTGTTCCGTTTCGATATGCGCCCGATACAGATCGAGCTGCTGACGCAATACGGTGCGATTGAGTTTCGCGTTGGCCCGCGCCGCCATTACCGCGTCGACGCCCTCTTCCTCCCTGCCGGCGAGGATGTAGTTCCACGCGCGCAAGGTCACGCTCACGAATTTCTGCACCGTCTCGGGCCGCTTGGCGATC
Organism: uncultured beta proteobacterium; assembly: GCA_902825905.1. Classification (GTDB taxonomy): domain Bacteria; phylum Pseudomonadota; class Gammaproteobacteria; order Burkholderiales; family SG8-39; genus CADEDU01. The sequence goes on from CADECO010000497.1 coordinate 1,059, forward strand.
AGTTCCTCGCGGACGAGGATGCCGTGCGCCGGAAACGCAATGCCGTAGTCGGCGGCGAGGATCTGGCGCGATTGCCGGTTGACGTTGATGATCGGCAGCGCGAACGGTCCGAGCGAGGCCACCGCGTCGGACTGGCCCGAGGCGTAGTTCGAGAACATCGCGGTCGGGTCGACGAACACGATGTTCACGTCGCTGCGGCTCATGCCGGCGTTCTTGAAGAAGTGGTCGAGAAACGGCATCCACGGGCTGGCCGTGAACAACACCAGCTTCTTGCCGGCAAGATCCTTCGGCGTGCGGATGTTCGACTTCTCGTCGACCATGATCGCCAGATCGCCCTTGCGGAAGATGCCCGCGACGCCCTTCACGGTCATGCCCTGCTCGCGCGCCATGGCCATCGAACCGAGCGCGACCCAGCCGAAGTCGGCCTGCCCCGCACCGACGAGCTGGATGCTGTTGATGCTGCCGCGGCCATCCTGCACATCGACCTCCAACCCCTGCTCCTTGTACCAGCCCTTCTGGTTCGCCAGATGCGGGGCGGCATGCGTGCCGGCAGGCGTGAAATCCAGTCGCAGGATGAGTTTCTCCTGCGCGGTGGCGATGCCGCTGGCGCAAGCGACGGTCAAAGCAGCGAAGCCGCCTGCGACACGCTGCAGCAGTCCGACGCGAGAAATCGGTTTCATCAAGGGTTTCTCCAGCGAGTTTGAAGATCGATTGTTCAGCTCGTTCAGGCGCCGTGGGTGATGGCCGCGCCGCGCTGTGAAATGTGCCACGGGAGCAGCCAGCGCTCCAGCCAGTCGACGGCATAGAACAGGACCGTCCCGAGCACGCCGAGGATGATGATCGCCACGAACATGCGTGGCGTCTGAAACATGCCTTGCGCCTGCAGGATCACCTGCCCCAGGCCGGTGTTGCCGGCCACGAACTCGCCGACGATGGCCCCCACGAGCGCGAGCGAGATGCCCAGTTTCATGCCGGCGAACATCGAAGGCAATGCCGAGGGCAAACGGATTTTCGTGAGCACATGCCACTCGGAGGCACGCGCCGCCTTGGCGAGGTTGAGCAGCTCGGGTTCGACCGATCGCAAGCCGAGCACCGTGTCGATGACGGTCGCGAAGATCGCGATGGTGAGCGCGATGGCGATCTTGGGTTCCGCGCCGGTGCCCATCCAGATCACGAACAGCGGCGCGAGCGCAACCTTGGGCACGCTGTTCAACGCGACCAACAGCGTGTAGAGCGTGCGCTCGAGGAATCGCGAGTAGACGATCCCCACCGCTGCGACGAATCCCAGAATCAACGCCAGCACGAATCCGCCCATGGTCGTGGCCAGGGTGTAGAGCGTTTGCTCCAGGAAATAACCAGGCTGATGCCAGAACTCGGCGAGGATGCTCGACGGGCTGGGCAGGATGAACGGCTTGGGCTGGAAGATCCGCACTGCCACCTCCCAAACCAGGATCGACGCGGCCAGTACCAGCGCCACCTCGAGCGATCGGGCGTACCACGCGGATTTTCGGGCTGCCATCGGCTTACTCGTCCTTGAGGATGCCCAACGACAGGAACACGTCGCGCAGATGCGCGGTGTAGCGCGTGAACGCCGGCGTCTCGCGCACCGACAGCGCGCGCGGCCGCGGCAGATCGACGTCGATGATCTCGATGATGCGGCCCGGATTGCGCGACATCACCGCCACCCGGTCCGACAGGAACACCGCCTCGGCAATGCCGTGGGTGATGAACAGCACCGTCTTGCCGGTGGCGAGCCACATGCGCTGCAGCTCGATGTTGAGCTGGTCGCGCGTCATCGCATCGAGTGCGCCGAACGGTTCGTCCATGAGGAGCATGGCCGGATCGTCGACGAGGGCACGGCAGATCGATGCGCGCTGGCGCATGCCGCCGGAAAGTTCCCACGGATAGCGAGTGGCATAGTCGGCAAGACCGAACAACTCGAGCAGCTCGACCGCGCGCTTGCGTGCCTTGGCGCGGTCGTAGCGCCGAAACTCCGAGACGAGCAACACGTTGTCGAGGATGGTGCGCCAATCGACCAGCAGGTCGCGCTGGAACACGATGCCCATGTCGTCGGGCGATTCGCTCACCGCCTTGCCGCGCACCTCGAGCGATCCGCTGCTGAGTCGCTCCAGGCCGGCGATGCACTTGAGCAGCGTGCTCTTGCCGCAGCCGCTGGGCCCGACGATGCTGACGAATTCTCCGCGACGAATCGAGAGATCGATGTCGACCAGGGCCTGGACGTCGCCGCGTTCCGACTCGAAGGTCTTGCCCGCAGCACGAACTTCGATATCGGCGATGTCGGCGCGGGGCGCGGGTGCTGCAGGCATGTCGGTCGTTGTCGTTGCAGGAGCCGCGGGAATCTACACGAACTCAGGCTTGCACCCATGTTGCCTCTCGCGAGAACTGCCAGCGGGGTTTGGCCCGAAGTCCCGCAACCTATCGCCGCCGTTGTATCGTGCAGCTGACCCATGCATACCGGAGGCCACCGATGAATACCGCCAAGGCTTCGCCCGCGCGGGCGCAGGCTGCGAACGATTTGCGCGAACTGATGCGCTGGGCTGCAATCTCGCGCGATCAGCCGTTACCCGAGTTGGTACGCCGGCGTGCGGCCACGATTCTCGCCGACGACATCGGCGCGATGGTGATCGGCAGTCGCGAGCCGCAGGTGGCGCGCGCTCAGGCGGGCTTCCAGCAGACGACAAGTGCGGTCGAGGAAGCCACCGTGCTGGCGGCCGGTGCGCCACGCATCGACCGCTACAGCGCCGCCTGCGCGAACGGAATGTCGATCACCTGGTGCGAGCTCGACGAAGGCTTCCGCAACGCGGCATGCCACGCCGGTGCCTACACCATTCCCGCGCTGCTGGCGGAAGCCGAGGCGCGCGCCATCACTGTCGACGCACT
>CADECO010000498.1:0-2442 GCA_902825905.1 uncultured beta proteobacterium
AACCCCGCCTTCACGAATGCATCCATTGCGGCCGGCGGGAGCACCACCGCGTCGAAGCGCTCTCCCCCTTTCTCGACACGTTCGCGAATTTGCGGCGCGGTATTGAACGTCACGGCAACCTTGCGGCCTGCTGCCTTCTCGAATAGCGCCACGGCCGCGAGCAGGCCGGGCTCGACCGCGCCAGCGCTTAGCACGGCTGCATCATTGGCTGACGCTTTCGCGCTCATCAGGCTCATCGCAAGCACCACTCCCAACCCGCTCATCCATCTCATCCCGCGCATCGTCAACCCCGTCCCAGCTCGCCTTGGTCGGAATTGGGAGAATGCCACGCCTTGCCCGTGCGCGCCGGGCCATGCCATGCCGTATCGTTCGCGCACGGCTCTGCGCACGCGGAGCACCTGCGAAAGGAAATCGCCTTGCTGCAGACCATGATCGCCGGCAGTCTGCCGCGCCCCGCCTGGCTGGTGCCGCCCGGGCAGTTGTATGCGCAATGGAAACTCGAAGCCGCGACGCTCGCCGAAGGACAGGATGACGCGGTGCTGCTGGCACTGGTCGATCAGCACGACGCCGGCATCGACATCGTCACCGACGGTGAGCAGCGGCGCCGGCATTACATCTGGGGCTTTCTCGAAGGGTTGGAAGGCATCGACTTCGTGCAACTGGCCAAGATTCCGATGCGCGGCGGCCGCTACAACCAGATGGTCGACGCCGCGCGCGTGATCGGTCCGTTGCGCCGGCGCGGCTCGCTGATGCGCAAAGACGTGCTGTTTCTCAAGCAGCACACCAGCAAGCCGATCAAGGTCACGCTGCCCGGGCCGATGACGGCGGCCGACACGCTGGCCGACGAACACTTTCGCGATCGGCGCACGCTCGCCACCGAGATCGCCCGCGTGCTGAACGAGGAGGCGCACGAACTGGTCGAGGCCGGCGCCGACATCGTCCAGTTCGACGAACCGTGCTTCAACATCTATCTCGACGAGTTGGAGGCCTGGGGCGTGCGAGCGCTGGAAGAAGCATCGAAGGGCATCCGTGCCAGGAAAGCGGTGCACATCTGCTACGGCTACGGCACCGAGCGCGTGGTGAAGTGGAAGCGCGACAACACCGACTGGAGCCACTACTGGCGCTCACTGCCGCTGCTCGCTACCAGCGCGATCGACATGATCTCGGTGGAATGCGCGGCATCGGGCGTCGATCCGGCCGTGCTCGCGCTGGCGAAGGGCAAGGATTTAATGGTCGGCGTGATCGACGTCGGCACCGAAGCGATCGAAACGCCGGAGCAGGTGGCCGCTCGTATTCGCACCGCGCTCGAATACGTTGCTCCCGAGCGTCTTTCCCCGACGACCGACTGCGGCCTGCTGCCTCGATCGCGCAACGCGGCGCGCGGCAAGATGAAGGCGCTCGCAGCGGGCGCAGCGCTTGTGCGTGAGGAGATGCGGTCTCCTATCTGCCCCACAGAATGATCATCGCGTGGTTGCTCCTGACGGCCACCTGCAGAAACTGCCGAAGCGGCTGGTAGAGCCACGTGTGATGCTCCGCGCCGTGCTGTGCGAGTCGGTCACGAATGAATGCCTCGCCACACTCGTTCAACGCGGCGCTCACCGCCGCGAGCAGCGCACTGCCCAGAAACGCTACATCGGGATCATCGAACTCGTCGCGGCGCGCGCTCAGCTCGCCAACGAACAGCCGATCAAGTGGCGAGGGCGCGGCAGCCAGCGAAATCGCCCACGCTGAAATCGAATCCTCCGCCTCGATCGAGGGAGTCTGCGCATTCAACAACGTGCCGATCGCCTCGTACCAATCGCCTTTGGTGACGCGATCCAAGAGCACGTGCCGAGCATCATCGGCGACCAGATAGAAGGTGCCACAACTCATCGGTCGATGCTCCTTTCGAATGCGGTGGTCCGGCGCAAGATGCTTACCCGCGCCAACAACTCCCCAATTCCACCGCGCACCTGGCGGCAATCCGATTCCGTGCGACCCCGCCACACCGCAGCGCCACGCTGCTAAACTTCGCCCCATGTCCTGCGTGAGCATCCTTCAAATCGCCGCGGCACTCAACGTGGCCGCCCGGTCGCCCGACCGGGGAGCCTGGCCCTGGCGACGCTTCATCCGCACGCTCTGATGCGTCGCGGCCCGTCGGGCCGCCTTCGCACCACCCTCCTGCTCACGTCTTCCCGGTGCACGCTTGCAAAAGGCGGCCATCGGATTCGCCGAGGACATCCCCGTGATCACCGAACTCGAATTCAAGAGCCTTGCCGCGCAAGGCTACAACCGCATCCCGCTGCTCACCGAGGCGTTCGCCGACCTGGAGACGCCGCTCTCGCTCTATCTCAAGCTCACCGACGCCGAACGCTACAGCTTTCTGCTGGAATCGGTGGTGGGCGGTGAGCGCTTCGGTCGCTATTCCTTCATCGGCCTGCCGGCGCGCACGCTGGTTCGGGC
>CADECO010000498.1:2542-3957 GCA_902825905.1 uncultured beta proteobacterium
ACCCAGAGCCCGCTGTCGCTCTATCGCGCGTTGCGCTCGCTCAACCCCAGCCCCTACATGTACTTCTACGACATGGGGAGCTTTCAGATCGTGGGCGCATCCCCCGAGATCCTGGTGCGCCATGAGCACACCACCGAGGGCGACAAGATCACCATCCGGCCGCTCGCCGGCACGCGCCCACGCGGCACCACGCCCGAGATCGACAAGGCCACCGAGGCGGAGTTGCTCGCAGACTCGAAGGAGCGCGCCGAGCACCTGATGCTGATCGACCTGGCGCGCAACGACATCGGCCGCATCGCGCGCGTGGGCACCGTGAAGGTCACCGAAGCGTTCATGGTCGAGCGCTACTCGCACGTGATGCACATCGTGAGCAATGTAGAGGGGCTGCTCCAGGACGGCATGAGCAGCATGGACGTGCTCAAGGCCACCTTCCCCGCCGGCACGCTCACCGGCGCACCGAAGATCCGCGCGATGGAAATCATCGACGAGCTCGAGCCGGTGAAGCGCGGCATCTACGGCGGCGCCTGCGGCTATCTGAGCTACGCGGGCGACATGGACGTGGCGATCGCGATCCGTACCGGCATCGTGCAGAACCGGACGCTGTACGTGCAGGCCGCAGCCGGGGTCGTGGCCGATTCGGTGCCAGAGCTGGAGTGGAAGGAAACCGAGCACAAGGCGCGCGCACTGATCCGCGCGGCCGAACTCGTCGAGGAGGGCTTCTGACATGCTCCTCATGATCGACAACTACGACTCGTTCACCTTCAACCTGGTGCAGTACTTCGGCGAACTGGGCGAAGAGGTACGCGTGGTACGCAACGATGCGATCACGCTCGAAGCCATCGCGGAACTGAAACCCGCGCAGCTCGTGCTCTCACCGGGGCCGTGCTCCCCCAAGGAGGCCGGCATTTGCGTGCCGGCGATCCGCCACTTCATCGGCAAGCTGCCGATCCTCGGCGTGTGCCTGGGACACCAGAGCATCGGCGCGGCACTCGGCGGACGCATCATTCGCGCGCAACGTCAGATGCACGGCAAAGCCAGCATACTGACCACTGACGGCGAGGGCGTGTACGAAGGCCTGCCGCGCAGCTTCAACGTGATCCGCTACCCCTCGCTGGTGATCGAGCGCGCGACATGCCCCGAGGAGTTGGTAGTCACTGCCAGCAGCGACGACGGCGAGATCATGGGGGTACGACATCGCGCGCTGGCAGGTACGCGCACGCCGCTGGAGGGCGTGCAATTCCATCCGGAGTCGATCCTGACCGAGCATGGGCACGCGATGCTGCGGAATTTCCTGAGGATGAGCAGCGGCGGACGATGAGTCTCGACACGGTGTGCGGGTTCACGCTCGCGCGGACACGCAGTCAATCGCCACGCCGCAGCGGCCCGAAGAATCCGACGATGCGCTGGATATGCCG
>CADECO010000499.1:0-3938 GCA_902825905.1 uncultured beta proteobacterium
CCACTGGGGTGGCCCGGTGACGCTCGCGTTCGTTGGGACGAACGCGTCGGCCCCTCCGCGGCTAGGCCGCCGCTGCGCGCCCGTCCGCGTGTCCTTGCGGCACGCCGGCGGGCTTGCCGTTGACGGGAGGGCGCAAGCGATACGCGCTGCGGCGTTCGGGAACCGGGCGCGGCCGGTCCGCAGGTGTATGTCTGCCGTGGGGCTTGACGGCGTACCCTCCGCCCATGGCGCTCTTCGTGTCGTACTCGCGTCGTGATGTCGCCTTCGTGCGCCGGTTGCACGAAGGCATCGTCGCGCGCGGCCATGACACTTGGGTCGACTGGGAAGGCATTCCGCCCAGCGCCGACTGGATGCGCGAGATTCACCGCGCGATCGAGGCGGCCGAAGCGGTGGTGTTCGTGCTCAGTCCGGATTCGATCGCCAGTACGGTGTGCGCGCAGGAACTCGCGCATGCGATCACCCATCACAAGCGCCTGATCCCGGTGGTGTGCCGCGCGGTCGAGCCGGCGAAGACGCCGCCGGAGCTCGCGCGGTTGAACTGGATCCTGTTCACCGCGCCGGAGATTGAACCTGCGCTCGAGACGCTGCTCACGGCCGTGCAGACCGACCTGGAATGGGTCGAGGCGCATACCCGGTTGCTGGTCCGTGCGGTCGAATGGGATCGACGCCAGCGCGAGGCCAGTCTTACGCTCCGTGGCGCGGACCTGCTCCAGGCCGAGCGCTGGCTCACCGAAGGGCCGAACAAGGCCCCGGCGCCGACTGAACTGCAGACCCGCTACATCCTCGAGAGCCGACGTCAGGCGACCCAGCGCCGCTATATCCAACTGGGTGCAGGCACCCTCGCCTTGGTGCTGATCGCCACCTTCGGCACGCTCGCCTGGTTGCAGCGCCAGGAGACGGCGCGCCAGGAAGCGGTCGCTGTGGCCCGGCGCCTGGCGGCAGCAGCCGAACGCGTGCGCGAGGCGCCGCTCGACTACTCCAACGACACCAGCCGCGCACACATCGCTGCCGCCCTGGCAGGCGAAGCGCTGCGTCGTGTGGACGCAGTCGGTGAGCGGCTGGTCGAAGCCGACGTGGCGGTGCGCCGGGTACTGGCGCGGCTCCCTGAACGCGTCGTGCGCCTGACGGGCGTGGCGCACGGCGCCGACTTCCAGTCGCTGGTGTTCGGCGCCGGCGGTGAGCTCGCCGCGGCGAGCCCGGCGGCCAGTGCGCGCTGGACGCTGCCGATGAGCGATAGCACCGGTGCGCGAACCGAGTTCGCCGGTGCGGCTAAGGTGGTGCTGAGCCCCGACGGTGCCGCGCTAGCGGTGATCGAACCGAACCATCGGACCGGGCAGATCGAGGTGCGCGCGGTGGCCAAGCCCGACGTGCTCGGTGTCGTGCCACTCGCTGGCACGATCAGTCATGCGGCCCTCAGCAACGCAGGCGTGGAACTGTTCACCTCCAGTCAGCAGTACTCGCAAAGCGCTGGCTGGCACGGCGGGCTTAGTCACCTGTGGAAACTCGGGTCCGAGCGGCCGTTGATCGAAATGCCCTTCGTCACCGATCCGGTGATCAGCACGGATGGCACGCTGCTGGTGGGCGTGCTCCACAAAGCGCTCACCGTCTGGGCGCTCGAGCGCCTGCGCGACGGCGATGCGCGCCCGTTGCACGTGCTGGGTGGCGAAAGCGCAGAAGTGCGCCGGCCGCTGTTCAGTGCCGATGGCAAGGTGCTCCTGGTGATCCGAGGCGACGATCCAGGGCAGGCAGAGATCTGGGCGCCGCGCGAAGGCAAGCTGCTGCGTGCCTTCACGCCTCCAGCAGAGTCTTGGCCGGTGGCGGTGGGACCACAGGCGCATCACGTCGTCTTCGCCACCAGCGATGCGGCCGGACGCCCCGCGCGCCTGCTGATCTTCGACAGCGTACGCGGCTGTATCGGTGCCGAAGTCCCGAAGGAGGGCGCCGAGGCCGCTGCGGCGTTTGCGCGTGATGGCGCAACCGTGGCGGTGGCGGTGAGCGACGGGGTCGATGTGCTGCGTGTCCCGGCGCATTGCGGGGATGCCATGGCTACCGCCACTGTACCGGGCGCGCAGACGATCGCGTTTGCCTCCGACGAGCGCGCGCTATTCGTGCTCGCGAATTCGGACAACGCGACATCGCCGCAGACCGTGGCGCTCGACACCGGCCGTCTGGGTACCCCGATCGCCCTCGGCAGCGCCGGCCCGGCGCGCTTCAGCGCCGACGGATCGCTCGTTGCGGTCGCCACCGCCGATGGCGTGCGCTGGGTCGAGGTGGCCAGTGGCCGCGAGCGCGGGACCGTGCCAGTGAGGGGCGTCAACGCTTTAGCAATCAGCGCCGAAGCAGGCACGCTGGTGGCAGTGACGGATGCCAAGCAACTCCTCGCCTGGCAGCTCGATCCGGTGCGCGCGCTGTCAGCGGTCTCGTTGCCCGATCCGCTCGCGCCCCGGCCTGACGCGCTCACGGCCCATCGCCACGGCATCGTCGCGATCACTGAGGCGCGTGCCTCGCGCATCGGCCAGGCGCTTACCATGCGTACGTTTCAGTTGCCCTCGATGCAGCCCGGGCAAGCGCCGCCGATTGGGCGCGACCGCGGCGGATTCGCCGCGAACGTCTGTGGCCTGAGTTCGGATGGCACCCGCGTTGCGATCCATGCTGCGCGATCACGCATCACGGTGCGTGAGATCCGCAATGGCCGCGATCTGGGGACGGTGGAGGAGGCGGGTCAGGCCCCGCTGTGCGTGTTCAGCGCCGATGGGCGATTGCTCGCCGTGGGCGAGGAGGTGATCCGCGTCTGGGACGTCGCTGCGCAGAGCGAGCTCGCGCGCATCGAAGCACCCGCCAATGTGCGCAGCCTGGCGTTCAACCCTGGCGGCCGTTACGTCGCGGCGGTGTTGGGCGACGACTCAGTGGCGGTATGGCCGTTGCGGCCGCGTGAGCTGATCGGGCGGCTGTGCGCGCGCCTGCCAGGCGAACTGGCACAGGAAGATTGGGAGCGCTTCGTCGGTCGGGAGCCGGCGCAGTCGTTGTGCGCAGGTTCGAACAAACCGTGACTCGGCTGCAGGCACTACATCCAATCCGGCTATTCCTGCCCATGAATACGGTCGCGGCATTGTTTCCCCCAGCTTGATCAGCCGCGCGCGGGCACCCGACGGGGCGAATCACTCCGTTGCGAGTCGTCTGCGTTGCGAGTCGTAGTTGCCGCTGCGCACGAGATTGCCGCCAGAGGCTACTCAGCTAGTACCGTCCGCATCGTGTGGCGAGTGCATCGATCCGACCCCACGTCCGGCAGATTGATGCGCAGGCTCAGGAGCGTCTCGATCTGGCCGGGTGCGCCGAGTACGTCTCGCAGCTGCAGTTTCGCCTCGGCCAGTGGGCGCGGTACTTTCGCGCCGCCTTCCTTCGCGGGTTCGCCGTCGTCGACATAGTCTTGGATCCACCGGTCCAGGAACGTCTCCATGCCTGCTACCGAGTCGAATGCGCCGAAATGATGGGTCGACATGTGCGTCACGGTGCGCAGGAACTGCGTGCTCGTCAGCACGTGGGCCAGCCGCGCCGTGATCTCCTCGAGCGCGGCCAACTCCGGCTGATGGAAGCGCTTCGGTCGTTGCGCCGTGCGCGCGTCGCGGAGTGCGGCATGGGTGACGAGAAAACCGTGACGCGCCAGCGTGTCCTCCAGAGGATCCTGCGCGCGGGGCTGGGCGGCATCGCAGGGTAGCCGGCTGGCCTGCGTCCAAAGCCCGGTGTTCGCATAGACACCGACCAGCGCCGCGCCCGTGTCGAGCGCATCGCCGAATACCGTCAGTGCCACGAACCGGGCCTCGTCGCGGTTGCGCACCGCGTGCCAGTTCGCCTAGGGCCGGGTAGCAAACAGCGCGTCTAGGCGTTCCGGTGCGGGGAGCGCATCCGAATCGGCGGCGCCGAACATACGGGGCGCGTGG
>CADECO010000500.1:0-3936 GCA_902825905.1 uncultured beta proteobacterium
CCCGGTCGATGTCCTTCAGCTGCGTGCGTCCAGCGAGAATCTCCTCGCCGAGCCGCGTGGGCACGATGTCCATCTTCGCGTACGTCTCGTCCATCTTCGCGAGATAGCGTTCACGTGCCTCGCCTTGCACCGGCACGCGGCTCACACCGAAGTTGATGTGCTGCTCATCGTCGACCGGCACGAACCACACGAGAATCTCGATCCGACCCGCGTGGACGGAGAACGCGAACTGGTGGTTGATGTTTGGCATGCCGAACTGGTGCCAACGCTCCTTGCCGCTGCGACGAAGCGCGCCCAGCTTCAGGCCCCACGACGTCTCCTCGGCGTACGGCGTCGGACTGTCGAGCAGACCGTTGTAGGCGCCCTGGAACGTGCGGTGGGCGATGCCCACATGCGCAGCGTCGCCGATGTTCTCGATCGCCTGGAAGTAGTTGCAGCGGCGCAGGTACGTCTGCTCGGCCACGTGCACGAGGACGCTCAGATCCTCGAAGTCCGGAAAGCGCGGGAACTCCGGCGGCTCGCCTTCACCCAGGAACGCGAAGATGAGCCCGAGGTACTCCTTCACCGGGTAAGCGGGAATGCGCACACGGCTCGCGAACGAATCCTCGTGCTCGGCGGGCTGCTCGATGCACTGGCCGTCGGGACGATACTTCCAGCCGTGGTAGAGACAGCGGATGTCGTCGCCTTCGACCGCCCCGGCTGAGAGCTGCGTGCGTCGGTGCGCGCAGCGGTGGGCGACGAGATGCGGCCCACCGCCCTCGCCCCGGTAGAGCGTCAGGTCCTCGCCCATGATGCGGATCGGCTTCGCCTCACCGGGTGCAAGCAGCGCTCCAACGTAGACGGGATGCCAGAACTGCCGAAGGTAGCGGCCAGCGAGCGTGCCGGGGCCGGTGTGGACGACGTCGATCCCCCCGCGTGCGCTCGTGCTCGTCGCTGTTCGTGTGGCGGGCTCGTTCGTGCGCCCATTCGTCGGCTCGATGCCGGTGAGCGCGACCTCCCAGTACTTGCGCAGGCTCATGTGCTGCTCTCCCCTTGCGTCACTCCGGCCGCGCGCCCGACTCGCGCACCATGCGGCCCCACTTGTCGATCTCGGCCCTCAGGAAGCTCGCGAGTTGTTCAGGCGTGCCCGTCGTGACCTCCAGCCCGTCGTTCGCGAAGCTCTGGCGCACCGAGGGCATTGCGAAGAAATCGACCGTCTCGCGATTGAGCTTGTCGACGATGTCGCGCGGCGTCTTGCCCGTGGCGAACAGGCCGAACCACAACACGACCTCGTAGTCCGGCACGCCCGCTTCGATCATGGTGGGGACGCCGGGTGCGATCGCCATCCGCTCGCGACTCGTGACGGCGAGCGCCTTCAGCTTGCCACCGCGCACGAGGGGCATCGACAGCGCCGCCGTATCGAACAGCATCTGGACCCGGCCTGCGACGAGTTCCTGCAGTGCCGCGACCGGCCCGTTGCTCGGCACGTGGACGATGTCCGTTCCCGTCGTCGATCGAAAGACGCCGCCCGCAATGTGTCCCGACGAACTGATTCCGGCGGACGTGTAGTTCAACGCGCCGGGTTTCGCGCGAGCCTGCGCGACGAGCTCCTGTACGGTCGCGACGGGGGACGCCGCGGGCACGAGTAAGAGCATCGGAATTCGCGTGATCAGGCTGACGGGCGTGAAGTCCGCGACCGGATCGTAGGGCAGCTTGGCGCCGAAGAGCACGACGTTCACGGCGTGCGTGGCTGGCCCACCGAGGAAGAGCGTCAAGCCATCCGGCGGACTCTTCGCGGCGGTCTCGGCGGCGAGCATGCCGCCCGCGCCTGGCCGATTCACCACCACGACCGGCTGCCCCCATCGCTTGTTCAGCTGATCACCCAGCACCCGTGCAACCCGGTCGGGAATGGCGCCGGGAGGAAACGGCACGATGAAGCGAAGCGGCTTGTTGGGATAGGCACCGTCCGGGTCAGCAGCCACCGCCGCTGCGGGTGTCCCCACGCCGAGGACGAATGCAAGCAACAGAGTGGGCGCCGGGAAGTGCGCGAACGACATGGTCGTTGCCTCGTGTCGCGGGAAAGGAGGGGCCGAGGATAGCTTGGACTTCGGAGGCAGTTCTGATGAAGGATTTCGGTTGGTACATCCTGATGCTCCTTCCTCAATGAACACGCTATGACGACCGCCGGCAGGTCGATGTGTTTCCCGGGGTTCAACGTTGGTGGAACGGGTTAGGCCTCAGCGATTGCTGCAATGGAGACCTTCAAGCCTGGAATGCGAGCAGGCAGCTTGGCACCTTGCCGGGCCGGCGGGTCGGAAGGGAACCACCTTAGCCATTCCTCGTTCATTCCGGCAAAGTCGTCCTCGTCCGCAAGAACAATCGTAGCGCTGACGATTCTGTCCAGCGAACTGCCTGCAGCCTCAAGAATCGCCTGAATGTTGGTGAGGCATTGGCGTGTTTGTTCCTGAATGGTTGTGCCTTTTATTGCACCGGTGGCGGGGTCAGTCGGCGAAGTGCCCGAAACGAACACCAGGCCAGCGGCCTTGACCGCTTGGCTGTAGGCCGGTGGTGGCTTAGCGGCCTTAGATGTGAAGACGATGTTGCGAGCCATTGCCTACCTTGATGTGAGGATTGATGTGAGGAGGAGAACGGTTGTGCTCCCTGAGGCCTAGCCAGCTCATCGAGGGTTCGTTCGAGCACGCGCTCAACGATCTGATCGATGCACTGGATCCCGCATGTGGTAGCCGGCGAAGCCGGCCGGCGCATGTCGGGTGCAACGACGGGTTGGCCGTCGCCGCGTTCATAGCTTCGGCTGTTCTTCGCGACTCGCGTGCCAGAAAGCAAGAATGACGATCTTGCGCGGACGGATGTCGTAGTAGACGTGATAGCGCACTCGCTCAAGATACAAGCGGCGAAGTTCGGGATAGCGCACGGAAGTGGACCGAGCGCCGATACCAGGCTGGAGCGCGAGAAGCTTGGTAGCCGCTTCGAAGTCGGCGGCGATGGCCCCCGGCGCAGCGGGGCGGTTGACCTCCCACCAACGAGCGGCGCGTTCGAGCTGCGCGAGTGCCCTTGGGGTGACCTCGACGATCAGCACATTGGAAGTCAGCTCAGGCCGCGTACACGCGCCAGTGCGTCAGTGACAGGGATGGTCTCGCCTCGCGCGGCCTGCGCCAGCGATTCGGCCAGTTCGGCCTCGAGTTCGGCAGGAACCTCAAAAGTCTCCGCGTCCTCGACGGCGAGAACGGTGACGACCGTTCCCTCGGGAAGCGCTTCGCCCTCGATAACCACTTTGCCTTGAACAACCTTGCCAGTCGCCAGCTTCATAGGGCGTGATGCTACACCTTCGGCGGGAGCGCATGTGCCATGTGCCTGCGACGCCCAACGCAGCATTAACCGGCGGGCGACGAGCCCTGCGAGGAGCGCACCGCAAGCCCTGTTTGCGGCCGTCCGGTTGAATGCGAGGTTGTGCCTCGGCAGCCACCCCTGACGACTTTCGTGTTTCGCGTTGCCAGTTTCATAGCGCGACGTCCGAACCGTGCGGAAATGCCGAGGCTTCGACGGGCCGGCCCGGAACAAGCGCGATTCCTCCCGGACGCCACGCCGCGGCGCCTCGCTCGCCCTGGAACGAAGCAGCTCCGCCTGTGCGGTGAACCTTCGGCGCCCATGCGGGCTCGGTTTGGGCATGGCTCGGTGGATGACGCGGAATCAGATCTTTGAGATTAGCTCGGGTGACGCGGCCCCATGCACCGTAACCAACCTCGGGCCGGCAAGCACGACGCCGACCGGATTGAGGGAGCCACCCCGCTCTCGCTCGAACAGTGAGGCACAACGCCGCCAATAGCGGGCGACCGAGGAGGCTTAGCCGACGCAGGTACCGCAAGCAAAGCGATGCGTGCTCGTGGGCGTCCGGTTCGTTGGCTTGTTAGCCGGCGCTTCCGTCAAATTGCCGCACTG
>CADECO010000501.1:0-3932 GCA_902825905.1 uncultured beta proteobacterium
GAACTCCAGTTGCGGCTCACCGCCAGGCGGAATCCAGTCGGGTGGATCTTCTGTCCCATCGTGTTCTCGCTTCCGATTCGGTTGGGCGTCAGGCGCGTTTGCCGGCAGCGTCGTCGCTGACGGTCACGAAGATATGGCAGGTCGGCTTGGTGATCCGATTGCCGCGCCCCTTGGCACGTGCATGGAATCGCTTCACCGAGGGGCCTTGCTCGACCATGATGCGTTTGACCTTCAGTTCGTCGACGTCGGCACCTGCGTTCTGCTCGGCGTTGGCGATCGCCGATTCGACGACCTTCTTGATGATGCGCGCGGCCTTCTTGGGGCTGAATGCGAGCAGGTTCAGCGCGCGTTCCACCTGCAACCCGCGGATCTGATCGGCAACCAGCCGCCCCTTCTGCGCCGACAGGTGCACCCCGTAAAGCTTGGCTTGAGTATCCATGGTTGTTCCTTGCTTCGCCGTCTATTTCCTCGGCCCGGACCTGGCAGGCGCCGAAGAGGTCTTCTTGTCGGCGCTATGGCCCTTGAACGTGCGGGTGTGTGCGAATTCGCCGAGCTTGTGACCGACCATGTTCTCGGTGACGAACACCGGGATGTGCTGCTTGCCGTTGTGGACCGCGATGGTGAGACCGACGAAATCGGGCAATACCGTCGAGCGTCGCGACCAGGTCTTGATCGGACGCTTGTCGTTGTTCGAGCGCGCCGTATCGATCTTCTTGACCAGATGCAGATCGACGAACGGACCCTTTTTGAGTGAACGTGCCATATCGGTTCCCGGTTATTTCTTGTGGCGGCTGGCCACGATCATGCTTTGCGTGCGCTTGTTCTTACGCGTGCGGTGGCCCTTGGCCAGCGTGCCCCACGGCGAAACCGGATCGCGCTTGGTGCCGGTGCGACCCTCGCCGCCGCCGTGCGGATGGTCGACCGGGTTCATGGCCACGCCGCGCACCGTCGGGCGGATACCGCGCCAACGCTTGGCGCCGGCCTTGCCGTACTGACGCAGGTTGTTCTCTTCGTTGCCGACCTCGCCGATCGTGGCACGGCACTCCACGTGAATGCGGCGGATCTCTCCGGATCGCATACGGAGCTGCGCGTAGCTGCCTTCGCGAGCGAGCAACTGCACCGACGTTCCCGCCGAGCGCGCGAGCTGGGCGCCCTTTCCCGGCTGCAACTCGATGCAGTGGATGGTCGTACCCACCGGGATATTTCGGATCGGCAGCGTGTTGCCCGGACGGATCGGCGCTTCGGACCCGCTCATCAGCTGCGTGCCAACCGTGACCCCCTTGGGCGCGATGATGTAGCGGCGCTCACCGTCGGCGTAGCACAGCAGCGCGATGTGGGCGCTTCGATTCGGGTCGTGCTCGATGCGTTCGACCTTGGCGGCGATGCCGTCCTTGTTGCGTCGAAAATCGACCTTGCGATAGTGCTGCTGGTGGCCGCCACCCTTGTGCCGCATGGTGACCACGCCCAAATTGTTGCGGCCGGAGCCGCGGTGCTTCTTCTCGGTGAGCTTGGTGTGCGGCCGCCCTTTGTGGAGCGCCTCGTTCACCACCTTCACCAGTCCGCGACGGCCGGCGGAAGTCGGCTTGACCTTGACGAGCATGATTCGTTTCCTCGTGAGTTCCGCGGGCGGCGCTACTCGGCGGCCTGGAAGTTGATGTCCTGGCCGGCCTTGACGCTCACATAGGCCTTCTTCCAGTGGCGACGTCGACCCTGCACCTTGCCAACGCGCTTGTCCTTGCCGCGAACATTGACGATGCGCACGCCGGTGACTTCGAGCTTCTGATCCTTCTTGCTGAACAGCAGCTCCACCGCCGCCTTGATCTCGGGCTTGGTAGCGCGGTCGAGGACGCGGAACACGTATTGATTGTGCTTCTCGCCCACCATCGTGCTCTTCTCCGAGACGATCGGAGCGAGCAGCACCGTCATGAGCTGATCCTGGTTCATGCCCACATCTCCTCGAACTTGGCAATCGCCTTCTTGGTGAGCAGCACGTTCTTGAACTGCACCAGCGACACCGGATTGGTCTGCGGCACTTCCAGCACCAGCACCTGCGGCAGATTGCGCGAGGACAACAGCAGGTTCTCGCTCGCCTGATCGGTGATCACCAGCACCTCGTCCAGCCCCATGCCCTTGATCTTCTGCACGAGTTGTTTGGTCTTGGGCGTGTCGACGGTGAAGTCCTCGACGACGTGCAGGCGGTCTTCACGCGCGAGCTGCGACAGGATGGCGGCCATGCCTGCGCGATACATCTTGCGGTTGACCTTCTGGGTGAAGTTCTCGGTCGGGCTCGCCGGAAAGATCTTGCCGCCGCCGCGCCACAACGGGCTCGAGGCCTTGCCGGCGCGAGCGCGGCCGGTGCCTTTCTGCCGGAACGGTTTCTTCTTCGACTTGTTTACCTCGGCGCGCGTGAGCTGCTTGCGGTTGCCCAGGCGTGCATTCGCCTGATAGGCCACCACGAGCTGATGCACGAGCGATTCGTTGTATTCGCGTGCGAACAGCGCGTCAGCCGCACTGATCGTCGCGGTGTTCGATCCCTGATCGTTGAGGAGCTTGAGTTCCATGGTGTGGCTCACTTCTTCGCGGCTTTGGCCGGGGTCGGTACGACGGCTTTCTTCTTCGCCTTCACCGCCGGACGCACCACGATCAGACCTTCACGAGAGCCCGGCACGGCGCCCTTGACCCAGAGCAGCTGGCGCTCCGCATCGACACGCAGGATTTCCAATCCCTGCACCGTGGTCGTGACCGCGCCGAGATGACCTGGCATGCGTTTGCCGGGAAACACGCGCCCCGGATCCTGCGCCTGGCCGGTGGAGCCCGGCGTGTTGTGCGAGATCGAATTGCCGTGGCTGGCGCGACCCGAGCCGAAGTTGTGGCGCTTCTGCACGCCGGCAAAACCCTTGCCGATGCTGGTGCCCTGCACGTCGACGAACTGGCCGACCGAGAAGATGTCGGTGCCGATCTTGCCGCTAGCCTGAAATTTCTCCAGGTCGGCTTCGGGAACGCGGAATTCCTTCAGCCGGACACCGGCTTCGACGCCCGCTTTGGCGAGGTGGCCAGCGATCGGCTTGCGGATCCGCGTGGGCCGGCGCTTGCCGTGGGTGAGCTGCACGGCGGTGTAGCCGTCGGTGTCAGCCTTCTTGACCTGAGTGATGCGATTGTCCGCGACATCGAGCACCGTGACGGCGTGAGATTCGCCATCGTCGGAAAAGATGCGCGTCATGCCGACCTTGCGGCCGATCAGACCTAACGTCATTGTCATTACCCTCACATGAGGTGCCGACTGCAATTGGTCGGCGATTACCCTTGGTGAAGCACGAGTGCCGCTTCACCATTCACTACGACTACGCAATTCGAATCTGTTACTTGATCGCCACGTCCACGCCCGCAGGCAGATCGAGCTTCATCAGCGCATCGACCGTCTTGTCGGTCGGGTCGATGATGTCCATCAGTCGCACGTGGGTGCGCATCTCGAACTGATCGCGGGAAGTCTTGTTGACGTGCGGGCTGCGCAGCACGTCGAAGCGCTGAATGCGCGTCGGCAGCGGGATCGGACCGCGTACCACTGCACCGGTACGCTTGGCAGTGTCGACGATTTCCATCGCCGACTGATCGATCAGCCGGTAGTCGAACGCCTTCAGGCGAATACGAATCTTGTCGCTTTTGGTAGCCATGTAGTTTCTCGTACTACTCGATGACTTTGGTGACCACACCTGCGCCCACCGTCTTGCCGCCCTCGCGGATGGCAAAGCGCAGCCCCTGCTCCATCGCGATCGGGGCGATCAGCGCCACCGTCAGCTTGGTGTTGTCCCCAGGCATCACCATCTCGGTGCCCTGCGCCAACTCCACCGCCCCGGTCACGTCCGTCGTACGGAAGTAGAACTGCGGCCGGTAGTTGTTGAAGAACGGCGTGTGCCGCCCCCCCTCGTCCTTGC
>CADECO010000502.1:0-3931 GCA_902825905.1 uncultured beta proteobacterium
CCTTCTCGACAGCCTGTTTCCACATGTAGATGCCGATATAGGTTGCTTCCATCGGATCGTTGGTAAGCGGCTTGTCGGCGCCGGGCAGCTTCTTGGCCTTTGCATAGGCGGCCCATTTCTTGGTGAAGCCGTCGTTGTCGGGATTCTTGAGCGACATGAAGTAGTTCCAGGCGGCCAGATGTCCCACGAGCGGCTTGGTATCGACGCCGCGCAGCTCTTCTTCACCGACCGAGAACGCGACCACCGGCACGTCGGTGGCCTTGAGGCCCTGGTTGCCGAGCTCCTTGTAGAACGGCACGTTGGAGTCGCCGTTGATCGTCGACACCACCGCGGTTTTGCCTCCCGCGGAGAATTTCTTGACGTTCGCAACGATGGTTTGATAGTCGGTGTGGCCGAACGGCGTGTAGACCTCCTCGATGTCCTTGTCGGCGACGCCTTTGCTCTTCAGGAATGCGCGGAGGATCTTGTTGGTCGTGCGTGGATAGACGTAGTCGGTGCCGAGCAGGAAGAAGCGCTTGGCCCCGCCGCCGTCCTTGCTCATCAGGTATTCCACCGCCGGGATCGCCTGTTGATTGGGCGCCGCACCGGTGTAGAACACGTTCTTCGAGAGTTCCTCGCCCTCGTACTGCACCGGGTAGTAGAGCAGGCCGTTCAATTCTTCGAACACGGGCAGCACGCTCTTGCGCGATACCGAGGTCCAGCAGCCGAAGACCGCGGCGACCTTGTCCTGCGTGAGCAACTGACGCGCCTTCTCGGCGAAGAGCGGCCAGTTGGACGCCGGGTCGACGACCACCGGCTCGATCTTGTGGCCCATCACGCCGCCGGCAGCGTTGATCTCCTCGATCGCCATCAGCGCGACGTCCTTCAGGACCGTCTCGCTGATCGCCATCGTTCCCGACAACGAATGCAGCACGCCGACCTTGATGCTCTTCGCTTGCGCCTGGCTCAGTTGCGGGAATGCTCCGAATGCTGCCAATGCGGAGCCGAGTAGAACGCTCTTCAGAACGGATCTGCGGGAGCTGCGATTTGCGCGGTACGTCATGTGCACCTCTGTTTGGGTCATGGAAGAGAAAGCCGAGCCGACTCTCGCGTGAGTCGTTGTGGGGGCCCTATCGCAACGCCCGTGCCAATTGCGCTTGCGACCCTGCATGTCGTTGAATTGCCGCGGGAAGTGCGTCGATCGATCTGCTCGCAGCAACGTGCGATGCAATGCGGTTGCGCACGGCGCCGGTGCGCTCACAGCGTTGCACGCACCGATTCAGTGATCGTTCATCGGGTCCGATGGATCCGATTGGTGCGTGCGGACGAATGCGGTGGTGCTCCTTGTTGCGATGGCTGGGTTTGTGCCGACCAGACGATGGCGGGGTGTTTGCTGATGGAGCCCGCTTTAGTGCCGAATCAGGTCGGTCGTGGCCGAGTGCTCAATGATCGGCGTTGGTAAATCTTTGTGACACGTCCACGAGGCTGTCACAGATGGGATCGCGTGGAGGTGCGTGCCTGATTCGCTAAACCGCTGATCCGCCATACGATTCCGTCCAGGCAACCCGGTGTCGCGCCGCGACCATGATGACCCGGGGGCTTTCCGGAGGTAATCGAATCGATGGCCGACTCCCCCGAGCTCGTGGCCGAGGCGCCCGTTCAACTGGCGCCGGTCGTCAATCGCGTGTGGATCCTGGTCGCCCTCGCGATCGGCGGGGCTGTGTTGTTCACCACCGCCACGTTCTTTCTGATCCGCTCGGCGCACGACGAAGCTGGGACCAATCTAGTCAATCTCGCCGCGGGCCTGCGCACTCTGGAGCGCCTCGATGCACAGTGGAACGCGCAGGCCATGCGCGCACGCATCGACTCGAACGAAGACCGCACGCCCACGGCATCTCCTCCGGGGAGCGTCGAGCGGATTCGCGATCGCATGCTCGGTGCCAGTGGTGCTTTGTCGAGCGAACCTTCGATGCAAGGTGCCGTTGCGGAACTCGCGAGCCTGCTCGAACGCAAGGCCGCGCTGCTGGAGGAGTTCAGGCAGGTCGATCCGCTGCTGCGAGGCTCGCTTCGCCACGTCTCATCGGCGCTGAGCGTGCTCGTCATCGGCGTGAGCAACGAGCCGGGTGGTCGCGATCTGGCGGCCACAGCGCAGACGTTCACTCAGCGCGTACTGCATGCGGCTTCGACGGGCGATGCTGATTCGGGGCGCGCAGCGCGGCGCGTGCTCGAACAACTGGGCAGCCGGCCGCAACTCGCCGACAGCGAGCGCACCGGTGCATTCCTGCATCATGCACGCGTATCGATCGAGCAGCTCGATCGATTCGAGAAGGTCCTGGCGCAAATCGACGCGTTGCCGATCGCCCCGCGCGTTGCCGAACTCGATGAGACGCTGAGCCGGTTGTTCGATGCCCATCTGACGCGCAACGCGCGCGATCGCCGTGCGCTGGTGCTGTTGGGTGGATTGCTGGCAGTGGCGCTCGGCATGCTCGGCTGGCACCTGCGACGTGTCATCCGCAGCGTCGAGGCCACGGTGGCGTCGCGCACCAGCGGGCTGGAACTCTCGCTGGCAAAGCTCCGCAAGGCACAGGCGCGCACGGAGCAGGCACGTACCGGACAGGTTGCCGCACTAGGGCAGGTGGTACAGGGCATCGTGAACGAGCTGCATACACCGGCCGCTCGGGCGAAGGATTCCTTGCAGCGCATCGAAGCGAGCTTCAAGCACCTCACCGAAGCGCTTGGCAAGTCCGAGACGTTCGTGAAGGCGATGGGCAGTCATCCGCGCGATGTCAATGCCGTGCGTGTGCGTTATTTCGATGTGCGCGCGGCGCTCGAAGCGGTCGGCCCCACCGAACAACTCGAGAGCCTTGGCGAGACGGTCACGGCGAGTCTGCAGGGCGTGGCGCGGATCGAGGCCGTGGTCGACGATTTGGAGGAGTTCGCCTGTCCCGACGCTGGCCAGACCGCGGCCTGGGACCTGAACGACGAACTCGACGCGCTGTTGAAGGCCCAGGCCAATCAGGTGCGTGACATACGGATCACGAAAGACTACGGGCGCCTCCCGCACATCTGGTGCCGCGGCGAGCAAATACGTCGCGTGCTGCACAACCTGATCACCAACGCGTGCGAAGCGGCGATTCCCGGCCGCGCGTTGGAGATCACGCTGCGGACGCGCGCATTGAGCGATGCAGTGCAGTTCCAGATCCAGGACAACGGGGCCGGAATCGGCTCGGATGCGGTAACGAGAGTGTTCGAGCCGTTCTACACGACCAAGCAGGGCGGTGACCGCACCGGACTGGGGCTGGCCATCGTCAAGCGCATCGTCGAGGCCCACCGCGGCTCGATTACGGTGCGCTCGGAGCCGGAATTCGGATCGGTGTTTACAGTGGTCATTCCAGTGGGCAAGGCCGCGCTTGCCAAGGCGGCGTGATGTTCATGTTCGGCCTGCCCAATCTGGGAAAGCGCAGCACACGACAAGGACGGGAGGAAACCATGCCGTTGGACGGACCTATGCCAGGTAGTGTCGGCCGATCCGGAGCGAATCGGGTTGTGGTGAGCGCAGTGGGTGCCGCACTGAAAGCGAGGTACTCCGACTCGCACTCGACTTCACGCTCTGATTCGTACGCCGATTCGTACTCCGAGGACGTGTTGCTCGCCAATCTCGCGATGGATTTCGATGCGTCCGGCGAAGCCGCGGCCGATTCGATGAATGTCGTGGAGGACATCAACGTGGAATAAATCAGTCCGCTGCCACAGGTGATCACCAAAGCGGCCGACGACTTCGAACCCAGCGCGGCTGTTCTCGTTGCGCCGTCGACCATCGATCTAGTGCTCGACGCGGCTCCGGCCGCGGCTGCGGCCGTGGAACTCGATACGCCGGTGTGCATCGATCCGGCGAACACCCCAGTCGTGCTAGATGCGCAGGGCGATTTCAATGACTACATCGACGCGCTCG
>CADECO010000503.1:0-3929 GCA_902825905.1 uncultured beta proteobacterium
ATCTATCTCGGCATCGCGGTGGTGGCTGGACGCGGTCGGCACATGCGCATCGATCTGCTGGTTGACCGTGTTTCGCCGCGGACCAAGCAGGGATTGGAGTTCCTGACGACGACGATCGTGGCGGCGGCGTCGATCGCAATGGTGGTGCACGGCGGCGACTTCGCCATGCGCGTGACCGGCGCCACCGGCGCACTGGAGATTCCTTCAACTTGGTTGTACCTGGCCGTACCGGTCGGCGCCGCGCTGACGCTTGCCTACGTCGCTGGGATGCGACCGTTGGGATCGAATCGGTCGTGGGGCGGCGCGCTCGCCCTCGCATGCGGTGCGGCGTTGTTCGTACTGTTCCTGAGCGCACGGCCACTATTGCCCATCACCTGGAACGTCGGCTGGACCTTGCATATCGTGAGCCTGGGGCTGATGTTCCTGGATGTGCCGATCGCGTTTTGTCTGGTGATCGCCGCCTACGCTTCATTCGCCTTCCAGGGCGAGCTGATGCTGCTGCCGATCTCGCAGTCGCTCGCCTCGTCGGTCAACTCGTTCTTGCTGCTGTCGATTCCGTTTTTCATTCTGGCGGCGCATGTCATGAATGCAAGCGGCATCACCCAGCATCTGGTGCGATTCGCGGCCGCACTCGTGGGGCACCTGCGCGGCGGATTGGCACAGGTGAACATCGTCACGAACACGGTCATGGGAGGACTGTCCGGTTCGTCGCTAGCGGTCGCCGCGGGGACGGCCAAGGTGCTGGTCCCGGAAATGGCCGCGCGCGGCTATCCGCGCGCGTTTGCCGCGGCAGTGACAAGTTCGGCCTCGACCATCGACAACCTCATTCCGCCGAGCATCGGCCTGATCGTGTTCGCCGCCCTCGGTTCAGTGTCGGTCGGCGCGCTGTTCGCGGCGGGAATCGTGCCGGGCGTGTTGATGGCGGCCGCTTTGATGATCATGGTTCACTGGCAAGCGAAGCGCCGTGCATTCGAGGCGGCGTCCCGACCGGCAACGTTGGCCGAACGCGGCCGCGCGCTGCGTGATGCGATGCCTGCGCTGCTGGTGCCGATTCTGATCGTTGGCGGCATGCGTGCGGGTGCGTTTACCGCTTCGGAAGCAGGGGCGATGGCGGTACTGTACGCAATCATCATCGGCAAGCTCGCCTACAAGAAATTCCGTTGGCGCGACCTACCGGGCATTCTGCGCGACGGTTTCTATGACACCGTGATCATCATTGCCATCGTTGCGGCCGCGGCACCGTTCGGTTGGGCACTCGGGATCGAACGAATTCCGCAGTTGGTGGCCGAGCACCTCGGTGGCCTGGCGCGCGAGCCGTTGTTGTTCCTGCTGGTATTGAATGTGTTTCTGTTGATCGTCGGCTTGGCGATGGAGTTCATCGCCTCACTGGTGATTCTGGTGCCGATCCTGCTGCCGATCGCAGTGAAGGCGGGAATCGACCCGGTCCAGCTCGGCGTGATCATGGTGATGAACCTGGTGATCGGCGCACTCACGCCGCCGCTGGGCGTGCTGGTCTTTGCCACCGCGACCATCGCACAGGTGCGCATCAATGACGTGTACCGCGAGGTGATGCCGTTCCTGTGGACGCTGATCGCGGTGCTCGCGCTGGTGACCTACTTTCCGTGGACCAGCCTGGCCTTGCCACGCTTGCTCGGCTACTAGCGAAACGACTCAGCGGTGCTTGGCTGTCAGGTGAACGCGACGAGGTGCATGCCGCAGGTCATGTCGACGTGATGGCCAACGCCAGGCAAGGCGAGCACAGCGACGCGGTGGTGCTGATCCGCTCGATTGACTGCCCAACAGACTGACCCTACAGTCGAGTCGCTTGTGGACATGTCGCTTACACATGTCGCTTACGCAGCCGTCGGCATTTTGCACGACAAATCTCTGGAACCTGAGTCGAGGATGCTCCGCGATTTATCGCCCAAATTGCGGACTCCCGAGTAACCGTAGTTCGTCATCTCGCGCGTCTCGTGGTTTTGGCTGCAATCAGAGGACTCGCTCAAAGGACGCCGGGCAGCATGGAAAGCAGCGAAGCCGAACGGCTGATCGCCTCGGGCGAGAACGGTGTCGCGGAGTGGAACCGGCGTCGTGCCAGCGCGGAGATATTGCCGCTGCAACTGGTGCTCCGAGCAGCTTCTGACGACCTTCCGCTGAATCTGTGCGGCATCGACCTGGGTGGCTGCAATCTAGTCGGCTCCGATCTTTGGAATGCCGACCTGACGGGCGCGTACCTGTTCCGCGCCAACTTGCGCGGCGTGTCGCTGGCCGGGGCGAAACTCGCCGGGGCGAATCTGGCCGAGGCGGACCTCTCTGAGGCGGCGCTCGACGATGCCAGCTTCGAAGGCGCCGACCTGCGCGAGGCCGTGCTGGTGGGCGCGCGCGGCAACGCCCGCTTCAGCCGCGCAAGAATGGAGCGGGCCGACCTGACGAATGCCAGTCTCGACCGATCCGACTTCGGCGCCGCGTGCCTGGCCGATGCCAGGTTGGCACGCGTCGCGTTGCGGGGAGCGCACCTGGTCGGCGTCGACCTACGCGCCGCGGACCTGAGCGGTGCAGCCCTGGGAAGCGGCAGCGATCGGCGAACCCGGCTGGACCGGGCGGATCTGGCCGGCGCATGCCTGGCCAACGCCGATCTGACCCGGGTGTCGCTGATCGGCGCAAATCTGAATCGAACCGACCTCAGGGACGCCGACCTCACCGAGGCCGTGCTCGAGGAGGCGCGCATGCTCAGCACGCAGCTTCACGGCGCAAGACTGAACGGCTGCTCGGTGTACGGCATCTCCGCATGGGACCTGCTCCTCGACGACAAGTCGCAGCAGCGCGGTCTGAATATCGCGCCCCAGGGCGAGACGGCGATCACTGTTGACGATCTCGAGGTCGCCCAGTTCATCTACCTGCTCATGAACAATGCGCGGCTGCGCCAGGTCATCGACACCATCACCTCGAAGGTGGTGCTGATCCTTGGCCGCTTCACCGCGGAGCGCAAGCCGGTGCTCGACGCGCTGCGTCAGGCGCTCCGCAGCGGCGAATTCGACTTGGTGCCGATCATTTTCGATTTCGACAAACCGGTCAGCCGAAGTACCGGCGAAACCATTGCCACGCTGGCGGGCATGGCCCGCTTCGTCATCGCCGACCTCACCGACGCGAAGAGCGTCCTACAGGAACTGCGGGGCATCGTGCCTGACTATCCGTCATTGCCGGTGCAGCCATTATTGCTCGATAGCCAGAACGAGCCCAGCATGCTCGATTCGTTCCAGCGTTACCCGTGGTTCCTGGAGCCGATCGTATACGCCGATCTCGACGGACTGCTCGCCCGACTGGGTGATGTGATCGGCCCCGCGGTGCGCATGTCTGCAAGGTCACGGGCCGACAACAAGGACAAGAAGGTCAGTTCGAGCGAGGCGGGCCATGGCTGATAGCGCTCGACCGAATGACCGGCTCGGCCCCCGACTCGCCTATTCGCTCGAAACGAACGGGGAAACCATTTCGGTGGTGATTCCGGTAGTGATCGGCGTGATAGGAGATTTCGGGTTGACCTCGCCCGAGGATCGCCAAGCGCTCGGCCAGCGCCGCTTCGTCCTGGTGGAGGTCGAGGATGTCCAACGCCTTGCGCGTTCACGGGAACAGGGGAATTCGGTCCACCGGCTCGCGCGGTTGGTCGATCTGGCGGCCGCCGACCCCTCGATCCGCATTCGCGTACTGGATGTGAACAAGGCTGAGCTCGCCGCCGATATCCAGAGGTCGCGAGGCATCGACGAGACCGCCTTGTGGAAGAAGATCTACCGGGACGAGTTCGGCACCTTCGGTGGCGAACCCTACACGACGATCCTGGTGGACTTTTCCTTCGCTGCCGACAGTGCGGACATGGCGATGCTCGAAGCGTTCGCGAAGATCGGCGCAGAAGCGAATTGCCCGTTCATCGCCGC